>NZ_CP015243.1:626775-940163 GCF_001648175.1 Halotalea alkalilenta | reverse complement strand
GGCCGGTGAGATCGGCATGCCGAAGCCCGACGAGCGGGTCTTCCTCCACGCCCTCGAAGCGCTCGGCGGCATCGACCCGCGCCATGCGATCCACGTCGGCGACTCCTGGGAGCACGACATCGAACCCGCCGCGCGGCTCGGTATGCAGGCGGTATGGATCGACATCTTCGACCAGCCCCGCCCGCTGCCCGGCAACGTCCACCGCGTGCGCCACGTGCGCGAACTGCCCAAGGTGCTCGAGCGGCTCGAAGGGGCCTGAGCACGACCTTCTCCGCGCAGTCCTCGCCGCATGATCCTCAGAGCGCGACCATCACCTTCTTCTGCAGCCGCTGCTGGAGCTGGTCGATCACCACCGCGAGGATGATCACCAGCCCCATGATCACCATCTGCCAGAAGCTGCTGACCCCGGACATCACCATCCCATCGTTGAGGATGCTGATCACACAGGCGCCGATCACCGAGCCGATCACGGTGCCACGTCCGCCGGATAGCGCGGTGCCGCCGAGTACCACCGCGGCGATCGCCATCAGCTCGTAGGTGTTGCCGGTCATCGGGTGGGCGGTCTGCAGCTGGGAGGTGACCACCAGTCCGACCAGCGCGGCGCAAAAGCCCGAGAAGGCGTAGACGAACAGCTTCACCTTCTTGACCTTGAGCCCGGAGAACAGCGCGGCGCGCTCGTTGCCGCCGATCGCATAGATGTAGCGGCCGATCGGAGTGCGCGCGGCGATGGCGGCGGCCAGCACGGTCATCGCCACCAGCAGCCAGACCGGATAGCCGACGTTGAACAGCGTGCCACCACCGAGCAGCGCGAAGCCGGTGTTGCCGAATTCGGCATGGCCGCCGAGCTCCGAGAAGGTCGCACCGTCGTTGAACAGAAGCGCCGCGCCGCGTACCACGTAGAGCATCCCCAGGGTGGCGATGAAGGGGGCCACGTTCAGCCAGGTCACCAGCGCGCCGTTGACCAGACCGATCGCGAGGCCGACCAGGCAGGTCACGACGACCACCTCGAACACGTTGAGCAACAGCACCTGGTCGCCGAGGGGGATTCCCCGGCTGATCAGGAAACCTGCGACCATGCCGCTGAAGCCGACCACCGAGCCGACCGAGAGATCGATGCCACCGGTCAGGATCACCAGCGTCATCCCGATCGAGAGGATCGCGATGACGGTGATGTGCTGGGCCATGATCAGCAGGTTGGCGGTGGAGAGGAAGTTGCCGGTGGTGAGCGAGAAGTAGAGCAGCACCACCGCCAGCGCGACGAAGATTCTCAGCTTGAGGATGCGCAGCAGCAGCTTGAGCCGCCCCTTGCGACTGCCGAGAAGCGAGCCGGAGGCGGCCGTGGGTTCGGCGCCGTGCGGCGGCTCGAGCTGGGTCGCTGTCGCGTGCGGCGCATGCCTTGACGAGATGTGGGACATGGACTGGCTCCTGTCAGGCGGCGAAGGGGGTCGACTTGCGAATGATCTCGTCGCGATCGGCGCGATCGCGCGGCAAATCCGCGCTGACCCGCCCGCTGGAGAGCACCAGCACACGGTCGGCGACGGCGAGCGCTTCGTCGAGTTCGGAGGTGGTATAGAGCACGGTCACGCCGCGTTCGGCGACCGCCAGCATGGCGCGATAGATCTCGGCCTTGGCGCCCACGTCGACGCCGCGGGTGGGCTCGTCGAGCAGCAGCACGCAGGGCTCGGTGAGCAGCGCCTTGGCGATCACCACTTTCTGCATGTTGCCGCCGCTCAGCGAGGTGATCGGCTCGTCGATGTCGGCGGTCTTGATCCCCAGTCGCTCGACCATCCGTCGACACGCCTCGCGCTCGCGGCCCGGGCGCACCACGCGCCCGCGCAAGCACCAGCGCACGAGGCTCGACAGGGTCATGTTCTCGGCCACCGACATCGACTGCACCATGCCCGAAAGCTGCCGGTCCTCGGGGACCAGAGCGATACCCCGTTCGATGCGCCGAGCGGTGCGGGAGCGGCCCAGCTCGCGCCCATCGACGACGATCCGCCCGCGGGCGCTGGCATGCAGCCCGAGCAGGGTCTCGAGCAGCTCGGTGCGGCCCGCCCCCATCAGTCCGTAGATACCGAGGATCTCGCCGCGCCGCGCGCTGAAACCAACCGCATCGAGCGCCAGGGTGCCGTTGGGCTTCTTCAGCGACAGCGACTCGACCCTGAGCGCCTCCTCGCCCAGCTCGCGCGGGCGATAGTCGAACGCCTTGCGCGCCGCGCCGACCATCTTGGCGACGATCCACGGCACGTCGATGTTGCACACCTCGTCGACGCCGACCACCTCGCCGTTGCGCAGCACGGTGATATGGTCACCGACGCGGATGATCTCCTCGAGCCGGTGGGAGATGTAGATCACCGCCACGCCCTCGCGCTTGAGCGCCGCGATGATGCCGAACAGGATCTCGACCTCGTGCTGGCTGAGCGCCGAGGTCGGCTCATCCATGATCAGCACCTTGACCCGCTTGCCGAGCACCCGGGCGATCTCGACCAACTGCTGCTGGCCGACGTAGAGATCGCCCAGCGGCGTCGCCGGATCGAGCGCCAATCCGACCCGGGAAAGCAGCCGCCGCGCTTGCTCATGCTGGCTACGCTGGTCGATCACGCCCAGCCGGCAGCGCTCGGCGCCGATGAACAGGTTCTCGCATACGCTCAGGTCGGGGAACAGGTTGAGCTCCTGGAAGATGATCCCGATCCCGGCCCGCTCCGCCTCGCGCACGTTGGCGAACGAGACCTCACGGCCATCGACCAGGATCCGCCCCAGGGTCGGCCGCTCGGCCCCGGCGAGCAGTTTCATCAGCGTCGACTTGCCGGCACCGTTCTCGCCGATCAGCACATTGACGCGGCCTGCGCGAACCTCGAAGTCGACGCCTTTGAGCGCAATGGTGCCCGGATAGCGCTTGACCAGGCCCTGGGCCTCGACCACCACCGAATCGTCGTTCATGGCGCTGCTGCTCCATCTGTGGCAGGGGGCGGATCGAACTCGACCGGGATCAGCTCGAACGCCGCATCGCTGCCGTCCCAGGCGCTGAAAACAGCATTGAAAGAGAGCTGCTGCCCGACCTCGAGCGGGCCACGCGCCTCGATCACCGCCCTGACCTGGTCATTGAGCGCCGAGGAGAAGCGGGCGAAGGCGCCCTGGTCACCGAAGTCGTCATAGCTCAACTCCGGGAAGGCATCCCGCACCGCGGTGCCGGGGATCACCGGCCCGACCAGCAGCGCGACCGGCTTGTCCTCCACGCCGGTGTCGACCAGCGGCGCCTTGCCGACCCTGGAGCCGCTGTCGATCGATTCGATGCTTCCCTGTGCGTGGACCCAGAAGCTGCAAGGGAATGCCTGGCTCGCCTGCCGCCCATAGCGCTGGCATGCCGCGTCGAAGTTCTCATCGATCGCCCGCGCCACCTCGGTCAGCGGCGCCGCATGAGCACGGGCGTAAGGCACGATGTTCTGGCCGAACAGCTGGCCGGCGTCGAGCGTGGCACGCTGCCCGCTGGCGCCGGCTTGTGCGACCTCGTCGCGCGGTACCAGGGTGAAGCCGCTAGACCCGACCAGGAGCAGGAGCAGGGCGGCGTGCTTGATGGTCACCGTAGACATGCTGAAGTCACTCCAGGTTGGAAGGTCGACACCGTCCGATTCACTCGTCCGAATAGCTGAAGTCATTGACCCTGCTGGCGTTTTCCTCGGTGATCAGGATGCCGCGATAGAGCCTGCGCTCAGGCCCACCGTCGTCTGCGCCGGCCAGGTGGGCGTCGAGCACGGCCACGCCGTCACTGGCGAGCTGCTGCGCCTGCAGCATCGCGGTGGCATAGAGATGACCGGCTCGAATCGCATCCCGCTCGTCGTTGCTGCCGTCGATACCCGCGACCACTACCTGGTCCCTGCGCGCGGCCTGCAGCGAGGCGATGGCGCCGAGCGCCACCGGGCCGTTGCCGGCGATCACCCCGCGGACGTTGGGATGCTCCTGGAGGATCGAGTCCATCGACTGCTTGGCGTTGAGCAACACCCCCTTGGCATCCTGGCGCGCGACCATGGTCATCTCGGGATACTGATCGAGCACTTGGTGGAACGCCTCGGAGCGGGTGACGCAGTTGTTGTCGGCGAGATTGCAGGTCAGCTCGACGTATTCACCCTGCTCGCCCATCCGCTCGACGAACGCCTGCGCGACTTGCGAGGCCGCCTGGACGTTGTTGTGGGTGAGCTGGGCGAGCGCCACGCCATCCTGGGGAATCTCGCGATTGATCAAGACGGTGGGCACCCCCTGGTCCTTGGCGTACTGCACCGCGGCACCGCTCGCCGAGGAATCGGCGTTGTCGAGCACGATGCCCTTGACCCCGCGACCTACCGCCAGCGAGATCAGCTCGCGCTGGCGGTTGACGTCTTCGTTGTGCGACTGGATCAGGGTCTGGTAACCGAGCTCGCGCGCCTTGGCGTCGGCCGCATGCGCTTCGGCGGCGTAGTAGGGGTTGTCCAGCGAATTGACCAGGATCGCGATGGTGCCCTTGTCGACGGGGTCTTGAGCGACCGCAAGCGGTACGGTGACACCGAGTGCCAGGGTGACCAGGCAGGCGGATCCGAGGCGGCAAAGAGTGTTCATGGTGTGTGACTCCTCGAGTGAAAACGAGCGTGCGCCGGGCAGCCGACGCCGCTCACCAGATCGTGTAGCCGCCGTCGACCAGCAGGTCGGCGCCGTTGATCATGTCGCTGGCATTGGAGACCAGAAACAGGATCGCGGCGGCGATCTCATCGGTGTAGGCGAAGCGCCCGGTGGGGATCAGGGTCTTCATCCGCTCGCCCTTCTCGCCCTCCCAGGCCGCCGCGCCCATCGGCGTAAGCACCACGGTGGGCGACACGCTATTGACGGTGATGCCCTTCGGGCCCCACTCCTTGGCCATCGACTTGGTCATTCCCAAAAGACCCGCCTTGGCCGAGGTGTAGGCGCAGTGGTGGTCGATCGCCACGCTCGCCGCCTGGGAGGCGATGTTGACGATCTTGCCGCCGTGGCCGCTGGCGAGCAGGTGCCGTGCAACGTGCTTGGCGCAGAGGAAAGGGCCGGTGAGGCAGACATCGAGCTGCCGCCGCCATTCATCGAGCGGGACCTGCTCGGCCGGGGTCAGCGTGATGGTGCCGGCGGCGTTGATTAGGATGTGCAGATCGCCGAACGCCTCGACCACCGCCGCCACCGCGCCGGCCACGCTGGCCTCGTCGGTGACGTCGCACTCGAAGGCGCGCACCCGGTCGGCGGGAAAGCCGGCGAGCACCTCGTCGCGGCGGTGCGCCTCGAAGGCGGGATAGAGCACCGCGACCCGCGCGCCCTTGCCGAGCAGCGCCTGGTTGGTGGCGGTGGCGATACCACCGAGACCGCCAGTGATGATCGCTACCTTGCCCTCGAGGGAAAAATCGAAATCGACGCCATAGCGCAGGCGAGTATCGTATTGGCTGGACATGCTCGAATGACTCCCAGATGTTCAAGATCGACCGCGGCGCTGGCTCAGTTCATCGCCATGCCGCCGTCCACGTTGATCGCTTGGCCGGTGATGTAGCGCGCATCGTTCGAGGCGAGGAAGGCCACCGCCGCGGCGATCTCCTCGCCGCGGGCGGCGCGTTTCATCGGGATCCGCGATATCCACTCTTCGATCAGCTCCCCAGGGGCGTAGCGTTTCTCGTCGCGGCTCAAAAGCGCCCCCCAGGCGCGGTCGTTGTAGTCCCACATCTCGGTCTCGACGATGCCGGGACAGATCGCGTTGACCGTGATCCCCTCGTCGGCGAACTCCTTGGCCAGGCTCTGGGTCAGGCCAAGCACGCCGAACTTGCTCGCCGCGTAGTGCGGGGTATAGATGAAGCCCTGACGCGCCTGTCCCGAGGCCATGTTGATCAGCGCTCCGCTCCGGGCCGGGCGCATGCACCTGATCGCCGCCTTGCAGCAGAGGAAGACCCCCTTGGCGTTGACATCCATCACCAGGTCCCAGTCGCACTCTTCGAGCGACGCAAGCGGCGCGATGGTGATCACGCCTGCGTTGTGCACCGAGACATCGATCCCTTCGAAGCGCGTCACCACCGCATCGAAGAACGACTCGACCTGGCTCGCATCGGTGACGTCGAGCTCGTGGGCGAAGACCTCGCCACCCTGGGCCGCGAGCCGCTCGGCCGCGACATGGATCTCAGCGCGGTTGGATGCAATCGCGAGCCGCGCACCCTCGCGGGCGAAGCGCTCGGCGATCGCAAGGCCAATACCGCGATCGGCGCCGGTCACCACCACTACCTTTCGTTCGAAACGTCGCATTGCATTGCTCCCTAGGGTCCTGGCATGCACTCGAAGCCGGGACGGGTCCGGCTCAGAGCCACTCGAGAATCCGCTGCGCGGTGAAGCGGTCGGTGATCAGGGTGTGGATCCAGCCACCGCGCGCGGCGCCGATGATCGCCTCGACCTTGTGGGCGCCGCCGGCCACACCGATGCGCCGCTCGATCCGCTCGAGCATCTGCGGCTCGATCGAGATCACCCGCTGGTTCAAGGGGTGGTCGATCATTCGCCCATCGCGATCGAAGAAACGCAGGCAGACATCGCCCACCGCGCCGGTCTCGGCCAGGCTCGCCAGTTCCTGCTTCGAGAAGGTGTTGCCGCTGCGGGCGAGGAACTTCGATGGCTCCAGGGTGCCGATCCCGAGCAGTGCCAGCGAGACACGCTCGAACAGCCGCACGGTCTCCTGCACATAGGGTTCGCTCAGCATCACCTGGCACGCCTGGGCGGAGCTCGCCATCCCGGCGACGTGCATGAAGTGCGCCCGTGCCCCTACCAGGGTCGAGATCCGACGGGTCAAGGTTTCGGCGAGGTGCTCGTCACCGCTGCTGGCCATGCCGCCGAGCAGTTGCACCACCTTCTCGGCCCGCAGTTCAGCGTTCGGTGACAGCCGCTCGCTCATCGCCTGCAGCGCCGAGCTCCACGAGGAGAGCCCGATCACGTCGTCCTCGGCGAGGGTCGATTCGAGATAGAAAGCGGCGGCTTCGCCGATCGAGGCGACGATGGCCTGCTCGGTATCGCTGCTGCATTCGTTGACCACCACCTCGCGCAGCCCGAGCGCCGCCGCCAGACGCTGCTCGAGCTCCGGGTAGATGCCCTGCGGCGAGTGGATGGAGACGCTGACGATGCCTTCCCGGTGGGCTCGCTTGAGCAGCCGCGAGACGGTCGCTTGCGACACCGAAAGCCGGCTCGCTATCTCGACCTGGCGCATCTGCTCGATCCAATAGAGGTGCGCGGCCTTGGTCACCAGCCTCATCTCGAAGAGCGGGTTCATCAGGCGTCGGCCTCCATCGCGGTTGCCTCGCACCTGCTGCCGGCCCGGTGCAGCGTGCGCTCGACCGCGACCAGCCAGCGCCGGTGGCGACGCTCGGCAGCGGCGACGTCGCGTGGCTCGATACGCTCGCGCGCCGGCGCCAGGCGTTCGATAGCCGCCAGGTCGGGCCAGACACCGAGCGCCAGCCCAGCGAGGTAGGCGGCACCGAGCGCCGAAAGCTCGGCGTGGCACGAGCGCCTGACCGGCAGCGCCAGGACATCGGCCTGGCGCTGCATCAGCCAATGATTGGCGCAGGCGCCACCGTCGACCCGCAGCTCAGTGATAACGAGGGCCTCGCCGCTTGCGCAGTGGCGCATCGCATCGACCACGTCCCTGATCTGGTGGACGATCGAATCGAACGCCGCACGGGCCAGCTCGGCACGGCTGGTCGAAAAGCTCAGCCCGTCGATCAATCCACTCAAGCCATTGACCCAGCGCGGCGCGCCCAATCCCACCATCGCCGGCACCAGGATCGCGGCACCCTCCCCGTCGGCCTCGCGGGCCAGCTCGGCCAGCCGCTCGACCGAACCATTGAGACCGACCAGCTGCGCCATCCAAGGCAGGATCGAGGCGCTGACGGTGACGTTGCCCTCGAGCGCATAGCAGCGCTCGCCGCCCAGCTGCCACGCGATGGTGGTCGCCAGGCCCGGCAGCGCGCGGGCCACGCCGTGCGTCGCGCTCATCACCGAGGAGCCGGTGCCGAAGGTCGCCTTGACCACCCCGGGGAGGAAACCGCCCTGGGCGAACAGTGCGGCGTGGGAGTCGCCGATCAGCGCGCCGATCGGAACCCCGCCGGGCAGCCGCCCGCAGGCGCGGGTGACGCCGAAGCGGTGCGCCGAGGAGTGGATCGAGGGCAGGTTCTCGATCGCGATGCCGAACAGCTCAGCAAGCTCGGGCGACCACTGGCCGCTGGAGATATCGCAAAGCTGGGTGCGAGAAGCGTTGGAGGCATCGGTGGCATGCACGGCACCGCCGCTCAGCTGCCACAGCAGCCAGCTGTCGACATTGCCGAGCCGGACTCGCTCGCGCGGCGTATCCCGCGCGGCGTGGTCGAGCAGCCAGCGCATTTTGCTCGCCGAGAACAGCGGATCGATCGGCAGGCCAGTGACGCTGCGGATCCATGCATCCAGGCCATCCTCGACCAGCCGCTCGCAGTGCGCCTCGGTACGCCGGCACTGCCAGCCGATCACCGGCCCAAGCGGACGGCCATCCCGCGCATCCCAGGCCAGCGCCGACTCCCGCTGCGCGCTTATGCCGATACCGACCAATGACACCGGACCGAAAGCCTCCAGGCAGCGCTCGATCGCGCAGAGCACCGCCTGCCACAGCTCGATCGCCGATTGTTCCACCCAGCCAGCGCGCGGGTAGCGGCAGGCCACCGCGCACTGGCCGAGCGCCAGCGGCGTACCGTCGAGCCCGACCAGCAGCGCCTTGGCGTTGGTGGTGCCCTGGTCGATGGCGAGCAGGGCGGGAGTCGCCACGCTCATTTCGCCACCAGCGGCTCACCGACCAGCCGCTGCGCGGCGTCGACGATACCGATCACCGACATGCCGACGTGGTCGAGCAGGAAGTTCGCCTCACCGGTGGGTGCGAAATCCTCAAAGCCCATCAGCTTCATTCGACACGGCGCCTCGGCGACCACCGCTTCGGCCACCGCGGACCCCATCCCGCCGCGCACGCTGTGCTCTTCGAGGGTCAGGATCGCCCCGGTCTGCTGCGCCGCGCGCACGATCTCGCGACGATCCAGCGGGGCGATGCTCGGCAGGTTCAGCACCCGCGCCTCAAGGCCCAGGTCGCTGAGCCGCTCGGCGGCCTCGAGCGCACGGTGGACCATGACCCCGCAAGCGATCAAGGTAAGATCGGCGCCATCGCGTAAGACGTGCGCCCGGCCAGGCTCATAGCGGTAGCGCTGGTCGAGCAGCCGTGGCACGCCGACCCGGCTCAGGCGCAGGAACACTGGTCCCTCGGCGGCATAGGCGTAGCGCACGGCGGCAGCGGTCTCGACCGGGTCGGCGGGGACGATGATCTCGAGCCCGGGCAGCACCCGGGTCCAGGCGAGGTCCTCGATCGAGTGATGGGTCGGCCCGAGCTCGCCGTAGGCGACTCCGCTGCTGATCCCGCAGAGCACCACTTGGGCCTGGGAATAGACGATGTCGGCCTTGATCTGCTCGAGCGCTCTGCCGGTGAGAAAGCAGGAAGCGGCGCAGACGAACGGCTTGAGCCCGGCATTGGCGAGCCCCGCGCCGACGCCGACCAGGGTCTGCTCGGCGATGCCGACGTTGATCAACCGCTCGGGCCAGCGCTGGCGAAAGCCGGTCAGCTTGCTCGAACCGATCGAATCGTTGACCACCGCAACGATGCGCGGGTCCTGTTCCGCCAGCTCCTCGAGGGTGGCGACGAACGCGTCCCGACAGTCGAACAGCTCGCTCATGACGCCACCTCCAGCTCATCGAGCGCCGCGGCCAGCTGCTCACGGCTCGGCACCTTGTGGTGCCACTCGACACGATCGCGGATGAACGATACCCCTTGGCCTTTTACCGTGGCGGCGATCAGGCAGCGCGGCCGCCCGCTGGTATTCGGCGAAGAGAGCAGGCTTTCGAGCGCGGCGTGGTCGTGTCCGTCGACCTCATGGGTCTCCCAACCGAACGCCGCGAATCGCTCGGCGAGCGGCTCCATGCTGGTCACCGCCGAGGTCCGGTCGCCCTGCTGGAGATGGTTTCGATCGACGATCAAGGTCAGGTTGTCGAGGCGCTGGTGGGCGGCGCTCATCATCGACTCCCAATTGCTGCCCTCCTGCAGCTCACCGTCGCCGACCACCACGAAGACCCGCCAATCGGCGCCGCTCAACTTGCCGCCGATGGCGATGCCGGTGGCGACCGGCAGCCCATGGCCGAGCGGGCCGGTGCTGGTTTCCACCCCGGGCAGCTTGCGATTGCAAGGATGGCCATTGAGCCGTGAAAGAGGCGCGGCGAAGCTCGCCAGCTCCTCGATCGGCAGGAAGCCCGCATAGGCCAGGGTGGTGTAGAGCGCCACCGAGCAGTGTCCTTTGCTGAGCACGAAGCGATCGCGGGACTCGGCGTGGGGGTCGGTGGGATCGACGCGCAGAACGCTGAAATAGAGCGTACCGAGAATGTCGATGACGGAGAGATCGCCGCCGACGTGCCCCATCTTGGCATTGACGATGGTGGTCAATAACGTGCCGCGCATTTTCTGACACAGATCGGGGATATCCTCGGTCGTTAATCGCGAAGGCAGAGGCATGGCACGCTCCTTTGAATAAATATTCATGCTGTGCATATATATTTCACGCCATTAATCACCTCCCCACGCAACGAGGTCAATGGGTCCGAGGATCAATTCAAAGCAACTTTGGTCTATTCAACTTTTATACTTTTTACAATACGATCAAAAACTTATATTTATGCCCACCCTGGGGGATTTTATTTATTTCTCAGGACATGAATATTTATTCACCCCGCCTTCAGAGTTCGCTGCCAATAAGTAATGTTCAACTCCGCGGGTGTTGCGCCGAACGCAAGGCTACGCCGGTGCCCGCAGAGGTTAATGACACCCCCCTTTTGACCCAGCGACGTCTTCCACGCGCAATCTACGAATGCTTTGTCAGCAGTCTGCGGCGGCGCCCCGAAGGGCGCCGCCGTCATTCAAGCGAGGTCTTGCCCGGCTGCTCAGTCGCCGCGCAGCCAGCCGTTCAAGCGCGCCTCGAGGGTGTCGAGCCCCTGGCGCGCGAGGGAGGAGAAGAGCTGCACTTCGACCTGCTCGGTGCGCCCGGCCAGGGCGCGTTCGACCTGACGCAGCGCGTTGGTCGCCGCGCCGCGCTTGAGCTTGTCCGCCTTGGTCAGCAGCAGGTGCAACGGCAGTCCGGCCTGCTCGGCCCAGCCGAGCATCATCTGGTCGAACTCGGTGAGCGGATGGCGCACGTCCATCAGCAACACCACGCCCTTGAGCGCCTGACGATGCTGGAGATAGTCGGCAAGATGGCGCTGCCACTCGAGCTTGACCGATTCGGGCACTTTGGCGAAGCCATAGCCGGGCAGGTCGACCAGCCGACGCTCGTCGTCGAGCGCGAAGAAGTTGATCAGCTGGGTGCGCCCAGGCGTCTTCGAAGTGCGCGCCAGTGCTTTCTGCCCGGTAAGGGTATTGATCGCACTCGACTTGCCGGCATTGGAGCGGCCGGCGAAAGCGACCTCGGCACCGCTGTCCTCGGGACAGGTAGCGAGCGTCGGCGCGCTGATCAAAAAGCGCGCGGCACGATAGTTGAGAGATACGGCGCGTTCGGCGCTCGGTCGATCCGACATGCTGGATATCCTGCCCGCGAAGGAGCTTGGCTTGCCCGGGCTGGGTTGAGGCCCGGTGGGTGAGCCGCCCGCCCTCGGTTGCGCACCGATGGAGCTGTGGACGGTGATTCGATCGCTTCAAAAGACGCTTGGATCGCGCGTCCCTAAGGCTAAAGTGTACCATTGAGTCTAGGATCGCGCGCCCGGCGGGGTTTAGCCCCCGAGCGGCGAAGGTGCACCAGTGGAACCGATCGGCCGGGCATCGCTCTAACCCAGCGGTGCGCGGCTCGAGTGCTCGGTGCAGCCAGCGCGAGGATGTCCATCATCAGGAGAACGAGAGCAATGCTGAAGAAACTGGCGACCATCGCCTTCGCCGCCGGCCTGAGCACAATCGCCGCCACCGCGAGCGCCCAATCGAACCCGGGCTACACGGTACTCGACCAGCCGGTCAGCCATGACACCGCCGACGGCAAGGTCCTGGTCCAGGAAGTGTTCTGGTATGGCTGCCCCCATTGCTATTCGCTGGAGCCCGACTTCGAGCAGTGGGCGAGCGAACAGCCCGAGGACGTCGATGTCGAGCGCCTGCCCGGCACCATGGGGCGCAACTGGGTGACCCACGCCCGCGCCTACTACACGGCAGAGGATCTCGGCATCCTCGATCAGACCCACAAGCCGTTCTTCGATGCGATCCATAAAAACGGCCAGCCGCTGGACAGTGACGCTGCGATCGCCAAATTCTATGCTGATTACGGGGTCAGCGAGCAGCAGGCCCAGGAGACGCTGGAGTCGTTCGGGGTCAAGAGCCAGGTCAACCAGGCGCATGCCGAAATGCGCGCCTACCAGCTGATGGGCGTACCGGCGATCGTCATCGACGGCACCTACGTGATCACTCCGAGCACCGCGGGCGGCTTGACCAACATGCTCACCGTCGCCGATCAGGTAATCGAACGGGTGCGCAGCGAGCAGGCTTCGAATTGAACCACGCGGTCGGCGGCGCGGCCGCCGACCGCTGGCAGCCAGGAGGATCGATCGAGTTGAACGACGCACGCAAGGAAGCCGGTCCTTCACGCCAGACGAGCACGAGCATCCAGGCGGCACCGGCTCCTCGCAGGATCAAGCTGATGACCTTCAATCTCCAGGTCGGCATCAGCACCCGGGCTTACTACCAGTATCTCACCAACGGCTGGCAACACTTCCTGCCCAACGCCAAGCGCAGCAAGCGCCTGGAGTTGATCGGCGAGCTGCTGCGCGGCTACGACCTGGTCGCGCTGCAGGAGGTCGACGGCGGCAGCTTTCGCTCCGGCAACATCAACCAGATCGACTATCTGGCTGGCCGCGCCGACATGCCCTATCGCTTCCAGCAGCTCAACCGCAACCTCGGCCGGCTCGCGCAGCACAGCAACGGGCTGCTCTGCCGCCTGCCCGCGGCACGGGTGGAGAACCACCGCCTGCCGGGGCCGCCGGGGCGAGGTGCGATACACGCACGCTTCGGTATCGGTGACGACGCCTTGCACGTGTTCGTCGCCCACCTGGCGCTGGGCGCCAAGACCCAGGCCCGCCAGCTCGACTACCTCAGCGAGCTGATCTCACCGCTGCGCCATGTGGTGCTGATGGGCGATCTCAATTGCACCGTCGAGCAGATGCGCAAGCATCCGCGCTTCTTCGAGTCC
This sequence comes from Halotalea alkalilenta, assembly GCF_001648175.1. Lineage (NCBI taxonomy): Bacteria > Pseudomonadati > Pseudomonadota > Gammaproteobacteria > Oceanospirillales > Halomonadaceae > Halotalea > Halotalea alkalilenta. The sequence goes on along the minus strand of NZ_CP015243.1, from coordinate 926,874 downwards.
CTCGATCTCCAGCCGCTCGAAGCGCTGCTGAGCTATCCGGCCTGGCAGCCCAAGCGTGCGCTCGACCACATCCTGATCTCGAGCACCCTGACCGTGCGCCAGTACAGCGTGCTCGACCAGCTATTCTCCGACCACCTGCCGGTCGCCGCCGAGATCGAGCTGCCCGAAGCCTGCGCCGTCGCGCTCGACGAGGCCTCCGACATCTGGATACCGCCGCCCAAGACAGTCCTGGTCTGAGTCATCCGGCCGCCGCCGCTCAGCCGAACAGGCCATAGAGCGTGGCCGAGATCGCCACCACCCCGACCGCGACCACGAAAGGGTTGGAGGGGGCTCGGCGATAGCGAGCCAGCGCCGGTACGGTGGCGATCGCGATCATCGGCATCAAAAACAAAAGCGCCGCGATCACCGGACCACCAAGCCCCTCGATCAGGCCGAGAATGCTAGGGTCCAGCGTCGCGACACCCCAGCAGACCGCGGCGATCCCGAGCGCGCTGCCCCATTCGAACGTCCGTCTTAGCCCGCGCGCATGGCGCCCGCCCAGCAGGCCACGCAGGCCCTCCCGCGCGCCGATGTAGTGGCCGAGAAACGACTTGCCGATGGCGATGAAGGCGATCAGCGGCGCGGCCAGCGCTATCAACGGAGTATCGAGGCGATTGGCGAGATAGGACAGGATCGACACATTCTGTGCCTTGGCCGCGGCGAGATCGGCAGGGGTCAAGGTCATCACGCAGCTGAGCACGAAGAACATCACCGTGACCACCATCATCAGATGGGCGATCGCCAGCAGCCGCGATGAGCGCTGGGAGGCTGCCGCGCCATAGCGGCGATGCTGGCCGACGGCGAAGGCCGAGATCATCGGCGAGTGGTTGAACGAGAACACCATCACCGGCACCGCCAGCCACAGGGTCAGCGACATTCCACCGAAGTCGATCGGGGCGCCGGCGGAAGCGAGAAAAGCGCCATCCCAATGCGGGATCAAAAACAGCGCCAGTGCGATCAGCGCGGCGATGAACGGATAGACCAGCATGCTCATCGCACGCAGGATCAGCTGCTGGCCGCCGCGCGCGACCAGCACCAGCGAGGCGATCAGCATCGCGGCCAGCCAAGCGCGCGGCGGCGCGCTCAGGCCCAGCTGGTGCTCGATGAAACTCTGCACGGTGTTGGTGATCGCCACGCTATAGACCAGCAGGATCGGGAAGATCGCGAAGAAATAGAGCAGCGTCACCGCCCGCCCGAGGGCAGCACCGAAGTGGCGCTTGAGCGTGTCGGTGATGTCGACGTCCCCTGCTTCGGCGCCGGAGAGCACGAAGCGGGTCAAGCCACGGTGGGCGAAGAAGGTGATCGGAAAGGCGAGCAGCCCGATCATCAGCAGCGGCCAGAACCCTCCGATTCCTGCGTTGATCGGCAAAAACAACGTCCCTGCGCCGACCGCCGTGCCGTAGAGACCGAGAATCCAATGCACGTCACGCCGGTCGAGCGCGGCGGGGGCGCAGTGTTCGAAGGTGCGGTCCTGCTCGACCGCGCTGCGGGTTTCTTTCATCGTCGGGCATTCCGCGAAGCTGGCTGTTCGTCTCGCTGGCGCAGGCACGCCGGCGAAGACGAAGCGATTCTTGAGACCGCGCATGTTAGCCGACGAACCAACTTGGTGCGACCGCTCAGCGCCTCGCCCATACCAAGGTACTACTCCAAGGTACTACTCAATGACCCTTCCGGGTTGCACTCACGCCAATAGGGTGGCACCCAAGGCAAGCGATTAACCCCGCTCGGGTGTCAAGCGCAGGGCAGCAGCTCGATCACGCCCGCGGGCGCCAGCGGCGCGAGCGTGCGATGCTCACCGAGCGGCGTACCCAGCAGCGAAGCGAGCAGGATCGACAATGGATCGCCGTGGCTCACCACCAGCAGCGTGGTCGCAGGCGAGGACGCCGCATCCCACCGCTCGAGCGCCGCGCGCATCCTCGTCGCCACCGCCTCGAGGCTTTCGACCCCGAAGTCGCGATGGGAAGCGTCCAAGGCATCGCGCGCCCATATCTCACCATAGCGAGCGTCAGGGCCGCCCTCGAGCTCCCCGAAGCCGCGCTCGCGCAGCGCCTCGTCAGCTCGAATCGCGAGCTCGAATCGCTTCGCCACCGTCCGCGCGGTTTCCAGCGTGCGCCTGAACGGCGAGTGGACGATGCGGTTAGGCACCGGCCAGCGCCACCCATCGAGCCGGCTGTCGAGCTGCGCCCGTCCCCGCTCGGAAAGCCCATAGTGGGCCACCGCGACCCGCGGATCGCTGATGATCAATCCGGCAGCGTTGGCCTCGCTGTGCGCATGGCGCATCAGCAGTACCCTGCCACGCAGGCCCGGCACGATGCAGGGCCGCCCCTCGGTCAGCGACATACGTGGTCTCCTTGGGTGAAAGCATTGAGTGAAAGCATTGGGTGAAGCATTGGTTGAATGCCGCCTGAACGCGGTAATGCGCTGCAGCGCCAGACATTGGTCTATCGATGCCCTGACCATGCGTTGCACTGCGATACGATGTCCCGGCCGGCTTTCGAGCGCCGCTGCGCACGATGCTCGTCGGTCGAAAGCCAAGCTTAAAACTCACCGACTAGGATGAAGCCGCCCCTAGTCCATCATACGGTTGCGTCCGCTCATGCTTCGTCGTCTCGCCTTTGCCCCTGCCCTCGCCCTTGCGCTCCTCGCCACCCCGCTGGCCCAGGCCAGCACCTTCGTCTTCACCGCGATCCCCGATGAAGACGAGACACGCCTGCAAGAGCGGTTCCAGAAAGTCGCCGACTATCTCACCGAGGAGCTCGATGTAGAGGTACGCTTCATCCCGGTGAACTCCTACGCGGCGGCAGTCACCGCCTTTCGCAACGACCAGGTGCAGCTGGCCTGGTTCGGCGGCCTCTCAGGGGTACAGGCCCGCGAGCGGGTGCCCGGCTCGCAGGCGATCGCCCAGGGCGTCGAAGATGCGGCCTTCACCACTTACTTCGTCGCCCACCGCAGCACAGGGCTCGAGCCGGCACCAACGCTTCCGGACGAGATCCGCGGCATGACCTTGACCTTCGGCCCGATGGGTTCGACCTCCGGGCGCCTGATGCCTGAATACTACCTGCGCGAGCGCTTCGGCGAGTCGCCAAATGAGCTCTTCTCCCGGGTCGGCTACAGCGGCAACCACAGCCGCACCGCCTCGCTGGTCGCCTCGGGCGCCTATCAGCTCGGCGCGCTGAACTACACCGCCTGGGAAAACGAGATCGAGGCCGGCAACATCGATCCCGAGGCGGTACGGGTGATCTGGCAGACCCCGACCTACCCCGACTACCAGTGGTCCATTCGCGGCGATGTCGACGCACGCTACGGCGAAGGCTTCACCGACCGGGTTCGCCAGGCCCTGCTCGATATGGACGATCCTGAGCTGTTGGCCAGCTTCCCGCGTGAAGGCTTCATTCCGGCAAGCAACGAGGACTACGCCCCCATCCGCGAAACCGGCATTGAACTGGGCCTGATCGACGAATGAGCCAGCTGGCGCTGCGCGATGCGACCGCCAGCTACGGCGACCGTGCGGTACTCGGACCGCTCGACCTGACCCTGGTACCCGGAGAGCGAGTGGCGCTGGTCGGCAAGAGCGGCGCCGGCAAGTCGACGCTGCTGGGCCTGATGCACGACCGCTGGCGGCAACAGGGCGTCGCCCTGTTGCCCCAGGAGCTCGGTCTGGTACCGACCCTTACGGTGTTCCACAACGTCTTCATCGGTCGCCTGCATACCCATCCGGGCTGGTACAACCTGATCACCCTCGCCCGCCCTTTCAGGCGCGACGTCGAGGCGGTCACGCCGCTGCTGGCGCGCCTGGGTATCGCGGACAAGTGCTGGTCACCCGCGGGTGAACTCTCCGGCGGCCAGCGCCAGCGGGTCGCGGCGGGCCGTGCGCTGTTCCAGGCCGGCGCGGTGCTGCTCGCCGACGAGCCGGTCTCGGCGTTGGACGGCCCGCAGGCCGAGACGGTGATGGCCGCGCTCACCGAGGCCTATCCCACCGCCGTGCTGGCGATGCACGACCTGGACCTGGCGCTGCGCTTTTGCGACCGGGTGATCGGCATCAGCGACGGCACCATCGCCATCGACCAGCCCAGCCTCCGGCTCAGCGCCGGGGATCTGCTGGCGCTCTACTGAGCACGCCCCGGGATGCGCTACTCGCCAACCGTCAGAACCACCCTGGGCTTCATCGTACTCGCCCTGCTCTGCCTGTGGTTCGCCGATCTGTCGATCACCACCGTCGACCCTTGGCGCGAACTGACCAGGCTGTTCCTCGGCCTGGTGCAACCGGACTTCGCCGCGGTGGATTTCGTCGGCGTGGCGATCCTGCGCACGCTGGCGTTCGCCTTCACCGGAGTGGCCCTGGGCGCCGGCGCGGGGCTGCTGCTGGCGCTGGCGTTCCGCTACCGGCTGACGCGCACCCTGTGCGCGTTCGTGCGCGCCATCCATGAACTGTTCTGGGCGCTGATCTTCCTGCAATTCTTCGGCCTGCATCCGCTCACCGGAGTACTGGCGATCGCCATCCCGTACGCGGGCATCTTCGCCAAGGTCTACGCCGAGATCCTCGACGAGACCGACCCTCACCCCGCGCGCACGCTGCCCCATGGCACCGGCTGGGTCTCGGGGCTGGCCTTCACCCGGATCAGCCAAGCCTGGCCTCACCTGGTCAGCTACACCTCCTACCGCCTCGAGTGCGGGCTACGCTCCAGCGCGGTGCTCGGCTTCGTCGGCCTGCCGACGCTCGGCTACTACCTCGAGTCCTCGTTCGCCCAGGGCCGCTACGGCTCGGTGGGGGCGCTGCTGATTTTGTTCTATGTGCTGATCGCGACGATCAGGCTCTGGGTTCGCCCGCGGCTGCTGCCGTTCTACCTGATCGCCGCGCCCTTCCTGCTCGGCAGCGGCATGCCGATCATGTGGCACAACGTGGCGCGGTTCTTCACCGAGGACATCGTTCCCGCGCCGCTGCGCAGGGGTGAAGGCGCAAGCGGCCTCGGCCCGTGGCTGAATGACCTGCTCGTGCACCAGGCACTGCCCGGTATCTGGAACACCCTGGTCCTGACCCAGATCGCGCTGGTGCTCACAGGCGCCCTGGCGATGCTGCTGTTCCCACTGATCTCACGGCACTTCACCGGCCGCCTGGGCGGCACCGCGGGCCATCTGCTGCTGGTGATTTTGCGCTCGACCCCGGAGTACCTGCTCGCCTTCATCCTGCTGCAGATGTGGGGCCCCTCGATGCTGCCGGCGGTGGTGGCACTGGCGCTGCACAACGGCGGCATCATCGGCCACCTGCTCGGCCAGCGCAGCAACCAGATCACGCTGCGCGCCGACGCGCCCGGCGGGCTGGACCGATATACCTATGAAGTCGTCCCAAGGCTCTATGGCCCTTTCCTCGCGCTGCTCTTCTACCGCTGGGAGATCATCATGCGCGAGACCGCGATCCTCGGCATTCTCGGCATCGCCACGCTTGGCTTCTTCGTCAACAGCGCGATCCAGGAGATCCGTTTCGATCGCGCCATGGTCTTGATCCTGATCACCGCCCTGCTCAACATCGCGGTCGACATCCTCGCTCGCCGGCTGCGCGCCCACCTGCGGCTGCGCCATAGCGTCCAGGTCCAGAGCTGCTAGCCCGAAAAGAAGAGCCCCGGTCCGCTATGCGGGCCGGGGCTCGGCTGCTGCTGGTCTCAATAGCCGACTGGCGAGGCGGCCGGGGCCTTTGTTCATTACTCAGGCTAGGCGACGTTCTCATTGTCGCCGGCGGCGGGCCGCTTGAGCCGCTCCTCGAGCCAGCCGGTGCGCAGCTCGGGTACCGCGCCGAGCAGGTCGCGAATATAGCCATCAGGGGGATCGTTCAACAGCCCCTCGAGCGCTCCCTGGTACACCACATCACCGTCCTTGATCACCGCTACCCTATCGGCGATCTGGCGCAGTACCGCCAGATCGTGGGTAATGAACAAATAGGCCACCCCGCTCTCTCGCTGTACGCGGCGCAGGAGTGCCAGCACTCCCTGGGCGACCAGCGGGTCCAGCGCCGAGGTCGGTTCGTCGCAGACGATCAACCTAGGTTCGGCAGCCAGGGCGCGGGCGATGCACACCCGCTGCTTCTGTCCGCCGGAGAGGCCGGCGGGATAGCGCTCGAGCAGCTCCACCCCGAGCTCCACCTGGGCCATCAACTCGCGCAGCCTCGCCCGGCGCTGGGGCGCACTCAGCGTGGTGAAACAGCACAGTGCACGCTCTATCTGCAGGCCGATCTTCTGCCTGGGGTTGAGCGCGCTGTCCGGCGACTGGTGAATCAGCTGAACGGCGCGCAGCTGCTCGCGGCTGCGCTGATCGAGGCCGGCCGGCAGCGCCTCGCCCCCAAGCCTGAGGCGCCCCTGACGCGGCCCGAGCAGACCGCAGATCACCCGGCCCAGCGTCGACTTACCCGAACCCGATTCGCCGATGACGCCGAGCGTGCTGCCCTCCTCCAGCCCAAGTGATACCTGCTTGAGCACCGAGCGTTTGGCATAGTCGAGACTGACACCCTCCACCTCGAGCAGGCGCGCAGGCCGCTCCGGATCAAGCACCAGGGGCGCCGCCAACGGCGCGCTCGGCGCCTGGGCGGCGAGCAGCTCGCGGGTATAGGCCGCGCGCGGCGCTTGAATGACCTGCTCGACATCGCCGTACTCCACGCAGCGGCCGTGTCGCAGCACCATGATCTTTTGCGCAAGCTGGGCGACCACCGCCAGGTCGTGGCTGATGTAGATCGCCGCCACCCCATAGCGGCGAATCACCTCGGCGATCGCGGCCAGCACCCCAAGCTGGGTGGTCACATCCAGCGCCGTGGTCGGCTCGTCAAAGATCAAAAGCTCCGGCCCCGCACACAGCGCCATGGCGATCATCGCGCGCTGCAGCTGGCCACCCGACACCTGATGGGGGTAGCGGGCGTAGAAAGTTTCCGGCTGCGGCAGGCCCAGCTCTCGGAACAGCTCCAGCGCCTTGGTCCGCGCCTGGTCGCGGCGCAGCAGGCCGTGGCGATAGGCCACCTCGATGACCTGCTCGCCGATCGGCAGGGCGGGATTGAAGGCGGCGCTGGCGGACTGCGCGACGTAGGCGATCCTGCTGCCGCGAAGGCTGCGCAGCCCTCGCGCGTCCAGGCGCAGCAGGTCACTGCCGCGAAAGCTCACCACTCCACCCGCGACGCGCATGCCTGGCCGGCAGCTGCCCAGGGCGGCGAGGCCGATGGTCGACTTGCCCGCCCCCGACTCGCCGATCAGCCCCAGCACCTCACCGCTCTCGAGCGTGAAAGAGACCCGATCGACCACCGAACGCGCGTCGTTTTCAGCAGCGACGATGTGCAGCGCCTCGACCCGTAACAGCGGTTCAGCCATTTTTCTCGCCCACCCCTTCAGCACCCGCCGCCTGCACGTCGACCGCGCTCGATACTGGCAGCGCCGCGGGCAGACCCGGCACGCGCGGCCTGGCACCAGGCGTCGAGCGCCGACTCAGTATCCCATCCACGATGACATTGATGCACACCGCCAGGCAGGCGAGCGCCAGACCTGGCAGCAGCGCGGCCCAGATGCCAAAGATGATGCCGTCTTTGTTTTCGCGGGCGAGTCCGCCCCAGTCAGGCGTCGGCGGCTGAATCCCCAGGCCGAGGAAGGAGAGTGCGGAGAGAAACAGCATGATGAAGATAAAGCGCATGGAGAACTCGGCCAGCAGCACCGTCAGGGCATTGGGAAAAATCTCTCGCCACAGGATCCAGCGCAGCCGCTCGCCGCGCAGCCGCGCCACCTCGACGAAGCCCTGGGTGGAAATATCCATCGCCAACGATCTGGCCACGCGCATGACGCGATTGGCTTCGATCAGCCCCAGCACAAGGATGATCATCGGCAGCGTCTTGGGCAGCAGGGAGAGGACGATGAGCGCCCAGATCAGCGTGGGTATCGACATCACCACGTCGCTGCAGCGGCAAATCAGCTGATCGATCCAGCCCCCCCGCAAACCGGCGATAAAGCCGAGCAGCACCCCCAGGGCAAAGGCGATCAGCGCTGCGGCCAGGGTCACCACCAGCGATATGCGCGTGCCCCAGATCAGCCGCGACAGCAGGTCGCGGCCCAGGTTGTCCGTCCCGAGCCAAGCGCTTTGGGAGGGGGCTGCCCAGGAGAACCCGACCACCTGATCCGGCGGATAGGGCGCAAGCCAAGGCGCCAGCAGCGTGCAGGCGAGGAACAGGCAGAGCCCTGCGGCGGCGACCAGCTCGGCGGCTGTCAGATGCTTAATCGACATGGCGCAGCCGAGGATTAGCCAGTATCGAGAGCAGGTCCGCCAGCAGGTTGAGCGCGATATAGACGGCGGCAAGGACCAGGCCGCAGGCCTGGATCACGGGAATGTCGCGCTTGCTAATCCCATCGATCATGTATTGGCCCAGACCAGGATAGACGAAGACGTTTTCGACAATCACCACTCCGACGATCAGATAGGCCAGATTCAGCACGATCACATTGATGATCGGCGGCCAGGCGTTGGGCAGCACATGGCAGCGGAGCACGCACCAGGGGGAGAGCCCCTTGAACCTTGCGGTCTCCACGTAGCTCTCCTGTTGAATCGCCAACAGCGCCGCCCGGGTCATGTTGGCCATGTGCCCGAGCACCGCCAGGATCAGGGTGAAACAGGGCAGCGCGATGAAGTAGAGCCGGGTGGAGAGTGGCATCTCGCCGAAGACCGCGGCACTGCTTGGCAGCCAGCCGAGCCAGATGGCAAAGACCAGAATCAGCAGATAGCCCGAAAAGAACTCTGGCAGCGATACCGCGGCCCGGGTCAGGGCATTGAGCCCTCGATCCAAGATGCTCCCCCGGTAGAGGGCCGACCAAAGCCCGATCAGCAGCGCCAGGGGCACCGCAATCAGCGCCGTGCAGCCGGCCAGGAACAGCGTATTGTTCAGCCGATACGCAAGGGTCGCGGCGATCGGCTGGCCGCTGCTGAAGCTCACCCCGAAGTCGCCACGCAGCATGCCTCCCAGCCAGCTTAGATAGCGTGAGAGCGCGGGCTGGTCGAGCCCCAGCCGCAGCTCCAGCTGCTGACGCGCAGCCGGCGTGGCGGACTGCCCGAGGATGGCGCTGGCAGCGTCCCCCGGCAGCAGCTGGATGCCGGCAAAGATCAGCATGGAGACCACCAACAGCATCAGCAGGCTCAGCGCCAAGCGCGTACCGATCAGCCTCGGCAGCGGCCTTCGGGCGGCGTCGATCCAGGCGCTGACCATTTGCCTATGCCTCTAGCCAGGCTTTCTCGGCGGCACGATTGCCGCTGAGCGGAAAGCCTGGCGTCGCGGTAATACCCTTGACCCGGGCGCTGCTGGCATCCAGCGAGTCGGCATAAAGCGGGATGATCGTGCTGCTCTGGTTGACCAGAACCTCTTGAATGTCGTGGTAGAGCTGCCTGCGCCGCTGCTCATCCGCCTCGCCGCGGGCCGCGCTCACCAGGGCGTCGAAAGATGGCACCTGCCAAAACGATTCGTTCCAGGCCGCGCCGCTGGTGAATACCATCGACAGCAGGCCGTCGGCGCTGGGACGGTTGCTCCAGTTGGAGGTGACGAACACATGCTTGCGCCAGATGTTTTCCCAATAACCATCATCCGGTACCCGCTCGACCTGCAGCTCGATCCCCGCCCGGCGCGCGGACTGCTGGTAGAGCTGCGCCGCATCGACACTGCCGGGAAAGCCGGCATCCGCCGCGGAAAGCCTCAGCGGTCCTGAAAATCCCGCCTTCTGCCAATGGAAGCGCGCGCGGTCCGGATCGTAGGGCCGCTGTGGCAGGTCGGCGGCGAAATAGGCATTGGAGGGAAAGACGGGGTTGTCATTACCCAGGCTGGCGTAGCCGCCCAGCACGTTGTCGATGATCTGCTGCCGGTCGATGGCGTACTTCAGCGCCAGGCGTGCATCCAGATTGTCGAAGGGCGCCTGATTGGAAAGCCCGGGCAGGGTGAATATCTGACTATCCCGGGTGCGCAGAAGGCGGATATTGGGCATGCTTTCGAGCCGACTGACGACACGTTTCTCGACCCGGTTGATAAGCTGCACCGAACCGCTGACCAGCGCGGCTACCCGGGCGGTGGCGTCATTCATGGCCAGCGTCTCGACCGAGTCGACGTGGCCCCGCGCCGGGTTCCAGTGGTCTGGATTGCGCCTGACCAGGGTACGCACTCCGGGCTGGAAGTCCTCCAGAATGAAAGCGCCCGTGCCGATGCCCTTGGCGAAATCCTCATTTTCGGCCGTCACCACGAAGTGCACGGAGGCCAGCAGGCTGACGAAATCGACGTCGGGCGCGGCCAGACTAATGGTCACTTGGTGGCTGCCGGTCGCCTCGATCGCGGTCACCGGGTCCAGGTAGACCTTGACCGGAGAGCTTGAGTCGGGCGTGCGGTGATAGTTGAGCGAATAGACGACGTCCCTTGCCGTCAGCTTGCGTCCGTCATGGAAAAGCACGTCCTCGCGCAGGTCGATCACCCAGCTTTTACCGCGATCCGGGCTCTCCCAGGCGCGCGCCAGGGAGGGAATCAGCGCGCCATTTTCGTCGATCTCGAGCAAATTATTGAACAGCTGACTGCCGACGAAATACATGTAGGTCTCGAACCAAAAAGCGGGATCAAGCCGGTCGCTGCTCGACGCATTATCGATCCCGACGATCAGGTGACCGCCTTTTTTTGGCTCGCCTTCGCCCTGGGAGGCCTGTGCGGAAGAAAAGGGCAGCGAAGTACCCAACGCAGCGCCAATGCCCATGGCACTGACGCCTTCGATAAAGCGACGGCGTGAAATCATCAACGGAAAGTTCCTATCGGGTGCTGGACGGATGCGATTTGAACGCAGCGCTCAGGCAGGCAATGTGTTCCGGTCCAATACCGCAGCAGCCGCCAACCAGGCTGGCACCCAGGTCGACCCACTGTCGTGCCCACTCCAGGTAGCCCTGCGGATCGGTATCAGCGCGCAGCCGGCTGAGCCCCACATTGGCGCCGCCGGTAGAGTCCCCCGCCTCGAAGGCGTTGGCATAGACGCCCAGTTCGAGCCCTGTCGCGGCGCGGGCCTCGGCCACCGCCGGGGCCATCACCTCGGGACGGCTGCAGTTGAACAGCAGCGCCTCGGCGTGCAAACGCTCGGCGGCCTGCGCCGCCGCGGTGACCGACTCGCCGCTGCGAAGAGATGCCCTACCCTGCACCAGCTCATCGGCCAGGGTGAAGGAGATCCACAGAGGCCTGGGATCGTCGCCCAGCACTTCGCGCACCAGCTCGACCTCGGCGATGGCGCTCTGGGTTTCAGCCAGCCAGATATCCACATGGGGCCTGAGTCCCGCGATGATCACCTCGAGGATCCGTCTCGCCGCCGCGGGCTCGAACAGATCGGGACGATAAGAACCCAGTGCAGGTGGCAGCGAGCCGGCCACCTGCACGGGATGCGCGGCGCCGTCGGCCGCCTCGCGGGCCAGACGGCCTGAGAGTTCGGCCAGCGCCAGGCCAAGGTGTTCGAAGCGCGCTTCGCCGATATGAAAGGGCACCACGGCGTAACTATTGGTGGTGATCACCTGCGCACCGGCGTCGATAAAAGCGCGGTGGGCCTGCGACACAAAGGAGGGGGCCTCGATGAGCGCCAAAGCCGACCATTCCGGCTGCTTGAACGGTGCGCCGCTGCGGGCCAGCTCTCGCCCCAGGCCACCGTCGATGATGCGCACACTACTTGTATTCATTGAATCCGTCCTGGCGATTTTTGACCCGATGGCGCACGAGTTCAGCGCCGGAATCTACCAGAGGGCCGGCTGAGGCTATAAGATTTTTTTCGCATGTAAATATCACCGATGAGCGGCGGCGGGGCGGCCGGTAGCGACCACCCGACAGGGGGCGCTGAACGGCAATTCTGCACAGATCAATCAGGGGGATGAGGCCGGATTTTTGCCTGGTCAACGAGCGATGAAGCGGTCGATTAATGGGATATCGCCCTCCCGGCCCGCTATGCGCGGGCCGGGGCTTGGCTGCTACTGGTCTTAATAACCGACTGGCGAGGCGGCCTGGACCAGATCGATCAGCGGCTGCGGGTAGATCCCGAGCAGCAGGGTGAGGAGTGCGGCGATCAGCACCATCACCCCGCCGGAGCGCTGGCCCCAGTCGTGGGCGGCGTCGCGCTGAATTTCACCCGGCTCGGCAAGATACAGCGAGACCATTACCCGCAGGTAGTAGTAGAGGCCGATCGCGCTGCCCAGCACTACCGCGCCGGCGAGCCACCAGAGTTCCTCGTTCATGTTCAGTGCCAGCACGTAGAACTTGCCGATGAACCCCGCGGTCATGGGAATCCCGGCCAGCGACAGCATCATGAAGGTGAGGATCACGGCCAGATAGGGCCGGCGCCAGAACAGGCCGCGGAAGTGGTGCAGCTGGGCGACGTCCTGGCCACGGGACGGGCTCGATACCAGCGTCACGACACCGAACGCACCCAGCGTGGTGAGCACGTAGGTGACCAGGTAGATGCCGGAGGTCTCGAGCACCAGCTGGCCGGTGAGGCTCAGCTCGCCACCACCATCGGTCACTCCAGCGCGCAGCGCGACCACCGCCGAGAGCAGGTAGCCGAGGTGTGCGATCGAGGAGTAGCCGAGCAGGCGCTTGAGGTTGGTCTGGCCGAGCGCGAGAAGGTTACCGACGATCATCGAGAGCGCGGCGAGCACCGCGATCACCGTATGCAGCTTGGTGTCGAAGGTCGGCGACATGATCATGAAGCGCACCAGCACCGCGAATACCGCCACCTTGCTGACCGTAGCGAGAAAGGCCGAAACCGGCGCCGGTGCGCCTTCGTAGACGTCCGGGGTCCACATGTGGAACGGCACGATCGAGAGCTTGAAGCCGAGCCCGATCACCATCATGCCGACGCCGATCAGGGTCCAGATCCCGACCGAATCCTCGAACACCAGGCGCAGGCCGAGGCTTGCGAACTCGAGCGTGCCGTAGGCGGCGTAGAGCAGCGCCATGCCGAAGAGCAAAAACGACGAGGCCACCGCCGAGAGCACCATGTACTTGATGCCCGACTCGAGCGAAACCCGACGTTTGAAGGTGTAGGCGGCCATGCCGTAAAGCGCCACCGACATCAGTTCGAGGCCGAGGAACAGCGAGGCCATGTGGATGCTCGAGACCAGCAGCATCGCCCCCATCGTCGACGACAGCAGCAGCAGGTAGAACTCCTCGCGGTGCTCGTCGAGCCCCTCGAGGTAAGCATTGGCCAAGGTCGAACAGGCCAGCGCCGCGACCAGGATCAGCGCCATGTAGAACAGCGCATAGCCGTCGATCATCACCAGCGGCGTGACCAGGCTCGGGAAGCCGACCGCCGAGTTCGCAAGGTCAGGCGCCACCGCGCCCTGGCCTGCGAAGTAGACCCAGACCACCGAGGCCAGCGCCAGGTTGAGACCGATCACGGTGAGGGTGGCGTTGAGGAAATGATGCCGACGCCAGGCCGCCGAAAGCATGACCACGACGACCGTGATGCCGACGATGATCAGCGGCAGGATCGCGAACAGATGTGTCAGTGTCAGATTCATGGCGGCTCAGTCTATTGAAGCGAAGATGGAACGGAGAACCACTGCGCGACCTCGGTCATCGACTGGGCCGAGATATCGAGCACCAGCTGCGGGAAGAAGCCGGTGAGCAGCAGCAGCACCAGCAGCAGCCCCAGCATCAGCGTCTCGCGCACACGCAGCCCTTCCAGCGCAGTGTCCGCCTTCGGCGCTCCGTAGTAGACCCGGTGCATCAGCACCAACGAGTAGACCGCGGCAAGCACCAGACCGCCACTTGCGATCACCACCACCCAGGGCACGCTCTCGAAGGCACCGAACAGGATCAAGAACTCGCCGATGAAGTTACCGGTGCCAGGGATGCCCAGCGAGGCCATCACGAACACCAGGGCGAAGCCCGGCAGCGCACCGATCCGCCCGAACAGCCCCCCCATCTCGCGCATGTCGCGGGTATGCAGCCGCTCATAGAGCTGACCTGAGATGATGAACAGCCCCGCCGCCGAGAAGGCGTGGGCGACCATCAGCACTACCGCGCCCTGCAGCGCCAGGGTGCTGCCGGAGTAGATCGCGATCAGCACGAAGCCCATGTGCGAGATGCTCGAGCAGGCCACCAGCCGCTTGATGTCGGTCTGGGAGAAGGCCAGCACCGCGCCGTAGTAGATGCCGATCAGGCCGAGCGCCATCGCCACCGGCGCGAACATCGCCGACTGCTCGGGGAACAGCGGCAAGGCGAAGCGCAGCATGCCGTAGGCGGCGGTCTTGAGCAGGATCCCGGCGAGATCGACCGAGCCCGCGGTCGGCGCCTGGGCATGGGCATCGGGCAGCCAGCCGTGCAGCGGCACCACCGGCAGCTTGACCGCGAAGGCGATGAAGAAGCCGAGCATCAGCACCATGCCGAGCGCGCCGCCGATCGGGGTGTCGAGCAGCACCTGGTAGTCGAAGGTGAAGATGCCGGTCTGGTAGTAGTGGGCGAACACCAGGCCGAGAATCGACAGCAGCATCAAAAGGCCCGACGCCTGGGTGTAGATGAAGAACTTGATCGCCGCGCGAATCCGCGAGTTGCCCTTCGAGCCGCTATGGCCCCACAGCGCGATCAGGAAGTACATCGGTACCAGCATCACTTCCCAGAAGAAGAAGAACAAGAAGAGATCGATGGCGAGGAAGACCCCGACCACGGCGCCGATGATCCACATCAGGTTGAGGTGGAAGAACCCGACCCGCTTGGTGATCTCGCTCCACGAGCAGCCAACGGCGAGCACGCCGAGGAAGCCGGTGAGCATGATCATCACCAGCGACAGACCATCCAGCGCCAGGTGGATGGTGATGCCGAAGCGGTCGATCCAGCCGATCCGGAACTCGTGGGACCAGGAGGGCGAATCGCCCACTGCGGTGAGCTGGTAGTCGCCGGTCGCCCATAGCCAGAGCGACAGCACGAGCACCAGCGCCATGCTCGCCAATGCGATGTAACGGGGCAGCTTCAGGCCCATGTTCTCGGTCAGCCAGCAGAGCAGGCCGCCGATGAATGGGATCAGTACGAGCCAAGGGAGGATCATGGGGTTGTCGATTCCTTATCCTGTTCTACGGTCCGTCCGAAAACCGACTGCGCTCGAAGATACTGTGTTGGGCATGTCATCAAGATGCTCATTTATCCGTATAAACTCCGCTCTTTCTTCCATGCCCGCCGCGTCTCGCCTTCGCTCGTCGACTTCTCGGGCCGGACCTTAGGCGCATTCAACCAAGCACCAGTGCCGCCACGACGATGGTCGCGCCGAGGACGAACGTTGCCGCATAGCCGCGCATCTGCCCATTCTGCGAAGCGGAAAGGCCGTAGTTGGCGAGCTTCGCCAAGCCCGGGAAGAGATTGATCAACGCATTGATCCAATCGACCCGGTGCAGCCTTGCAATCAGCAGGTAGGGTTTGACGAACAGCCGGTCGTAGAGCGTGTCGAAGCCGAAGGCACCGTGCAGGAAGCGCCATACTCGCCCACCCTGCTCGCTTTCGACCAAGCTCGTCATCAGCCGGCGCCGGCCGAGGAACAGGCCAGCGGCGATGCCGACCCCGACGATCGCCACCACTGCCGCGAGCACTTCGACGGCGATCTGGGTGGCATGCCCGGCATCGATCTCGAGCTCGGGCAGCACGCCCGCCAGCGGCGGCGTGATCAGGGTGCCGACGAAGGTCGACAGCACCATCAGCACCACCAGCGGCAGGTGGTGGGCGATGCCCTGCGGCGCGTGGGCGTGCAGGTTGGCCTTGCCGTGGAAGACGACGAAGATCATCCGGAAGGTATAGACCGAGGTCATGAAGGCACCGAACAGCGCACCGAGCCACAGCACGGTGTGGCCGCTTGCGAACGACAGCCACAGGATCTCGTCTTTGGAGTAGAAGCCGGCGGTGACGATCGGCAGCGCCGCGAGCGCCGCCCCACCGACCAGGAAGCTGGCGTAGGCGAGCGGAATCTGCTTGGCCAGGCCCCCCATCTTGAAGATGTTCTGCTCATGGTGGCAGGCGATGATCACCGAGCCCGAGGCCAGGAACAAAAGCGCCTTGAAGAAGGCATGGATCATCAGGTGGAAAATCGCCGCGTCATAGGCCTGCACCCCGAGGGCGAGGAACATGTAGCCGATCTGGCTCATCGTTGAGTAGGCCAGCACCCGCTTGATGTCGGTCTGCGCCAGCGCCGAGAAACCGGCGACCAGCAGCGTCACCATGCCGATCACCCCGACCAGCTCGAGGGTGAACGGCGCCAGCTCGAACAGCACGTGGGTGCGCGCGATCAGGTAGACCCCGGCGGTGACCATGGTCGCCGCGTGGATCAGCGCCGACACCGGCGTGGGGCCGGCCATCGCGTCGGCGAGCCAGGTCTGCAGCGGCAGCTGGGCCGACTTGCCGACCGCGCCGCCGAGCAGCATCAGCGCGGTGACCTCGGTGAGCAGCGCCCCCTCGGCCAGCACCGAAGGCGCCTCAGCGAGGATGGTCTGGATATCGAGGGTGCCGAACTGGACCCAGATCAGGAACATGCCGATCGCCAGGAAGACGTCGCCGACACGGGTGATGATGAACGCCTTGAACGCAGCCCAGGCGTTGGCCTCGCCACGATAGTAGTAGCCGATCAGCAGATACGAGCAGAGTCCCACCCCTTCCCAGCCGAGGAACATCAGCATCAGGTTGTCGCCCAGCACCAGCACCAGCATGCTGAACACGAACAGGTTCATGTAGCAGAAGAAGCGGGTGTAGAGGTAGCCCGTCTGGTCCTTGAGGTCTTCGCGCATGTACCAGGAGGCGAACAGGTGGATCAGGAAGCCGACCCCGGTGATCACCCCGAGCATGGTCAGCGACAAACCGTCGAGGCGGTAGTCGAAGCCGAGCCGGAAGTCGCCGACCGCGACCCAGTTCCACAGGTGCTGGACGTAAGGGGTCTGATCGGCGGCGAAGAATGCAAGCCCGAGCCAGGCGGTGGTCAGCGCGGCGAGCGCCATCGAACCGACCCCGATGGTCGCCGCCAGATTGACCGGCATGCGCCGGAAGCAGGCCAGCAATACCGCGCCGAGCAGCGGGAAGAGCGTGACGAGAAATAAGAGGTTCATCCTTTCATCCCACTGACGGCGTCGACATCGACGGTCTTGAAGCGACGGTGGAGCTGGATCAGCAGCGCGAGACCGATGCTCGCTTCAGCCGCGGCGAGGGTGATGATCAAAATGAACATCACCTGGCCGTCTGGCTGCCCCCAGGCGGCACCGGCGACGACGAAGGCCAGGGCCGCTGCGTTCATCATGATCTCGAGGCACATCAGCACGAACACCATGTTGCGCCGCACCAGCAGCCCCGCGGCACCGATCACGAACAGGATCAGTGCCAGGATCAGACCGTGCTCCATGGGTATCGAGGCGGATATCGAACTCATTGCTTGTCTCCCCTGCGATGCCGCTCTGCGGCGGCTTTGCTCAGATCGCGCATAAGGCTCATTTCACCCCCTCCCCGCGGCCATCGTCGCGCTTCTCGTCGCGGCCGACGTGGGTCGCGGTGACCAGCGCCGCGAGCAGCAGGAAGGCAGCGAGCTCGACCGCCAGCAGGTAGGGGCCGAACAGCAGCGCGCCGACCTCCTGCGGGGTCTGGGTCTCGCCGCTGATCCCGAAGCCGGTCGAGTCGACCAGCAGGGTGACGATCAAAAGCCCCAGCAGCACGCCTGCCATGATCGATGGCCACACCCACACCCCTGGCTTCAGCCAGGCGCGTTCCTGCGCCACCACCACCTCGCCGAGGTTGAGCATCATCACCACGAAGACGAACAGCACCATGATCGCGCCGGCGTAGACGATGATCTCGAGGATCCCGGCGAAGGGCGCACCGAGGGAGAAGAACACCATCGCGATCGCGATCAGCGAGACGATCAGATTGAGCAGCGCGTGCACCGGATTGAGCCCGGTGACCACCCCAATGGTCGCGAGGATCGCGACCGCGGCGGAAAGATAGAAGGCGAATTCCACGGCTTGTCCTTACCTGTGCTTAGTCGTAGTCAGGGCAGCAGCGACTTGACGTTGATCGGCTGGGCCTCGTTCTTGGCCTCGCCCTTGCGCTTGCCAGCGATCGCCATTCCCGCCACGCGATAGAAGTTGTAGTCGTGGTCCTTGCCGGGCCCCGAGATCAACAGGTCCTTCTTCTCGAACACCAGGTCCTGGCGCTTGAACTCGCCGAGCTCGAAGTCCGGGGTAAGCTGGATCGCCGAGGTCGGACAGGCCTCCTCGCAGAGCCCGCAGAAGATGCAGCGCGAGAAGTTGATCCGGAAGAACTCGGGATACCAGCGCCCATCCTCCTTCTCCCCCTTTTGCAGCGAGATGCAGCCGACCGGGCAGGCCACCGCGCAGAGGTTGCAGGCCACGCAGCGCTCCTCGCCGTCGGGATCGCGAGTCAACACGATACGTCCACGATAGCGCGGCGGCAGGTAGACCTTCTCTTCGGGGTACTGCAGCGTCTCGCGCTTCCTGAAGGCGTGGGTGAATACCATCCACACCGTGCGCAGCTGGGTCCAGGTGCCATGCAATAGCTTGATGATCATGACGTTTCCCTCATTGTCCCGTCGGCGCGTTGAGCAGGATCACGACGCCCGTGACCAGCAGGTTGATCAATGTCAGCGGCAGGCAGATCTTCCAGCCGAAGCTCATCACCCGGTCGTAGCGCGGTCGCGGCAGCGCGGCCCGCAGCAGGATGAACAGCATCATGAAGAACAGCGTCTTCAGTGCGAACCAGACGAACGGGGGCAGCCAGGGCCCATGCCAGCCACCGAAGAACAGCACCACCAGCAGCGACGAGACGAGGGTGATACCGATGTACTCGCCGACGAAGAACATCCCCCACTTCATCCCGGAGTATTCGATATGGAAGCCGTCGGCGAGCTCCTGCTCGGCTTCGGGCTGGTCGAACGGGTGGCGGTGGGTGACCGCGATGCCGGCGATCAGGAAAGTGACGAAGCCGAAGAACTGCGGAACGATGAACCAGAGCCCGGCCTGCGCTTCGACGATATCGCGCAGGCTGAACGAGCCGGTCACCGCGACCACGCCCATCAGCGACAGACCGAGGAACACCTCATACGAGATGGTCTGGGCCGAGGCTCGCATCGCACCGATCAGCGCGTACTTGTTGGCGCTGGCGTAGCCGGCGAACAGCACCGCATAGACGTTGAGCCCGGCCATCGCCATGAAGAACAAAAGACCGATGTTCAGATCCGCCACGCCCCAGGTCGGGGTGATCGGGATCACCATGAAGGCGAGGATGATCGTCCCCATCGACACCATCGGCGCCAGCACGAACAGGCGCTTGTCGGCGAACGGCGGGATCCAGTCCTCCTTGAAGAACATCTTCAACATGTCGGCGCCGAGCTGGAACAGGCCGAACGGACCGACCCGGTTCGGACCGTAACGGTCCTGCCAGAGCCCGAGCATGCGCCGCTCGACGAAGCTCATGAACGCACCGACCACCACCGCGACCAGCATGATCACGATCGCCTGGATGACCGCGACGACGATGTCGACCACGTCACCGGTGAGCCAACTCATGCGCGCACCTCCTGCTCGAGGCGTGCCCACTCACCGAAGATCTCCACCGGCACATCGGGCAGTCCGCGCGGGATGCCGACGGTGCCGCGCCGCAGCCGGCTCGAGATCTTGAGCGGCAGCAGCAGTTCGTGCTTGCCGATGTTGACCCTGACCTTGGCGTCCAGATTCAGGCCCAGCGCCTCGGCATCGGTGATCCCGAGCGCCAGGTAGGGTTCGGGCATGCGCTCCTGCACTGGCTTGGCCTTGGCGCTGGTCTCCTCGCTGCCGAACAGGTGATAGAGCGGCACCACCTGCCAGCGGTCGTGATAGAGCTGGAAGGCGCTCGGCACTTCGCTGAAGTAGGCGAGCGGGCGGCCTTCGTCGCGGCTGCCGGGCTGGTCGATCAGGCGCACGCCGGGATCGCCCGCGCGCAGGCTGCCACCGACCTCGTCCTGGAACTTGTTCCACGCCTGCGGCGAGTTCCAACCCGGCGCCCAGGCGAACGGCACCTGCTGGCGCGCGAACGCGGTGCCACTGTAGCCCTCCATCGAGAAGGCGAGCGCCGAATCGATATCCTGCGGCTGGCGCGGCTCGCTGACGCTGATGTTGGCGCGCATCGCGGTGCGTCCGCTCGAACGGTGCGGCGAGCGGGCGATCTTCTGCCCCTTGATCCGAAACGATGCGCTCGGTGCGGCGGCGGTAATACCGGCCAGTACCGGCACGCTCTCGGCGCAGGCGCGGGTGACCTCGTCGAGCTGGGTCCAGTCGATCGGACGCGACTCGATGGTGGTGTGCAGCGCATGCAGCCAGCGCCAGGCCTCGTGGGTCTGGTCGTCGGGACGATAGTAGGAAGGGTCGTAGACCTGGAAGAAGCGCTGGGCGCGGCCCTCGGAGCTGACCAGGGTACCGTCGCCCTCGGCGAAGGTCGCCGCCGGCAGCACGATATCGGCGCGCCGGCAGGTCGGCGTCGGCTGATGGTCGATCACCAGCAGCGTCTCGCAGGCATCCAGCGCCTCGTCTACGCGCTTGGCCGGCAGCCGGCGGTAGAGGTCGTTCTCCAGCACGATCACCGCGTCGGCGTCATGGCGGGTAAGGGTCTTCAGCGCCCAGTCGAGGGATTCACCCCCCAGCATCGCAAGCCCGGTGCTGTTCGCTTCCGCGCTGATCAGGCTCAACGAGCCCTGGAGGCCCGCCTGGTTGAAGGCGCGGGCGAGGTTGGCGGCGGCGCGCAGCACCGCGATCGAGCGCAGCGATTCACCGGCGATGATCAGCGGCCGCTTGGCGCTCTTGAGGGTACTGGCGATCTCACCCACCAGCTCGAGGGTCGCATCGTCGAGATCGCCGACCATCGGCGCTGAGTCGTCGAGCGCATGGGCGAGCGCGAAGCCGAAGCGGGCGATTTCCTCCGGGGTGCCGTGGAAGGTCTCGCGGGCGATGTCGTCGAGCTTGGTCTCGGCGACCGTCGCCAGATAGACCGGGTTCTTGCGCCCCTGGGCCAGGGTATTGACCGCGTTGATGTGCCACTCGGGGATGCGCTGTTCGGCGGCGAGGGAGACGGCGCCCCCCTGGGCGGCCTGGCGTACCGAGAGTGCGACCCGGGCGGCGGTCTGGGTCAGGTCCTCGCCCAGCACCACCACCGCATCATGGCTCTCGATGTCGCGCAGCGTCGGAATCGGCAGCGCCCCCTCGCGGAGGATGCGCTGCATCAGCGCGAGGCGTTCGAGCTCGCCGGCCTCGATCCCGGTGGAGAAGTTATCGACGCCCACCAGTTCGCGCAGCGCGTAGTTGCTCTCGAGGCTCGCCCGTGGCGAGCCGATGCCGATCACCCGGCGGGCGCGCTTGAGCCGTTCGGCGGCGCGATCGAGCGCGGCGTCGACCGACAGCGTGATGTCGACGTCCTCGGCATCGGCATCGCGCAGCAGCGCGAGTCTCGGGCGATCGGCATTGTTGACGTAGCCGTAGCCGAAGCGGCCGCGGTCGCAGAGGAAGTAGTGGTTGACCGCGCCGTTGTAGCGGTTCTCGATCCGCCGCACCTCGCCATAGCGCTCGCCGGGGCTGATGTTGCAGCCGCTGGAGCAGCCGTGGCAGATGCTCGGGGCGAACTGCAGGTCCCATTTGCGGGTATAGCGGTCGGAGTGGGTCTGGTCGGTGAACACCCCGGTCGGGCAGACCTCGGTGAGGTTGCCGGAGAACTCGCTCTCGAGCACGCCATCGGTGGTACGACCGAAGTAGACGTTGTCGTGGGCGCCGAATACCCCGAGGTCGGTGCCGCCGGCGTAGTCCTTGTAGAAGCGCACGCAGCGATAGCACGAGATGCAGCGGTTCATCTCGTGGGCGATGAACGGACCGAGGTACTGGTTCTCGTGGGTACGCTTGGTGAAGCGGTAGCGACGGCGGTCATGCCCGGTCATCACGGTCATGTCCTGGAGGTGGCAGTGGCCGCCCTCTTCGCACACTGGACAGTCGTGGGGGTGGTTGGACATCAGCCACTCGATCACGCTCTCGCGAAACTCCACCGCTTCCGCGTCGTCGATCGAGATGTAGCTGTCGTCCTTGATCCCGGTCATGCACGACATCACCAGCATGCCGCGAGTATCGTCCTTGTCCCGGTACTGCTTGACCGCGCACTGGCGGCAGGCGCCGACGCTGCCGAGCGCCGGATGCCAGCAGAAGTAGGGCACGTCGAGCCCGAGCGACAGACAGGCCTGGAGCAGGTTGTCCGAGCCGTCGACTTCGTAGTCCTTGCCGTCGATGTGGATAGTGGCCATATGGCTAGTCTTTCCGGTCTGGGTCCGGGTCGCGCCCGAACCTTTGTGATTCTGGAGTCAGCCTTCGTCGGAACGTCGACAAGGCCCCCGCCCGTTCACACGTCGTTGCTCACACCGAGCCGACGGGCTCCTGAGGAGCGTTCGCCGTGCTCGGCGTGCGAATGCCGGCCTCGAACTCCTCGCGGAAATACTTGATCGCGCTGCCCAACGGCTCGATCGCCCCCGGTGCGTGGGCGCAGTAGGTCTTGCCAGGACCCAGCTTGCGGGTCAGCTCGAGCAGCAGCTCGACGTCGCCCGGCTCGCCCTCGCCCGCCTCCAGCGCACGCAGGATCTTCACCGTCCAGGGCAGGCCATCGCGGCAGGGCGTGCACCACCCGCACGACTCGCGAGCGAAGAACTCTTCCATGTTGCGCAGCAGCGACACCATGCTGACGCTGTCGTCGACCGCCATCGAAAGCGCAGTGCCCATGCGGGTGCCGACCTTGCCGATGCCGCCGGAGTACATCTGCGCATCGAGATGCTCGGGCAGCAGGAAGCCGGTGCCGGCGCCGCCCGGCTGCCAGGCCTTGAGCGTACAGCCGTCGCGCATCCCACCGGCGTACTCCTCGAGCACCTCGCGGGCGGTGATACCGAGCGGCAGCTCCCAAAGACCCGGATTCTTCACCTTGCCGGAGAAGCCCATCATCTTGGTGCCGTGGTCCTCGGAACCGGGCAGGCAGAGGCCGTGGTACCACTCGACCCCGTTGAGGATGATCGAGGAGACCCCGCAGAGCGTCTCGACGTTGTTGACCACCGTCGGTTTGCCCCAGGCCCCGGACTGGCCCGGGAAGGGGGGCTTGGCGCGGGGATTGGCGCGCCGCCCCTCGAGCGAGTTGATCAAAGCGGTCTCTTCGCCGCAGATATAGCGCCCGGCACCGGTATGGACGTAGATGTCGAAGTCGAAGCCGCTGCCGAAGATGTCGCGCCCGAGCAGCCCCGCCTCGCGGGCTTCCGCCACCGCGCGGCGCAGGCTCTTTGCCGCATCGACGTACTCACCGCGCAGGAACACGTAGCCCCGATAGGAGTGGTTGGCGTAGGCGGCGACGATCATCCCTTCGAGCAGCAGGTGCGGCTGCTGCTCCATCAGCAGGCGGTCCTTGTAGGTGTTGGGCTCCATCTCGTCGGCATTGCACAGCAGGTAGCCACGCGGAACGCCCTCGCCCTTGGCGGTCAGCCCCCACTTGACGCCTGCGGGGAAGCCGGCGCCGCCGCGCCCCTTGAGCCCCGCCTCCTTGACCTCGGCGGCGACCTCCTCGGGGGTCAGCTCGGTCAGCGCACGCTTGGCGCCGAGATAGCCTTGCTTGGCCCGGTACTCCTCGAGCCAGATCGGCGAAGCGTCGGCGTTGAGCCGCCAGGTCAGCGGGTGGGTCTCGGGAGCGCGCTCGATCAGATTGGCGGTACCGAACGAGGTCAGGCGGCGATTGACGGGGGTGGTTGCACTCATTTGTAGGCCTCCAGCACGCTCATCAGCGTCTCGGCATCGAGGTGGCTATGGGTGTCGTCATCGACCATCATCGTCGGCCCCTTGTCGCAATTGCCGAGGCAGCACACCGGAATCAGGGTGAAACGCTCATCCATGGTGGTCTGCCCGGGCACGATGCCGAGCTCGCTCTTGATCCGTTCGCGGATCGCTTCATAGCCGTTGATGTAGCAGGTCATGCTGTCGCACAGCCTGATCACGTGACGCCCGACCGGCTGGCGGAAGATCTGGCTGTAGAAGGTCGCCACCCCCTCGACGTCGCTGCCCGGGATACCGAGCAGCTCGGCGATCGCCGGGATCGCGCCGTCGGGCACCCAGCCGCGATGATGCTGGACGATCTTCAGCGCCTCGATCGAGGCCGCGCGCGGGTTCTCGTAGTGGCCCTTCTCCTCGATGATCTCCTCGCGTTCCTCATCGCTCAGCGCGAAGGCCGGGCGGTCGCTCGAGATCAGATCGGCATACAGGTGTCGGCTGTTGTCCATGCGAGTGTCCATAGGCTTAGCGGTCCACGTCGGCCATCACGAAGTCGATACTCGCGATGTGGGCGATCAAATCGGGAACGAACCCGCCGCGCATCAGCACCGGGATGTGCTGCAAGTGCGGGTAGCTGGGCGTGCGGATGCGGGTGCGATAGCTCACCGTGCTGCCATCGGAGGTCAGGTAGTAGCTGTTCAGCCCCTTGGTCGCCTCGATCATCTGGAACGACTCGTTGGGCTTCAGCACCGGGCCCCACGAGACCTGCAGGAAGTGGGTGATCAGCGTCTCGATGTGCTCTTTCATCTTTTCGCGCGGCGGCGGCGTGGTCAGCGGATGGTCCGCCTTGAAATCGCCGGCCGGCATGTGCTTCAGGCACTGTTCGATGATCCGCAGGCTCTGGCGCATCTCCTCGATGCGCATCAGCCCGCGGTCGAAGATGTCGCCGTGGGTGCCGAGCGGCACTTCGAAGTCGAAATTCTCATAGCCTGAGTACGGGCGCTGCTTGCGCGCATCGAAATCGAACCCGGTGGCACGCAGGTTGGGCCCAGTGACACCCCACTCGAGCGCCTCTTTGGTGTCGTAGGCGGCGATGTCGCGGGTGCGGTCGCGGAACACCGCGTTGTCCTGCATCACCCGCTGGTACTCGTTGAGCCGCTTCGGCATCCAGTCGAGGAAGTTCTTCACCAGCCGGTCCCAGCCTTTGGGCAGGTCATGGGCGACGCCGCCGATCCGATACCAGGCCGGGTGCATGCGAAAGCCGGTGATCGCCTCGATCACTTCATAGGCTTTCTGGCGGTCGGTGAAGGTGAAGAACACCGGCGACATCGCGCCCACGTCCTGGTAGTAGGTACCGAGGAACAAAAGGTGCGAATTGATCCGGAACATCTCCGCCATCATCACCCGGATGGTCGCGGCGCGGTCCGGCACTTGGATGCCGGCGAGTTTCTCCACCGCCAGCACGTAGGGCAGGTTGTTCATCACCCCGCCGGTATAGTCGATCCGGTCGGTGTAGGGGATGTAGCTGTGCCAGGACTGGCGCTCGGCCATCTTCTCGGCGCCGCGGTGGTGGTAGCCGATGTCCGGCACGCAGTCGATCAGCTCCTCGCCATCGAGCTGCAGCACGATGCGAAACGCGCCGTGGGCCGCGGGGTGGTTGGGGCCGAAGTTGAGGAACATGTAGTCCTGGTCGTCGGTGCCGCGCTTCATTCCCCACTCTTCGGGAACGAAGCGCAGCGCCTCCTGCTCCTTGTCCTGGCCTTCCATGGTCATGCTGTAGGGATCGAACTCGGTGGCCCGCGCCGGATAGTCCTTGCGCAGCGGGTGTCCCTTCCAGGTCGGCGGCATCAGGATCCGCACCAGCCGCGGATGGCCCTGGAACTCGATGCCGAACATGTCGAACACTTCGCGCTCGTACCAGTTGGCGCTCGGCCACACCGGGGTCAGGGAGGGCAGCCGCAGATCGCTCTCGGCAAGCGCCACCTTGAGCATCAAATCGCGCCCGCGGGAGAGGTCGGTGAGGAAGTAAAAAACGGTGAAATCGGCCTCGGGCAGGCCCTGGCGATTGCCGCGCAGGCGCTCGTCCACGGCGTGGAGATCGAACAGCATCTCGAAGGCGTGCTCGCCCTGGCGCAGGAAGCGCATCACTTCCAGCAGGTCCTCGCGGGCGATCCACAGTACCGGCATCCCGGTGAGGGTGTTCTGGAAGTGAAAACGGTCGGCGCCGAAGCGTTGCATCAGCGCCTGGACCACCGGCGCGCTATCCAGTCCTTCGGGCAACGCTGGCCCGCGGCTGGTGGAGAAAACGTGACTCTCGCTCATCTTGGATCGGCCTTCCGGTGGCTTAGACTTCGTCGGGCGTACGCAGTTGGGTCACCTTGATCCGCTCGTCGCGCAGCTTTTCCTTCTGCGACGGCATCTCGGCACGGTAGACGCCCTGGTCGCCGACTACCCAGGAGAGCGGCCGACGCTCTTCCTTGATCGACTCCTGGAGCAACTGCAGCCCTTGCAGGAAGGCCTCGGGACGCGGCGGACAGCCAGGAATGTAGACGTCGACGGGAAGGAACTTGTCGACGCCCTGGACCACCGAATAGATGTCGTACATGCCGCCGGAGTTGGCGCAGGAGCCCATCGAGATCACCCACTTGGGCTCGAGCATCTGGTCATAGAGCTGCTGGATCACCGGTGCCATCTTGATGAAGCAGGTGCCGGCGATGACCATGAAGTCGGCCTGGCGCGGCGAGGCACGCATGACCTCGGCGCCGAAGCGCGCGACGTCGTGGGGAGCGGTGAACGCGGTGGTCATTTCGACATAGCAACAGGAGAGCCCGAAATTGTAGGGCCAGAGCGAATTCTTCCGCCCCCAGTTGACGGTCGAATTGAGCACGTCCTCGAGCTTGCCCATGAAGATGTTGCGATGCGCTTGCTGCTCCATGGGGTCTTCGACCACGCCCTGCTTGCCGACCGGATAGCGCTGGTCGTGGGGAGTGTTCGGGTCGATGCGGGTCAGCTTGTATTGCATGGAGATCGCCTCGAAGTTTCAAAAATCTCTTTGGCCACTCCCGCCGTCAGGCCGGGAGCGCCACTTGAAGGCTTGGGCTCCGGCGCCATGCCGGAGCGGATCGTCCGCGGGAAGCGCCCGCGGCCGATCAAGGATTCAGAAGGATTCGTGGCGTTCGCTGGCCCGACGATGCTTGGGCGCCCAGTCGAGCGCACCCATGCGCGCGTCATAGACCAAGCCAGCGAGAAGAATGAAGATGAACACGGCGGCGCCGATCAGCCCTTCCCAGCCGACCTCGCGGACCGAGACGGCCCAGGCGAAGAGGTAGAGGGCTTCGATGTCGAAGATGACGAACAGCATGGCGACGAGATAGAACTTCGCCGAGAAACGTATATGGGCGGAACCGGCACCGAGGATCCCGGATTCGAACGGGGTGTTCTTCTCGTGCCCCCAGGCGCGTCCACCGAGGACGCTTGCTGCGCCGATCATGAAGACCAGCAGCGCGAGGGTTGCGAGTACGAAAATAGTGACCGCCCAGTATTGCGCTATCATCGTGATCCACTCATCAAGTCAAGGTACTAGTCATGGTACTGGGCCGTTATCCTCGGCCTCTCGAATCGGGCACTGCCGGTTTCCACCGTGCACCGCAGTCTTGGCGGGTGCGCGACTCGCACCGAAGCCCCGCGATTTCCAGCATTGCGAGCGCAGGAAGACGGGGGAAACGCCATCGCAAAACCCCGTGCGGAGGTAGCGAACCAGGGAGCCAACCCTAGTGACTGCGGCCAATTGTCGCAGCGAGGATTCTACCCCAACCGCTCCTCGCCGCACTAAATTTTCCTAATTTTCCTACCTCGGCAAAGGCCTTCGACGATTCGAGACTTCTAGTGTCGACGCTCGGCGGCGATCTGCCCACCAGGCGAAGCCCCTACCTTGGTCGAAACCCGAAAGGCGCGAGACTGGGTCAGCCGCTTCGCCCCGCCACCCGGCGCTCACCAGTTGAAGACCTTGCACCAGCATTAATGACCGCATGATTTATACGCCTACTGCGCCGGGTTGACCAATGCAAAAGCCTGATCGAAGTCGATCGGCGCAGCCCTCCCAGTTGATTACAATCGTTTATGTTTCTCGTTACGGAGCTGCCATGCGTCCCCCTCACCTACTTACCATCGCCGGCACCGACCCCAGCGGCGGCGCCGGCCAGATGGCCGACGTCAAGACCTTCTCGGCGCTGGGCGCCTACGCCACCAGCGTGGTCACCGCGGTGCTGGCGCAGAACACCTGCGGAGTACGCCAGATCCTGGCGATGCCGATCGAGCTGATCGAAGCCCAGCTCGAGGCGGTGTTCGATGACATTTCCATCGACGCGGTGAAGATCGGGATGATCCAGGATCTACCCACCGCCCGAGCGGTGCGCCGGGCGATCGAGCGCTACGCGCCGCGCTTCGTGGTGCTCGACCCAGTGATGGTGGCGAAGAGCGGCGACCGCCTGGTCGATAGCGCGGGGCTCGAAGCGGTACGCGACGTACTGGTGCCGATCGCCGATGTGATCACCCCCAACCTGCCGGAAGCGGCGGCGCTGCTCGGCACCACACCGCCGACCAGCATCGAAGAGATGGAGGCGATGCTGCCACGGCTCGGCGCGCTCGGTCCGGGGGCGGTGCTGCTCAAGGGCGGTCACCTCATCGGCCCGTACAGCCCGGACCTGCTGCTCAGCGCCGAGGGCACCGAGCGCCTCGAGGCTGACCGCATCGATACCCAAAACCTCCACGGCACCGGCTGCACGCTGGCCTCGGCGCTCGCCGCGCTGCTGCCCCAGCGCGATTCGGTCTCCATCGCCGCGCGCGAGGCCAAGCGCTACATGAGCGCCGCACTGCGAGATGCCGGGCGCCTGGAGGTCGGTCACGGACGCGGCCCGGTGCACCACTTCCATCGTTGGTGGTGAGTCCGAAGCAAGCGATGGGCTATGCTGCGCAGACGAGCCGTCCCTCCATCCCATCTCGGGCGACGGGCGGCGGCGCCCCCTCGACCCGCCAAGGAGCGCTTCCATGCCGATGACGATCCTGCTGGCCACCGATCTCTCCGCGGAGTGCCAGGACGCCTTCGCCCGCGCGATCGCCGCGGCCGAACTCGGCTGCGGCGAACTGCTGATTGCCCACGTCTATGACCCGCACCTGCCCGAAGCGGCGGTGGTATCGATGAAGGCCGCCGTCGAGGCGCTGATCGAGACCCAGCTCGCCCAGGCCTGCTCGGTATTCAAGACGCCCCGTCCAGCGACCCGGATCATGCTGCTTCCCGGCGACCCGCACACCGAGATCGCCCGGCTCGCCTTCGACCATGACGTCTCGCTCGCCCTGCTCGGCACCCACCGGCGCTGCGCGCCTTTCGACACCATCGAATCGAGCCCGCTGGCACGACTGATGCGAAGCCTGCCCTGCCCGGTGATCTCGGTCAGCCACAGCGCCCGGCGTCCGTGGCAGGACCTGCTGGTCCCGGTCGACTTCTCGCTCGCCTCGCGCCACACCCTGAAGCAGATCCTGCCCTACTTCCCCAGCGCCCGGCTGACCCTGCTGCACGCCTGGGACGCCCCGGTGACCCACGAACTGGCGCAGACCCCGAGCTACCAACGCTGGCGCGACCAGGAGCGCACCCGGCTGCACCGCCTGCTCGAAGAGGAGTCGCGGCGCCTGCTCGGCGAGCTCGGCTTCGATCTCGACGTCGAACTGGTAGTGGAGCGCGGCGACCCCGCCGAAGTACTGCTCAAGCGCATCGAAGAGCAACCGCCCGACCTGCTGGCGATGGGCAACCACACCCGGCTCAACGTCGGCCAGCGCCATGCCCACAGCCTGCTCGAGCGGCTGATCAAGGATGCCCGCTGCGATTTGATGATCTGCCGTACCTGGTAAGGAGCAACGATGAAGGCCCTGATCCAGCGCGTGACCCGCGCAGCCGTCAGCGTGGAGGGTGAAGTCGTCGGAGAAATCGGCCCGGGCCTGCTGGCACTGATCGGCGTCGAGCGCGAAGACGCCACCAAGCAGATCGAGAAGATGCTGCACAAGCTACTCAACTACCGGATCTTCTCCGACGCCGGAGGCAAGATGAACCTAGGCCTCGCCGTCAGCGGTGGCGGGCTGCTGCTGGTCTCGCAGTTCACCCTGGTCGCCGACACCGCCAAAGGGCTACGCCCAGGCTTCTCCCGCGGCGCCAGCCCCGAGCATGGCGAACGCATCTTCGGCCAGCTGGTGGAAGCAGCGAGAACCGCGCTGCCCCAGGTCGCAACCGGACGCTTCGGCGCCGACATGCAGGTAGCGCTGGTCAACGATGGCCCGGTCACCTTCATGCTCGAAAGCTGAAGGCTGCCTCACCGCCGCCGCCCGATCCCACCCCCGCTCGTGGTGAGCGCCCGAGGAACGAGGGCAGTCGAACCACAGCCTCATCGCCGCCGCTCGGGACGAACGGGTTGGGCGTTGGCGCAAAGGCCCAGCATCCCCATCTCCGTTCGTGGTGAGCCGGGCCTTCGCCGACTGGAGCCATCTTGCAAGACATCATGGAGGCCCGTGTCGAACCACAGCCTCATCGCCGCCGCTCGATCCCTCGACTGGCGCCCCTCATTGCCGAGCCGGTGCTCGATCTTGGCGCATATGGGCGCCGCTCGGGACGAACGGGGGTATCCGTCCGTTCGTGGTGAGCCGGGCCTTCGCCGACTTGGACAATCTTGCAAGACATCATGGAGGCCCGTGTCGAACCACGGCCTCATCGCCTCCGCCCGATCCCTCGACTGGCGCCCCTCATTGCCGAGCGGGCGCTCGACCTTGGCGCATATGGGCGCCGCTCGGGACGAACGGGGGTATCCGTCCGTTCGTGGTGAGCCGGGCCTCGCTGACTTGGACAATCTTGCGAGACATCATGGAGGCCCGTGTCGAACCACGGCCTCATCGCCTCCGCCCGATCCCTCGACTGGCGCCCCCGTTGCCGAGCGGGCGCTCGAGCTTGGCGCGTATGGGTGCCCTCGGGACGAACGGGGTGGGAGTTGGCGCGAAGGCCCTACATCCCGGCCGTTCGTGGTGAGCCGGGCCTTCGCTGACTTGGACAATCTTGCAAGACATCATGGAGGCCCGTGTCGAACCACGGCCTCATCGCCTCCGCCCGATCCCTCGACTGGCGCCCCCGTTGCCGAGCGGGCGCTCGACCTTGGCGCGTATCGCGCCGCTCGGGACGAACGGGTTGGGAGTTGGCGCAAACCGTTCGTGGTGCTCGGGACGAACGGGTTGGGAGTCGGCGCAAACCGTTCGTGGTGAGCCGGGCCTTCGCCGACTCGGGCCAATCTTGCGAGACATCATGGAGGCCCGTGTCGAACCACGGCCTCACCGCCGCCGCTCGATCCCTCGACTGGCGCCCTCACCCCGAGCGGGTGCTCGAGCTTGGCGCATATGGGCGCCGCTCGGGACGAACGGGGGTATCCGTCCGTTCGTGGTGAGCCGGGCCTTCGCCGACTCGGGCCAATCTTGCAAGACATCATGGAGGCCCGTGTCGAACCACAGCCTCATCGCCGCCGCTCGATCCCTCGACTGGCGCCCCTCATTGCCGAGCGGGCGCTCGACCTTGGCGCATATGGGCGCCGCTCGGGACGAACGGGGGTATCCGTCCGTTCGTGGTGAGCCGGGCCTTCACCGACTTGGACAATCTTGCAAGACATCATGGAGGCCCGTGTCGAACCACGGCCTCATCGCCGCCGCTCGATCCCTCGACTGGCGCCCCTCATTGCCGAGCGGGCGCTCGACCTTGGCGCATATGGGCGCCGCTCGGGACGAACGGGGGTATCCGTCCGTTCGTGGTGAGCCGGGCCTTCGCCGACTTGGACAATCTTGCAAGACATCATGGAGGCCCGTGTCGAACCACGGCCTCATCGCCTCCGCCCGATCCCTCGACTGGCGCCCCTCATTGCCGAGCGGGCGCTCGACCTTGGCGCATATGGGCGCCGCTCGGGACGAACGGGGGTATCCGTCCGTTCGTGGTGAGCCGGGCCTTCGCCGACTTGGACAATCTTGCAAGACATCATGGAGGCCCGTGTCGAACCACGGCCTCATCGCCGCCGCTCGATCCCTCGACTGGCGCCCTCCATTGCCGAGCCGGTGCTCACGCTTGGCGCGTATGGCGCCGCTCGGGACGAACGGTGTATCCGTCCGTTCGTGGTGAGCCGGGCCTCCGCCGACTTGGGCCAATCTTGCGAGACATCATGGAGGCCCGTGTCGAACCACGGCCTCATCGCCGCCGCTCGGGATGGCCGGGTCATGGGACGGTGAAAGCTGCTAACGATCCGTCGTGAATGTCTCGAACCATCTCATCGATGCAGGCATCCGTCGAACGACGCCGGCTGCTCGAGGCGATCTCAAGTCGTATGCCAAGCCGCGCCAGCACTGCGCAGAGAAGGAGGTCGCGCTTGCAGCGCTCGATGAGCAGCGCCAGGATGCCAGGCGTTGCGCCGGGCACCAGTACGAACATGCTCATCCTGCCTGGGCCGATCACCAGATCGTGGCAGCTCGCTGCGGTGTTCTCGGCCAGCAGCCGGAAGATCCTGCGGGACAGCGGCCGGAGGGGCTGCCATCGCGCATCCGCCCGCGCTTCCAACCTCACCGCCAGCAGCCCGATCGGCCGCTCTCGCCAGTGCGGATCGGCCTTGATCCGCGCCAGTGCTCCGCTCGCTTCGAAGACCCGGGGCGGTGATATCTCCGCGAGCAATGCATCCCGCTGCAAGCGGGTTCGCTGCGCCTTGGCGTGATAGCGCAGCCTGGAGACCAGCTCGAAGGGATCGGGCAACTTGATCAGGTAGTCATCGGCACCGGCCCTGAAGGCTGCCCGCCGGACAGCGGCGCCGTCTTCGGCCGATAGCATCACGATCGGTGTGTGCACCAAGCGCTCGTCGCTTGCGTAGGCGGCCACCAGCTCGATGCCATCGATACCCGGCAGCTGGAGATCCTGCAAAATCACGTCGGGCGCCCAGGCCCGCGCTGCCTCGAGAGCCTGCCCGCCGTCAAGGCAGTGGCGCAGCTCGAAGCCGCCGTCTTCATCCAGCCAGTGTCCGAGCGCCTCGCCGACGATCGGCTGGTCGTCGACCAGCAGCACGCGGTAAGGGCACTCATCGCCATCCCGCTCGCTCAATGGCCGTGCTCCGCATCCAGGCCATCGAGCAACGAGCATACCGACTCGACCTCCTCGGCGAGCCGCTGCAAGCCACGCAGCGATCGGGCGTCATCGCCCGCCGACAAGGCGCCCTCGAGCTCGCCGCAGCGCTCGATCAGCGCTCCCAGGCCGAGGAACTGGGGACCACCGCCACGCAGCCGATGCAAGGCCCGGCGCGCAAGCAGCGAATCACCATGCGCCAACGCCGTCTCGAGGCTTGCGAGATCGCGTCGGAGGTTGTCGCGAAGCGATGAAAAAAGTTCAGCGCGCCGCGCGGCGTTGCTCAGCCCGAAACGCGCCAAGGCAGCGGCGTCGATCGATCCCTGCGATCGGCTCGGCGCCTGCGCACGTCCTCCGGCGAGCAGCGCGCGCAGCTGCCCGGCGGGCACAGGCTCCGGTAGCCAGTGATCGATCCCGTGGCCGATGGGTCCATCGGCGTGCCGGCCGGGTTCGAACAAGGCGATCAGCATGCACCGCTCGCTTCGATGACGCTCGCGGCCGCGCAGTATCCAGGCGAGCATCGCGACCTCGCGCTGATCGAAGGCGGCACCGACGATCAGCGCCTGCCAGGACAGCGAGGATTCACGGGCAAGCCGGGTAATCCCTTCACGCTCATCCACCTCGTAGCCCCAACCCGACAGCAGCTCTGCCAACAGCCGGCGAGGGAGCGAGCGAGGTTCGAGCACGCAGATGCGGCCTCGCGCTTTCGCAGTGGGTACATGCATGCGAACTCCTTGATATCTAAACACCGCGCGAGCGCAGCTCAACCCCGGCGAATCATGTCCTCGATTTCCATCACGCTGGAGACGCCAAGCTTCTGGAAGATGTTCATCTTGTAGGTGCTCACGGTCTTCTCACTGAGAAACAGCTGCCCGGCGATCTCCTTGTTACGCATCCCCTTGCGCAGCATCGACAGCACCACCTGCTCACGGGCGGAGAGCTGCGACAGGTTCTCGAGCCCAATACCGCCCTGGTCGAGCTTGGGAAAGACCTGGACGCCGGAGACGATCTCCAGCACGGCCTCCCGGATCACATCCAGCGTGCTGTTCTTGCTGAGGAATCCACGCGCGCCGAGCTGCTCCACCCAAGGAGCGTAGATATTCTCCTCGAGGCATGAAATCACCAGCACTTTCAGCTCCTCGATGCGCGAGCGTTCGAGCCGGCGGAGGAACTCCAGCCCGCTGAACTGCTCCATGTCGAGGTCGAGGATGACGAAGGAGATCCTGTTCTCCTGGCAGAGCTGCAGCGCCTGGCGGCCATCATGGGCCTCGATCACCCGGTCGAAGCCGATGTCCTGCAGCACGCCACGCATCGCCAGCAGCACCACAGGGTGATCATCGACCACCATCGCTGTCCGTTTAGTTGAGTTCATGCGTTCCCCCTCCTCCACCCGGGCCTGCAGCGCTCCCGTCATCGTTGCTTCGATGTTTCAGAGCCACCAGCTCGCGCAGCCGCGCGGCGATGGAGCCGAGCGGGCGAACCTCGACCGCCGCATCCAGCTCGACCGCCGCCTTGGGCATGCCATAGACCACGCTGGTGACCTGATCCTGGGCAATGGTCGTGAAGCCACGCTGGCGCAGCGCCAGCATGCCGCGGGCGCCATCGTAGCCCATCCCGGTCAGCAACACGCCGGCGGCATTGCCTCGCCAGTGCCGCGCGACGCTTTGGAACAAAACATCTATCGATGGCCGGTACAGATCCTGTTCGGCGACCGTGCGATAGCGCAGCCGCAGCTCCTCGTCCACCGACAGGTGCCGGTGCGATTCGGCGAGCAGGACCACGCCGGGGCGCAGTGACTCGCCCTCGCAGGCGAGCCGCAGCGGCATCGCCGATTCCTTGGCCAGCCACTGGGCCAAATGCCGCGATTGCGAGGCCTGGTAGTGCAGCGCCAGTACCACCGCGGCGGGAAAATCCGCCGGCAGCTCCGCCAGCAGTCGCGCCATCGCCACCGGCCCGCCGGCGGAGCCGCCGAGCAGCACCAGCGGCGGCGCTGCAGCCGCTTCGCTTGGCCTGCGGGAAACGTGGCTTGGCTTGTGGCAGGCGTGGATGTGGCGAAGGCGACGCAGCAGGTCTCCGGCGCACCGACGCATGTCCGGCTGCACCGGTACATGCAGCGCGCTCACCGCGCCCTTAGCGATCGCCTTGCACAGCTTCGCCTCGGCGAAGACGCCGAAGCTGACCGCCACGACCCGGCAGCCGCTGCGCTCGATCAGCTGGTCGAGCTCGCTTTCGCTGAGTCCACGCACCTCGGCGACCAGCAGTTCAGGAGGCTGGCGCTGGCAACGAACGAGGGCACAGGAGACACGACGCTCTCGCCAATCGATCACCACCTGCTCCGCCGGTGCGAGCGCCTGATCGATGAAGGAGCGAAAGTCGTCACAGCCACTGACCAGACCGATATGCACGTCACCGCCCTCCCAACAGCATGGCCACCGCCTCGAGCAGCGTATCGTCATGGAACGCGGGCTTGGCCAGATAGTAGTCCGCTCCCGCCTCGAGCCCGCGCAGCCGGTCGGCCTCCTCGTTCTTGTACGAGACCACCATGATTGGCAGGCTCGCCAGACGCTCGCAGGCACGCACCCGCCCCATCAGCTCGATGCCATCCATCCTCGGCATATCGAGATCGGTGATCAGCAGGTCGAAGCGGCCCTTTTCCAACACTTGCCAGCCGACCAGCCCATCCTCGGCCACCGACACGCCATACCCCCGGCTGATCAGCAGTTTGCGCAGCAGCTCGCGCACGGTCAGCGAATCATCGACCACCAGCACCCGCTTGCTCGCATGCCGCTCGTCGCCGGCCTCGACATCCGGCGCGAACGCGCTGGCACCGTCCGACTGGGCGAGCTGGCGCACCAGCTCGGCCTGCATTTCATCGGCATCGAGGATCAGCACCAGGCCGCCATCGTCACGCTGAGCGCCTGCGACCACGCAGTGCACCTTGCCAAGCCGTGGATCGAGCGGCATCGCGACCAGGGTACGCTCACCCAGGATGCGCTCGACCAGCACGCCGAATACGCCCTTGCCGTTGCGCATCACGATCACGATGCACTCCTCGCTCAGCGCAGGCTCCCGGAGCTGTAGCACGCGATGGATCGAGGCCAGCGGAACCAGCTCGTCGTCGAGCCAGAAATGCGCCCGGCCTTCGAGCAGGATCATCGCCCGCAGATCCAGCGTCCTGACGCAGTCGATCTGCATCAACGGCAAGGCGTAGCTCTCGCCGAGGATCTCCAGCAAAAGGCTCTTGGTCAGCGACAGGCTGAGCGGCAGACGAAGGATGAACCGGCAGCCCTGGCCGCAGCGCTGGCGCAGTTCCAGCCTGCCGCGAATGCGCTCCACCCCCTGGCGCACCACATCGAGCCCGACACCGCGTCCGGACACGTCACTGACCGCATCGCGCAGGCTGAATCCTGGCGTGAACAGGTACTCGATCAGCGCTGCCTCATCGAACCCGGCGAGGGCACCGCCGTCGGCCAGCCCAAGTGCCTCGACCCGCTCGCGCAGCCGCTCGAGGTCGAGACCGGCGCCATCGTCCTCGACCTCGACCAGCAGCTGGCCGGCGTGGTGCCTGACCCTGACCTGCAGCCTGCCGACCTCCGGCTTGCCGCATTCGAGCCGCCGTGACGGCGCCTCGATGCCGTGGTCGAGCGCATTACGCAACAGCTGCACCATCGGCGCTTCGAGCCGCTCCAGCACGTTGCGATCGACCAGGGTGCTCTCACCCTCCACCCGCAGTTCGACCCGTTTGCCGAGCTGGCGCGCCAGATCACGCACCATCCTCGCCATCGGCCGGGTCAGGTCCGCCACCGGGCGCATCCGCGCCACCAGGGTGGCTTCATAGAGCGAGTGCACCTGCTGCTGCGTGCCCCACACCAGCTCGTCGAGCTCGCCAAGCATCGCTTCGCGCTGCTGGTTCTGGGACATCAGCTGCTCGAACAAACGCATCAACGCCTTGCGATCGTTGCGGCCAAGACGCTCGCCGAGCGCCTCGACCTGCGGCACCAGCTGATCGCGGCGAAGCTCGACTCGCCGCGCCCGTTGGACCAATGACGCCAGGCGCTGGGTCTCGACCAGCGCCTGACTGGCCTGCTCCTGCATATCGTCGAGACGATCGACGGCGATACGGATGTAGCGCTCCAGCTCGGCGATGCTCTCAGCCGAGGCGGGCGCCGCCTCGGCCAGCGGAGCGGGCTCGGCGGCCGGAGCAGCCGACACGCGCTCCGCCAGGGCGTCGTTGCCGAGCTGGGCGCACACCCGCGCGAGTTCCTTGCCATCGACCTCCGCGCCCGGCACGGCGAGGCGCTTCATCAGGTCCAACGCCCTGAGCAGCAGGTCGATACGCCCGGCACCGAGCGGTACCGCCTGCCCTTGCGCGGCGACCAGCACCTCCTCGATCGCATGCGCGAGCTCGACGCAGGGCGTGTACCCGACGATGCGCGCGGCCCCTTTCAATGCATGGGCGCAGCGCATGCACTCGGCGAGCTGGCTGTCATCGGCTCGGTGCTCATAGGCGATCAGCCCGTCGCTGATCGCCTGCAGCTGCACCTGCGCCTCGAGTTGGAACAACTCCATCAGCGTCTCGTCGTGCGACTGCTCTCCATTCATCGCAGCCGCTCCAGCAGCTCGGCCAGCAGGCGCTGGTGGTCGAGCAAAAAGACGTCGAGATCGCGCCAGCGCCGGACACTGCGCACGTAGCGGGTCATACCGCCGCCGACCGCGCCGAGCATACCGTCGACCCCCTCGGTGAGATCGAAGATCCCCGCCACTTCGTCGACCACCATCACCAGCGGCCCGCCGTCGGCCGCGACGATCAGCGCCCGCTGGCGCGAGCCGCCCTCGGATGACGCCGAGCGGCCAGGATGGACGTTGAAGAAGAGCGCCAATGAGAAACAGGGCACCAGCTTGCCGCGCAGGTTGCCTACCCCGAGCAGGCAAGGGGGGCGCCGGCCCGGCAATGTGTGTATCCGCACACTCGCCGCGATCTCGAGCAGACAGCCGATGTCCAAGGCGAACCAA
The DNA here is from genome assembly GCF_001648175.1 of Halotalea alkalilenta. Classification (NCBI taxonomy): domain Bacteria; kingdom Pseudomonadati; phylum Pseudomonadota; class Gammaproteobacteria; order Oceanospirillales; family Halomonadaceae; genus Halotalea; species Halotalea alkalilenta. Next base: position 888,854 of record NZ_CP015243.1, on the reverse strand, counting down.
GCACCTTCGACGTCGAACAGCAGCCATCCGCCCTGGCCGGCACCGGTCGACGCCGGGGCGCTGACCATGGATGAGGAAGTGGCATAGCGCTGGAAAGGCATGACTATCCCTGCGTTGAGGATTTCAGCTGCAACCGGTAACGCAGCCGCGACGCCTGGGCATCATCGCCTCGAGCCTCGCTCAGCGCCGCGAGCTGCATCAGCGCCTCTACGTGATCCGGGCACAGGTAGAGCGCCTTGCGGTAGTCGTCCACCGCTCGGGATGCGTCGCCGCGCGCGTCGTGGATCAGCCCTTGCCAATAGTAAATCGATGCATCGGGCCCGAGCCTGGTCTGCAACTGGCGGCACAGCGTCAGCGCCTCGTCGAAGCAGCGCGCATTGGCCAGGCGCTCCACCCTGGCCAGCTCATGCTCGAGGCTGGGCGCCTTGGGCTGCAAGCAACGCTTGGTCAGCGGCGCGCTGGCGCGACGCTCGCTCGCCCGGCGCACCTTGGACTGCGGTCTTTCACGCCGGACGCCCGGCGAGGAGGGAGGCGGCCCGGCGGGCTGCGTGGAGCTTGCGAAAAACGCCGAGGATTGGGGCAGCGGCGCGGCTCGAAAGCCGCTGCGCAGCAGCAGGCAAGCTTCCGAGGGAGCCACGAACACCAGCCCGCCGGGGGCGCTCAGCTCAGAGAGCATCGCCAGCGCGCGGTTGCGCGCCTGGGCGTCGAGATAGATCAGCAGATTGCGGCAGAACACCACATCGTAGACGCCGAGTACCTGCGACTGGGCGGGTTCGAGCAGGTTGCCCTGGAACAGGCGCACTTGCCGGCGCACTCGCTCGGTGACCTGGGCGCCCTCCTCGGTGAAGAGGAAATGATGCTGGTGGGCCTTCACCGCGCTGTCGCGGAAGGCATGCGGGCCATAGCGGGCCTCTCTCGCCCTGCTCAGCGCCCGGTCGCTGACATCGACGGCATCGACCGAGAACTCGGCGGGCCCGAGCCCTGCGTCGAACAGGGTCATCACGATCGAGTAGGGCTCTTCCCCGCTTGCGCAGGGCAGGCTCAAAAGGCGCAGAGGCGCACCCCCACGGCGCTCGAGCGCAACGCGGCGCAGCGCCGCGAAGCTCTCCGCGTAGCGGTAGAACCAGGACTCGGAGACCACCACCGATTCGATCAGCGCCTGGCACTCTGCATCATCTTGCTCGAGCAGGGCCCAGTAGGCATCGATCGACGGCAACCGCTGCCAGCGCTGGCGCCGCTCGATCGCCATCGCCACCACCTTGGGCCCGACAGAGCCGATGTCCATGCCGATGCGGTGGCGAAAGAAGGCATCGAATCTCGCATCCACCTCACTCATCGGGTCGCGCCCTCCCCGATACCGGCGGCTATCGCGGCGGGCAGCAGGTGATGCGGCTCGAGCCAGCGCAAGAGCCCGGGCTCGGCGTCGATCACCCGCCCGGAAAGGGCGCCTGTGATCGCCACCGACGCAAGCTCGTGACAGCACGAGGTATCGAGCCGGATCAAGCCGCTGACGCCCTCGAGCATCAGCCCGACCGCTACATCCATCGGTTCGACCACCACCAGCCGGGTATCGCGACGCTTCAGGGTTTCACGCCCCAGCAGGTGGCTCGCGACATCGACCACCGGCACCAGGCGGCCGCGGTGGCTGAACGTGCCGAGCAGCCACCGCGGCGCACCGGGCAGACGGTCGAGCGGCGTATCCTGAGCGAGCACCTCGACCACCGCGCAGGCCTCCAGCAGGCACCGCTCGCGGTCGAGACTGAAACTGAGAAACAGCTGCTCGGATCCGGCATCACTCATTGCGCCCACCTCAGGAGCGGAAACTGGTGACTCCATCGCGCAGCCCCTGCGCGACCAAATTGAGTTCATCGATCGCCGCGCTGGTCTGGCGCAGCGACTCGACGGTCTGACGGGCGGTCTCGCCGAGCTGGTCGAGCGAATTCTGGATCTGCGAGGTGGCCGCGGACTGGGTGCGTATCGCCTCATCCACGTCGCGCACCTTGGGCAGCAGCGCCTGGACATGCTCGATAATGTCGGAGAGCCGCTCGCCGAGGCGATGGACGTTGGCGATGCCATCGGCGACCCGATCGGTGAACTGGTCCATCCCCATCACGCTCGCAGAGATCGCCGCCTGGATCTCCTTGACCATCTGTTCGATGTCGTAGGTCGAGGCGGCGGTCTGGTCGGCCAGCCGGCGCACTTCGCTCGCGACCACCGAGAAACCCCGCCCGTACTCGCCGGCCTTCTCCGCCTCGATCGCCGCATTGAGCGAGAGCAGGTTGGTCTGGTCCGCGACCTTGATGATGGTGGTGACCACATGATTGATGTTATCGGCCTTCTCGCCAAGGATCGTCAGCTTGCCGCTGATCATCTCCGAGGCGCTCATCACCGCGGTGACGGTGTCCTCCATGTGGACCAGGTCTTCGCGCCCCTTGCCGGCGAGGGAGGAGGTGGTTTCCGCCGCGGCCGAGACCTCGGCCATGGTGGCGACCAGCCCGCGGGCGGTCTCGGCGATCCCGCGCGAAGCGGAGCCGATCTCGGCGGTAGTGGCCGCGGTCTCGGAGGCGGAGGACTGCTGCTGGCGCGCGGTGGCGGCGATCTCGGTGACCGAGGTGGTCACCTGGATGGAGGAGCGCTGGGCGTTCTTGATCAGGGTATCGAGCTCGTTGAGCAGATAGTTGGTGACCTCCTCCACCCGGCGGAACTCGTCATGGCTTTTGAGCGCGATGCGCTGGCTGAGATCGCCACCGGCGACCTGGTTGAGCCCCTCGCTGAGCCGGTTGATCGGACTCATGATCCGGCGGTACAGCACCACCCCGAAGCACAGCGAGATCAATGAAGCGAGCACCAGGGTGATCAACGTCTTGGCCTTGGCCAGCTGGATGTGGTCGAGCGCGATGTTGCTCGACTGGTTGGAACCCTGCTGGTTGAGCGTGACGATCTGGTTGATCATCTCGCGTCCGTGCTGCCAGTTGCTCAGCAGCCGCGGAGAGATGCTATCGGCCCCGTTCTCTCCGGCCGCCAGCCGGGAGCGGCCGACCAGCATCGCCTGAGCGAGCTGGTCGAAGTCACGCAGATTGGCGTTGAACTGGTCGAGCAGGCCCTGGGCCTGGGGCACCGAGAGTTCGCGCAGCCGCTCGAAGCCGATGAGGAGCCGGCCGCGCGCCTCCCTGGCGCGCTGCTCGATCTCCGCGCGCGGGCTGCCTGAATTGAGTCCGTCGATCAGCACGAACAGTTCGTCGCTCCAGATCGAGTTCAGCGCATTGGCACTGAAGGAGGCGCTGTCGTACTGCTGCCGTTCGGCACCCTCGATCAGTATCAGGCTGCGATAGCTGAGCGCGCTCATCACCACCAGGGTGATGAAAACCAGCAGCGCGTTGACGACGATGATCCGACGTAGCGACCAATGTTTCATGACTCGATCCATGGTGAAGGCATGTTGCGCGAGCCGTCCGCCGGGCGCTGGAACATGGCCCGCGAACGGCCCTTTTCCGCAGCCGTGTTTTCGTCGCAGCAACGTTCGCCGGCGAACGCGACGCGTTAACACTCGGCGACGCGGACGAAAACGATCGTTTCAGGGACGAACATAAAGAAACAGGCGTGGATGTTGGCAGGTCGCTTGGCAAAAAAAAATTCAGAAAATTCCTATTTTCTTTCCCCAAACCCTCGTTCCACCGCTGGCATCACTCCTCGCTGGCGCGCTCGAGGGCTTCCTCGGCCTCGAGCCAGCCCTGCTCCGCGGCTTCGAGCGCGACCGCCAGCTCGCCGCGCTTGCGGGTCAGCTCCACCAGCTCCTGCTTGCGCTCGGGTAGATAGAGGGTTTCATCGCCGAGCCGGGCCTCGAGCGCGTCGATCTCGTTTTGCAGCTCGGTCATCCGCCGCTCGGCGGTGTCGCGCGCGCGGGTCAGCGGCTTGAGGCGCTCGCGACGATCGGCGGCGGCACGACGCAGTTCGCGTTTATCGACGCGCGGTGCGGCTTCGTCTTCATCGCGCGGCGTCTTCGCACTGCCCTCGCCGAGCCGCTGGCGCAGCCAGGCATGGTAGTCGTCGAGATCGCCGTCGAAGGGCGCGACCCGGCCATCGGCAACGCACCAGAACTGATCGACACTAGCGCGCAGCAGGTGGCGGTCGTGAGAGACGATCACTACCGCACCCTCGAACCCGGCCAGCGCTTCGGTGAGTGCCGCGCGCATCTCGAGATCGAGGTGGTTGGTCGGCTCGTCGAGCAGCAGCAGGTTAGGCCGCCGCCAAGCGATCAGCGCCAGCGCCAAGCGCGCTTTCTCGCCGCCGGAGAACTCACCGACGCGGCCGAAGGCGGCATCGCCGCGGAAGTCGAAACCGCCAAGGAAATCCCGGATCTCCTGGTCGGAGGCCGAGGGCGACAGGCGCAACACGTGCTGGTGCGGGGTCGAGCTCATGTCGAGCGCATCGACCTGGTGCTGAGCGAAGTAGCCGAGCGCGAGATGCTCACCCTCGACCCGCTCGCCGTCCAGCAGGGCGAGCTGGCCGGTCAGCGCTTTGATCAGCGTCGATTTGCCCGCGCCGTTGGGACCGAGCAGACCAATCCGGTCGCCAGGGGCGAGCGTCAGCCGCACGTTCTCGAGCAGGCCTTGGTCCGAGTAGCCGACCCTGGCCCGGTCGAGCGCGAGCAGCGGAAACGAGACCTTGTCGCTGCCGAGCAGACGAAAGCTGAATGGCGACGCCGCCCGCAGCGGCGCAATCTCCTCCATCCGTTCGAGCATCTTCAACCGGCTCTGGGCCTGGCGCGCCTTGGATGCCTTGGCACGGAAGCGGCGCACGAAGTCCTCGAGCTCGGCGCGTCGCGCCTGCTGCTGGGCACGTTCGGCTTCGCGGCTGGCGAGGCGCTCGGCACGCAATCGCTCGAAGGCGGAATAGTTGCCGCGATAGAGCTCGAGCCGGCGCTCGTCGAAGTGGATGATCCGGTCGCATACCGCGTCGAGGAAGTCCCGGTCGTGAGAGATCAGCAGTAGGGTACCGGGATAGCGGATGAGCCACTGCTCGAGCCACAGCAGCGCGTCGAGATCCAAGTGGTTGGTCGGCTCGTCGAGCAGCAGCAGGTCGGAGGGGGTGAACAAGGTGCGTGCGAGATTGGCGCGCATCCTCCAGCCACCGGAGAAGGCGCTGAGCGAATGGCCGAGCACTTGCTGGGAGAAGCCGAGCCCGACCAGCAGCTGCTCTGCACGGGCGCGGGCGCTGTAGCCGTCGTGCACTTCGAACTGGCCGAGCAGCTCGGCCTGGCGCAGGTCGTCACCGCTCGCGCGGGCGGCCTCGAGCAGGCGTTCGACCTCGCGCAGCGCCGCGTCGCCGTCGAGCACGTAATCGACCAGCGAGCGATCGAGCGCGTCGATCTCCTGCGCCATGTGGGCGATCCGGCTGCCGCTGGTCAGCTCGACCTCACCGCGATCGGCGCTGAGTTCGCCGAGGATCAGCTTGAACAGGCTGGATTTGCCAGCGCCGTTGGCACCGACGATGCCCACCTTCTGGCCATCGTGCAGGATCAGGTCGGCGTGCTCGATCAGCGGCTCACCGCCGCGTTGCAGCTCGAGCTGGCGGAATGCGATCATTTCTGCCCTCTTGGCATCTCGTTATCAGCCACCTGGATCATCGCGGCGCACGCGAATTCAAGCGGAGCGGAAAAATGGGGTTGAGAATTCTACACCCGCACAGCGGATGTTTTGAGTCCGCGCGAGCGAGTCTTAAGTGAGCGGGCACCAGGAGAGCGAACGGGCCCGTTCGCTGTGGCGTTTCGCTGGCGCGCTGTACGCTCAGCCAGGCGTCGACGAGGCGTGCCTGCGCCTGCAGGACGAAGCGGGGCTCGACGTCTGCGAGCTGCTCTGGCTGTGCTGGCTCGAACGCAGCGGACGTGCGCCTGGCATGCTGGAAGAGCTCGAACAGGTACGCGCCTGGCAGCGCCACTATACCTGGGCACTGCGCCGGCTGCGCCGCGAGTTGAAGCCAGTGTGCGCGACGCTGCCCCGCCTTGCCGCGCTGCGCGAGACGATCAAGCGCGCAGAGCTCGAAGCCGAGCACGAAACGCTGCGGCGGCTTGCCGAACTCGCGCAGCGCGACCAGCCGGCCTGCGACACCGACTTCGAGCGCTGGCATGGGAATCTTTCCTCCTCCCATGCGGTCCTAGTGGCGCGGACGCGACGCGCTGGTGCGCTTGTGCCCCTCGAATGAGGCGACCACCTTCTGTTACATTGCTGGCCCTCGCAAGAATCCGTCATCCAGAGCGAACCATCGCCCTGGCAGTCACCCAAGGAGTCTTCATGAACAAACTGGTGAGCGCTGCGACCTTCGGCGCCCTTCTCGCCCTCGCGGGCTGCTCCGATTCATCGGACCAAGCCGCCCAGCAGAGCCAGCAGCAGGACGACGTCGCGCTCGACAGCGATGCCCAGAAGCTTGGATACAGCATCGGCATGACCATGGCGCACAACCTGCAGGAAACCGTGCCCAACCTCGAACTCGATGCCTTCAAGCAAGCGATCGACGATGTCTACGCCGGGCGTGATCCGAAGCTTTCCGAACAGGATGCCGAGGCGGCACTGACCCAGTTCCAGCAGCAGCAGGTCACCCAGCAGCAGCAGCAACAGCAGCAGGCCGCTGAGGAGAATCAGCGGGCCGGCGAAGCCTTCCTTGCCGATAACGCCGAGCAAGAGGGGGTGCAGACCACCGCTTCAGGCCTCCAGTACAAGGTGATCGAATCAGGTGATGGCCCGCAGCCCAACGCCGAGGACACCGTGCAGGTCAACTACGAAGGTACGCTGCTCGACGGCACCGTGTTCGACAGCTCCTTCGAGCGCGGAGAGCCTGTGACCTTCAAGGTCAACGAAGTGATCCAGGGCTGGCAGGAAGCGCTGCAGCTGATGCATGAAGGCGACGAGTGGATGGTCTACGTACCGGCCAACCTGGCCTATGGCCCCGCGGGCGTCGGTCCTATCGGACCCAACGAGACGCTTTCCTTCAGGGTCCAACTGCTCAAGGTCAACCCTGACACGCCGTAAACGTCAGTATCTTCGAATCACCGCGGGCGGTGCCTGGTCACCGGGTCCCGCGGTGTTTTTCTTCCTCGCCGTCGCGCCTTCCCACGAGCACCAACGACCGCTCCCCCAGCGAGCCAGCCTGTGGATAACTTGGTGGACAGTCTGTGCTTCAAGCCTTTCCCGGCCCTTCCATGACTCATCGGAGAAAGCAAGCACTTCTCTATTCGACCTTCGCAAAAGCCATTCGAAGATCGAATAACTTATTGATTTAAAAATAAAATACAAGATTTTTGCGGCAATCACCGGAAGACATAATTAGACAGCTAAGTTATCAACAAGCAGATATGACACGGGGATGTCAATTGTGGACATCCATTCACGCCCATGAACTTTCCGCCCTCGATCGACGGCGATCACCACCCGATACCCGCTCCACGCAGTCAGTGCATTGCGCTTGCTGGAACAGGACAGGGCGTGTCGAAATCATTCCAGCTGCCGACTCTTCGCTGCGGCGTCGTCACCACCAGCTCGATGCGCAAGCGCACGCGGTCGTGGAGGCACATCTGCGACGGAAAGGAGAGGCGAAAGCGCTGTTGATCGATACGCTCCACCGCAGCGCCCTCGACCCGCGTGCCGTGGCTGCGACTCTCGAGCATCAGGTCGAAACGCTCGGCGTCGATCCCTCGGCTGTCGACCAGCAGCTCGATCTCCCCCTCGCGCCAGCCGACCACACGCATCCCGATCCAGTCGTTCAACCCCACCCGGGCCTCGCAGTGGCGCTCGAACGGTGAGCAGTTGAGCGACAGCGGGTACCAGGTGGTTTGCCGCGCACCGGGGCCACCCAGGTAGTAATTGCCCAGGTAGCCGAGGGCGACCACGATGGTCACCAGGGTGACGATGATCAACCCGTTGAGCAGCGGCGGGCGATAGTTTTCTTCATGACGAGTCTTGGCGTCGGGCATGCATTCACCGCGCTCCCGGCCCAATGGGGCGACGGGCGATATTATGGATGGAAAGGGCACGGCGGCTGCGGCCATCGACTACCGCTAGCCGCATCGTTCAGGCGTCTGCCTTGCGCCGATGGATCAAATCCCAGACCCCGTGCCCCAGGCGCTCGCCGCGCGCTTCGAACTTGGTCAGCGGACGGCTCTCGGGGCGCGGCACGTAGGGGCCATCGACCGAGGTGTTCTCGAAGCCGGGCGCATCGCGCATCACTTGCGCCATGTGCTCGGCGTAGGCCTCCCAGTCGGTGGCCATGTGGAAGCGCCCGCCCGGTTTGAGCACGCGCTTCACCCGAGCGACGAACTCGGGCTGGACGATCCGCCGCTTGTGATGCTTCTTCTTCGGCCACGGGTCGGGGAAGAACAGCTGGAGCAGGTCGATCGACGCCGCGGGCAGCGACTCGTCGAGCACCTTCAGTGCGTCTTCGCGAAACACTCGGACGTTTTCGATCCCTGCCTTATCGAGCTCATCGAGCAGCTTGCCCACCCCGGGTGGATGGACCTCGATACCGATGAAGTCGACTTCCGGCTGGCGGCGGGCCTGTTCGAGCAGCGAGGCGCCCATGCCGAAGCCGATCTCGACCACCCGCGGCGCGTGGCGGCCGAATACCTGGTCGAGATCGAGACACCCTTGGGCGAGGGTGAGACCCAGGCGTGGATAGACCTCCTCGAGGCCTCGGGTCTGCGCGATGGTCATTCTCCCAGCGCGCAGCACGTAGCTCTTGATGCCCCGCCGCGGGAGGGCCTCGGAAACGGGGGTTGGATATTCGGTTTCGCTGCTCATGGGGTCGGAAAGTCTCGAAAGGGTCACTCTTGGTAGCACAGGTTCGGCATCGTGGGCTCAGCCCTGAATGCGCCCCTCGGCGGGCGAGGAGGGTTCCGCGGCGTAGGTCTTGCGCGGCATCCGCCCAGCGAGGAAAGCCTCGCGCCCGGCCTCGACCGCCTTGCGCATCGCATTGGCCATCATCACCGGATGGCGCGCATGGGCGATCGCCGAGTTCATCAGCACGCCCTGGCAGCCCAGCTCCATCGCCAGCGCCGCATCCGACGGCGTGCCGATCCCGGCGTCGACCAGCACCGGGACCCGGGCGGCCTCGACGATCAGCGACAGATTGTAAGGATTGAGCAGCCCATGGCCGGAGCCGATCAGCGAGCCGAGCGGCATCACCGCGCAGGCGCCCATCGATTCGAGCTCGGCGGCGACGATCGGGTCGTCGCTGGTGTAGACCATCACGTCGAAACCGTCGTCGATCAGCTCGCGCGCGGCCTTCAAGGTCTCGACCACATTGGGATAGAGGGTACGCTCGTCGCCGAGCACCTCGAGCTTGACCAGCGAGTGCCCATCGAGCAGTTCGCGCGCCAGCTGGCAGGTGCGCACCGCGTCGCGGGCGTTGTAGCAGCCGGCGGTATTGGGCAGCAGGGTGTAGCGCTCGGGGCTGATCACGTCGAGCAGGTTGGGCGCGTCGGGATCCTGGCCGATGTTGGCGCGCCGCACCGCGAAGGTGACGATCTCCGCTTCGCTTGCGGCGATCGCTCGCGCGGTCTCGTCGAAGTCGCGATACTTTCCGGTGCCGACCAGCAGCCGCGAGCGGTAAGCCCGGCCGGCGATGGTCAGCGGCAGATCTTCCACACCCTGCCGCTGCGCGGCAGGTTGGCGGTCGTCGATGCTCATGTCCTTCTCCTCGAGAAACGCCGCGGCCCTGAGCGTTTCGCATCAGGCCGGGCATGACGGGACGCGGGGGCTCAGCCCCCGCCGATGGCGTGTACGATCTCGATGCGGTCGTGTTCCTCGAGCACGGTGTCAGCGTGCTTCGAGCGCGGCACGATGCGTTCGTTGCGCTCGACGGCGATGCGCCGGCCGCCCAAGTTCAGCGCGGCGACCAGTTCGGCCACGGTGGTGGCCTCGACCGTGCGAGGCTCGCCGTTCAGATAGAGCTGCATGGCGTATTTCCTGCGACGCTTGGGACCATCGGCCCCGGACTGGGAATGGCGCTATCATACCGCCTCGCGACACGTGATTCGATCTTCTCCCTCCCGACCCGCGAGGTAATCGTGACTGCAGATTTCCGCCGCCCCCTGTGGATCGCCTGCGCGCTGAGCGGAGCGCTGGCAGTCATCCTCGGCGCATTCGGCGCCCACGCACTGAGCGCCCGGCTGCCGGCGCCGCTGCTCGCCGCCTACCAAACCGGCGTGACCTATCAAATGTGGCATACCGTGGCGCTGATGGCGCTGCTCGCCGGCTGGCGCGGTGCGCGCGCACCGCGCCTGGTGCTGTGGTGCTGGTGCGCCGGCGTGGTGCTGTTCTCGGGCTCGCTCTATTTGCTCGCGCTGAGCGGCATCCGCGCGCTGGGCATGATCACCCCGGTCGGCGGCACCCTGCTGATCGTCGGCTGGCTGGCGCTCGCATATGCCTGGCTGCGCGAGGAGCGACGCTGAGATGCGAGCCACCGGAACCTATGGCGCCTGCCTCTGCGCGCTGCTGGCGATGGCGCTGGTCGGCTGCGCCAGCCGGGGATTCGACGAACAGAGCCGCCAGCGCGACGCAGTGCAGCGGATGGGGGCGGATGTCGCCGAACGGCTGATCGAGGCAACCCAATGGGATGACCAGACGGTGAACCAGTTGATCCTCGTCGCCAGGCCGAGCATCGCGCCCGACGCCCAGCTGCCCGAGGCGGCGCGGGTCGATGCCGCGCGACTGAGCAGCGCGCTGTCGCGCGGGCTGCTCGCACTGCCGGACGCTCCGCAGGTCATCGGCTGGGCGCCCCAGGAGCAGCAGCCGCTGGCGCCTCAGCTGTGGATCCTCGACAGCAGCTTCTCCACCGGGCCCACGCTCGGGCTCTCCGATCGCGAACTCTACCCCTATCACCTCGAATTGAAACTGCACCGTGCGGGTCGGCCGGCGATCACCTTCGAGACCGACGGTGCCTTCGACAGCCTAGCGCTCGGCACGCTGGACGAGCAGCGCTGAGTCGCTCAGCTCGACGTATCCAGCGCAGGACGTTGGGGGTAGCATGGGGAGCCCTTGGCGCCCCATCCTGGGCGCCCCATCCTTTCCACCAGGAGGTCCAGGCCCCATGCGTGCGATCGCCGCACACCTCGACCGAGAAGGTCCGAGCAACCCGTTTCCCGGGCTAGCCGCGCTGGAGCGGCGTCTCGGCCGCAAGCTGCCCCACCAGCTCGGCTCCAACGAGGGGCTCGACATGCCCCATGTCGCGCTGACCAAGGCCATGGGCGCAGAAGTGGCGAGGCTCGCCCGGCGCTATGGCGATGCCCAGGCATTCGAGCTGCGCCGGCGGCTGTCCGCGCGCCTCGAGGTTCCGATCGAAGCGCTGCTGGTCGATGCCGGCGCCGACAGCCTGATCGCCCTGGCCCTGCGAACCCTCTGCGAACCCGGCAGCGTCGCGGTCGCCGCCGCGGGTACCTACCCGACCTTCAGCTATTTCGCCCAGAGCACCGGTTGCCGACTGATCGAGCCGTCCTACCGAGAGGCCAAGGGCGTGCTCGCGCCTGACCTCGATGCGCTGATCGAAGCCGCGCACCAGCGCCATGCGCGCCTGGTTTACCTGGCCAATCCGGACAACCCGAGCGGCCACTTGTTCGATGACGCCGAGATCGAGCGCCTGCGGGACCAGCTGCCCGGCGACTGCAGCCTGCTGCTCGACGAGGCCTATCACGACTTTCGTGCCGATGCCGCCGGCAGCGCACCGCTCGAGGGCGTGATCCGGCTGCGCACCTTCTCCAAGGCCCATGGCCTCGCCGGACTCCGGATCGGCTTCGCCATCGCCGAGCCGGCGCTGGTCGAGGCGATGCTCAAAGCACGCATCCACTACGCCGTCGCCTCGCTGTCGCTGGCCGCCGCGGAGCTGGTGCTCGACCACGACGACGAGGTCCGCGAGCACATCGAAGCGGTCACCGAGCGTCGGGAGCGGCTCACCGCGATGCTGCGCGAGGCCGGACTGGACGTACTGCCGAGCGCGACCAACTTCATCGCCGTGCGCCTCGCCGATGCCCAAAGCGCCGAGGCGGTGCAGCGCGCATTGCTCGAACGCGACGTGGTGGTTCACCGCCCGCCACACCCCGCCCTCGGACACGTACTGCGGATCTCGACGGTCGAGGATGCGTTGGTCCCGGGCCGGCTGGCGCCGCTGCTCGAGGCGGTATCCAGAGGCTGAAGCGGAAGCCTCAGCCCTCCGCGCGCGGATGGTGGATGATGTTGTGAAAGCTCGCACGGCGATCGCTGAGATTGCGATAGCCGTGCGGTCGGTCGGCGCAAAAGCGTAGCGACTGCCCCACCTCCAGCGCATGCCAATGCTCTTCGACCAGGATTTCGAGACGCCCCTCGACCACCGCGACGTACTCGCTCACGCCTCGCCGATGGGGCTGGGAGACACGCTCGCACCCCGGGGCCAGCTCGACCAGCAGCAGTTCGATGCCGGTAGCCGCGTCGTAGGGCTCGAGCAGCGTGGCGTTCATCAGCGTTTCATCATCGACCACCCGATCTCGCCTTTCGACCAGACTGCCCTCGTCCCAGAACGTCGAGAAAGGCACCTCCATGCCGCTGGCGATCCGCCATAGGGTCGCCACCGTCGGGCTCGACTCACCGCGCTCGATCTGCCCGAGCATCGCCTTGCTGACCCCGGTGCTGGCCGCACAGGTGTCGAGGCTCCAGCCCCGCTCCCGGCGCAGCCGCCGCAGTACGGCACCAATCACTCGGTTCATCTCCTGCATTCGCGCTGCTCCTCGTCTGGCCGCAGGGCATTCGACCATTTTGTGCGTCATAGCGCACGAAACTGTTGTGCGTTATCACGCACGCCACTAGGATAGCCCCGGCGTGCGTGATAACGCACGAACTGCTTCCGGAGTTTACGATGTCCACCGCCGATTCCACCGCCGCGCGCCCGCGCTTGGCGGATCTTTCGCTCAGCGCCATGATCGCAGGCCTGGTCGCCGTGCTGGTCGGCTATACCAGTTCGGCGGCGATCATCCTCCAGGCCGCCGCCGCACTGGGGGCGACACCCGCCCAGGCGCAGTCATGGCTGATCGCCCTCGGCCTCGGCACCGGCGCGCTGTGCCTTGCGCTCTCGCTGCGCTACCGCGCACCGCTGCTGTTCGCCTGGTCGACGCCGGGAGCCGCGCTGATCGCGACCCTACCCGCGGGCTCCACCCTTGCGGCGGCCACCGGGGCGTTTTTGTTCTCGGCGCTACTGATCCTTATCTGCGGCGTCACCGGGCTGTTCGCTCGGGTGGTCGAGCGGATTCCGCGCGCGCTGGCTGCGGCGATGCTCGCGGGCGTACTGGTACGCTTCGGTCTCGAGCTCTTCACCTCGCTCTCGCTGGCGCCGACGCTGGTGACGGCGATGCTGCTCGCCTATCTGCTGGCCAAGCGGATGGCGCCGCGCTATGCGGTGCTCGCCGCGCTGGTCATCGGCATCGCGGTCGCAAGCCTCGAGGGCTCTTTGCACTTCGAGCATATGCAGGCGTCGTTCGCTTGGCCTTCTCCGGTCTGGCCACGCTTCGAATTCGCCGCCCTGCTCGGCATCGGCGTGCCGCTGTTCGTGGTCACCATGGTCTCGCAGAACCTGCCAGGCACCGCGGTACTGCGCCAGCACGGCTATACCACCCCGGTTTCGCCATTGATCTCGGCCAGCGGAGCGATGACGCTGCTGCTCGCTCCGTTCGGCGTCTTCGCGCTCAATCTGGCGGCGATCACCGCGGCGATCTGCGCCGGCCCCGAGGCCCACGAAGACCCTCGCCGGCGCTACATGGCCGCGGTCTGCGCAGGCCTGGTCTACCTGCTCGCCGGGCTCTGCGGCGCGATGATCGTCGGCCTCTTCGCAGCCTTCCCTCAGGCGCTGGTGATGGCGATCGCCGGCATCGCCCTGCTCGGCACCCTCGGCTCCAGCCTCGCCGATGCTCTCGGCGCGCCGGCGCACCGCGAGGCGGCGCTGGTGGTGTTCCTGGTCACCGCCTCGAGCCTCGAGCTGTTCGGGATCGGCAGCGCCTTCTGGGGGCTGGTGATCGGCGCGCTGTGGCTGGCGCTGGCACGCCGTCGCCGTGGGATAACCTCATAACGATTCGATCGGCCCCTGCGCTGGCGTCGCCCGCATGCCTTGGGTACGCTTGCCGGATTGCGGCCCCTCCCTCTCCCGGGCCATCGTTTCGGAGTCATCGATGATCGATCTCGAACACCTTGCCCAGGCCCAGCAGGCGCTGGTCGAGGCGGGTCGGATCCTGCATGCGGCGGGCAAGGTGCCCGCTACCGGCGGCAACTTTTCGATTCGCCTGGACGAGCGCCACATGGCGGTGACCGTCTCGGGTCGCCACAAGGGCTTTCTCACCCCCGCCGACCTGATGGTCACGGACTTCGACGCCGTCGCGGTGGGCAGCCGGCTCAAGCCTTCGGCCGAGGCGCTGCTGCACGGCCAGCTCTATCGCGACCACGCGAATGCCGGTGCGATCCTGCATACCCACTCCCGCGCGGCGACATTGCTCTCGCTTGCGATCGAGGATGACGAGGTGGTGCTGGAAGGCTACGAGCTGCTCAAGGCGCTCGAGGGTGTCGAGACCCATGAGGCGCGTGTGCGGATCCCGGTATTCGCCAATACCCAGCAAATTCCCCTCCTGGTCGACCAGGCGCGAGCGCGACTGGGGCGGGAGCCTTACGCCGGCACGCCCGCCTACTTGATCCGCGGCCATGGGGTCTATGTCTGGGCCACCGACATGGCCAGCTGCCTGCGCCAGGTCGAGGCGCTGGATTTTCTCTTCGACTGCGAGCTCGAGCGTAAGCGCTGGTCGTTCCGCTGAGTCGCCGCGGTCTTTGCGGACGACGTTGCGAATGACTCTGCGAATGCATCTTGACCGACGTCGCTGTGCCGACACCTCTTCACCCAGGAGCCTGACATGAGCTTTCTACACGTCTATCACGAGAAGAATGCCGAGCAGCCGCTGCTCTCCACCGAGGACGGCAAACGTATCGCCGAGGAGCTCGAAGCGCACGGCGTGCGCTTCGAGCGCTGGCCGCTCAAGGCACTGCCCGCCGATGCGGAGGCGACAGAGATCCTCGGCGCTTACGAACAAGAGGTATCGCGTCTCAAGCAAGAGGGCGGCTTCGTGGTCGCCGATATCATCCACATGACCCCGCAGCATCCCGACAAGGACGCGCTGCGAGAGAAGTTCCTCGACGAGCACCGCCACAGCGAAGACGAAGTGCGCTTCTTCGTCCGCGGCGAAGGGATCTTCTACCTGCACCTCGACAACCGGGTCTACGCGGTGGGCTGCAGCCAGGGCGACCTGATGTCGGTGCCGACCGGCGTGGCCCACTGGTTCGACATGGGCCCGAGCCCGGACTTCACCTGCATCAGGCTGTTCATCGAGAAAGATGGCTGGGTGGCGAAGATGACCGGCGACGACATCGCCGCCGGCTTCCCCCGTTTCGAGCAGCTCAGCGCATGAGTCCGGACCAGCCCCTGGCGCTCGAGCCGCGTGCGATCGTCACCGATATCGAAGGCACCACCGGCTCGATCCACTTCGTCCATCAGGTGCTGTTCCCCTATGCCCGGCGCCACCTCGCCGCATGGCTCGAGCTCAACGCCGCCCAGCCGGCGGTGGCCGAGCAGCTCGAACTCGCCCGGCTGGAGGCAGGCGAGCCCGAAGCCTCGGTGGCACGGCTTGGCGAGCTGCTCGGCGGCTGGATCGACCAAGACCGCAAGTCGACCCCGCTCAAGGCGCTGCAGGGGATGATCTGGGAACGCGGCTATCTCGAAGGCGACTTCAAGGGCCACGTCTATATGGATGCGGCCGAGCGCCTGCGCACCTGGCATGGGCGGGGAATCGGGCTGTACGTCTACTCCTCCGGCTCGATCCACGCCCAGAAGCTGCTGTTCGGCCACAGCGAGGCGGGCGATCTGACCGGTTTGTTCTCGGGCTACTTCGATACCACCACCGGCCCCAAGCGCGAGGCCGAAAGCTATCGGGCGATCCAGCGTGATATCGGCGCGCCCGGCGGCGAGATCCTGTTTCTCTCCGACGTAGTCGAAGAGCTCGATGCCGCACGCGAAGCCGGCTTGCGCACCGTTCAACTAGTGCGCGAGCCGGGCATGCGCGTGGGCGATCACCCATGCGTCGAGCGCTTCGACCAGATCAGCTTCGACTGAGCCGCCCCGCGCCCGGCAAGCCCGTGAATGGGGGCGGCTACGGCTCGTGAACACCATGCACGTAGACCCTCTGCCCGAAGGCAAGCATCAGCTCCGTCTCGCCCGATCGCTCCTCGTTTCTCCCCTCCCCTGGACCTCAGCGCCTCCCGCCAGCCGCGACGCCGGCGTGCGAATAGCCGGCGCTTAACCGAGATGGCTAATTGCTTACGCTAATCGTTGTCATTAACGTAGCCGTAGTGATGCGAACGCTCGCCTATCGGAGCAGCCTCACCCCGCCGGACAACGACTAACAACGGATAGCACCTGAGGCAGGGAACCACTGATGAATTTCGTACCATCCCCCCGGATCGGGCGCTTGCAGTGCAAGCCCTCGACACAGCTTCGATACGTATTCGCGGCCACGGTCTTCGGCACGCTTTCGACCAGCGCTCCCGCCCTTTGGGCACAGCAACCCAGCGGCGATACGCCAGCATCCACCGCCGCGGGCGGCAGCGATACGACACAAGAGCGTCTGGACCCGGTGGTAGTGGTCAGCACCGCGCTGAGAATCAATGCGCCGCTGGTCGAGACACCGCGATCGGCCTCGGTCGTCGACCGCCAGGAGCTCGACACCCGCAACGTGCAGTCGCTGGACGAGTCGTTGCGCTACCGCTCGGGCGTGCTTTCAGCGCCCTACGGCAACGACAACGATGCCGACTGGCTGTTCGTCCGCGGCTTCGAGGCCTCGACCTATCTCGACGACACCCGGCTCTACAGGGACGGCTACTACGCCTGGACGCTGGAGCCGTTCGGGCTCGAGCGCGTGGAGGTGCTCAAGGGACCGGCCTCGATGCTCTACGGCGAGGGCTACCCTGGCGGGGTGGTCAACGCGATCAGCAAGCGGCCCACCGCCGAGCGCCAAGGGCTTTTCGAGCTGCAGGCGGGCAACCGCGACCATCGCCAGATCGGCATCGACAGCTCAGGCCCGCTGACCCGCGCCGGCGACGTGCGCTACCGGCTGGTCGGGCTTTACAAGGAGCGCGATGGCGAGCTGAACGGCACCGACAGCGAACGCTACTACTTCGCGCCCAGTCTCGAGATCGACGTCTCCGAGGACACCACCCTGACGCTGCTCGGCAGCATCAAGCACGACGATGCGGTGCCGACCAACGGCTTCTTCATGCCGTATGGCACCCTCGTCGATACCCCCTATGGCAAGGTCGACCGGCGCACCAACCTCGGCGAGCCGGGCTATGACCGCAACCGGCACACCCAGACTTCGCTGGGCTACCAGCTCGAGCATCGCTTCAACGACACTTGGTCATACACCCAGAACCTGCGCTGGAGCCGCCTGGATCTCGACCTGCGCTCCACCTACGCCAACTACATCGATCCGACCAATGATCGCAACGTAGTGCGCGGCCTGACCTACCGCGACGGCACTACCGACAGCTACGCGCTCGACAACCGCTTCGTCGGCCACTGGCGCAGCGGCCGCTTCGACAACACCCTGCTGCTCGGCCTAGACGTGCAGCGCCACGAGTACAGCGGCAACGAATTCGACTCCTTCAACTCGGCCGCCGGCAGTTTCGGCGAGCCGCTGGACATGTTCTCGCCGGTCTACGGCCGCTACCAGCCGATCGATCCGAACGAGATCGACTACCGCGAGATCGACAAGACCCAGGGCGGTGCCTATGCCCAGCACCGGCTGAAGATCGACGACAAGTGGATCTTCCTCGGCAGCGTGCGCTATGACCGGGTCAAGACCGAGAACGCCAACCGCACCAGCGGCGAAACCCTCGAGCGCACCGACAACAACACCTCTTGGTCCGGCGGGGTCATGTATCTGGCCGACAACGGCCTGGCGCCCTATGTGAGCTACGCCGAATCGTTCGAGGTGCTGACCACCTACGACCCCGCCACCGGCGGGCTCTATCGCCCGCTCGAAGGCGAGCAGTGGGAAGCGGGTCTCAAGTACACACCGCCTGGATTCGACGGCTACCTCTCGGCGGCGGTGTTCGATCTGACCCAACGAAACTCGCTAGTCACCAACCCCGACACCTTCGTCCAGACCCAGGCCGGCGAAGTGCAGTCCACCGGCCTCGAGCTCGAAGGCCAGGCACAGCTCACCGAAGGACTGACGCTCACCGCCAGCTACACCTATACCGACGCGACCACCGACGAGACCGGCGGACAGGGCACCCAGCGCGCAGGGATCATTCCACGGCACATCGCCTCCGCCTGGCTGGACTACGACTTCAACCAGGGCCCGCTCACCGGCCTCTCGCTCGGCGCAGGCGTACGCTACGTCGGCACCAGCACCGACGACCCGCGCTACGACACGCCCAAAGTGCCCTCCTATACGCTCGTCGACGCCATGGCCAGCTACGACGTCGACGAGAACTGGCGCCTCCAGCTCAACGTCAACAACCTCACCGACGAAGACTACATCAGCGCCTGCAACTACTGGTGCTACTACGGTGAATCACGCAGCGTGATCGGCAGCGTCGCGTATCGCTGGTAAACCCCGCAGGAACGACGACGCCCGGCTTCGGCCGGGCGTCGTCGTTGGGCTTTCGCAAAAAAAAACGTGGACGATTCAGCATAGTTCGCCCCACCAAGAGCTGCTATTACCACACCTCATCCGCATTGACGCACATCGCTCGCCCGGCAAGGAGTTCTCCATGATCAAGATCATTTTAGGTTTCAAGCGCCGACAGGGAATGGGCTTTCAGGAATTCAAGGACTACCGCCGCGACGTTCACGCGCCTCTGCTTTTCGCTATTCCCGAAGCAAAGAAAATCCGTCGATTCGTGGTCAATTACGCCGTTTCCGCACCGGATTTTCCAGAGCCCACATATGATGCAGTCGTCGAGGCATGGTTCGACAATCTGCAAGACTTGAACACGCTTTATTCCTGCGAAAATTTTCTAACGAAAGTTGATCCCGACCATATCAACTTCATCGATCTTTCTTCGGTCGGAAGGGTCATCGTGGAAGAAATCGTCGTCGTTGAATGAACAGGAGACTGAAAGCGGCGGCTACGAAGTAGAAGGCCCGGGCGTGCCTAAGACACCCTGGGCGATTCACTCAGCCAGCGTGTCGAACACTCGCATCCAGCTTTCAACTCGCCCTTTCAAGCGCGGCTGCCAAGGTGTAAACGCAGGATTCGCCATACCAAGGCCCCACCAGCATCGCGCCGACCGGCAGGCCATTCAAGAGCAGCGTCGGTATGAACAGCGCATAGACCCCGGTCAGCTTGGCGTCGTAGGCCGTGCGCATTGGCAACGACAGATTCTGCGCCAGCGCCCCGCTCCCATCGTTGCACTTCCCTGATTTTGGCCCTGCGCCATTACTCGCATCAACTCAACAGATTCAATTCGAAGACATGACTGATGCGCTTGCCATCCCATTCATAGCCCAGATGCCGGCCCTGCCAAGTGGCGCTCAGAACGGGAGGACGAAGTACCGCCGCACATTCGCCGGCGGGATCGCGCACGCTAGGATAGACGATGCCATCGGCCTGGCTGTCCCACGTCTTCCGACCGAACGCTTGGCTTGCCGACCAATCATCCGGGGCCAGTAGGGCGCCTGCAGCGGTGCTGTTTCTCAAGTCGACGAACAAGCCGTCGAGGTCCGACAAATAAACCCGCTGCTGCAGCATCATCGGGGGCTCGTGAGACTCCCGCATGAAGCGCTCGGCGTGGTAACGGGTCTCGGCGATGGCTGTAACTTCCGACAAGGCGCAGTAATAGGCACCGAACGTGCCGTCGGTGAAACGTGAACCGGTCGTCGGGAAGTGGCAGAAAGCGGCCATCACCGGCGTCCAGCCCGGGCCGTAACGCCGATCTTCATCACGGATCAGGTGAATGGCACCAGCTTCCTCCCGCAGGCGGGATGAGGTCGCGCCCTCCAGTTCGTTGAGCAGCGCCCAGTCATCGGGAGAGCCGTTGACCCCCTCGAAGAGATCGATGGGTGGAAAGCGCGAGGGGATGATCCGATAGCAGGGATGCCAGGCGAGACAAGACACGGGAAAACTCATGCAACGCCCCCACCGCGGGCCGCATCCAGATGCCGGCGTACCACATATAGGTCGGATACTTGCCCGTTGAGCATCCGCTCGATAGGAGTGTGCCCCGCGAACAGCGGATTCTGATTGGCCCGTTTCAACCAGCTGTCCGCCGCCTGAGCGTTGGGTAACAGGATATGGAGTGCCTTGTAGATGCCCAGGATCAATGACATCCGCTCCAGGTGGTTCACGTCCAGCTGTGCACGATCCGGCTGCTGTTTCCAGCGGCGATAGGTGGAATCCGGCACGCCCAAGAGCGTGGCGGCTTCATGCTCCTTGAGGCCCCATGCCTTGGAGATGTTGGGGTAGGTACGCATGGCCGCAGCCGCCATATCCTGGCGCTCATGGGGTGTCTGGTGTTGTAGGGACATGGCTGATCCTCCTTTATGAGGATCATGATGGGTCATATGGCGGAATATATCAAATCACCACCCACATGAGCGACCAGCGGATCACTAAGCCTATGAGGCTCGAGTACGCGACCTAACGCCCTTCCCAAACCACCGTGGCCCTTCCCGGATGTCGACGCGGGAGGCATCGATCACCAGGTCCTGACCGGCAGCTCGAGCGAGCGTCGCCTCGGATGTCGAGATGGTTCAAGTACCTCGACGCTTTCGCGGCGTATGCCGCTAGCGGTGCGCAAGAGCACGACCACGACCGGAGCTAGGAGACACTGGACGCCATCGCCTTGCGGCTGAACATGCCTCCGCGCAAGCGCTTCGACTTCAAATGCCCGATCGAGGTAAAGGGGGAGGTAATGTAAGACGCCATGGCCATTCGCCATGATGCTACCGATTCAATTTAATAGCTGTGTTGCACTCAACTCTTGCAATCGACCATTCACGGATCAAACTATATGTGAAAATGGCGATCATATCTTGCTAATACCCTGTCTTATTGATTAAAGTAAAATTTAATGAAAGGTAATCCGACGGCAGCAATTACCAGCATCATAGCGACTAACCAAAGTGAGAGAGGGATCAGACTCTTGAAGGAGAGCCAGCATGCTACCAGCAGTGTCATCAAACAAGATGAGTAGAGCATAAGAAACTTAGGGGAAGTTAGCCCACTAGTGCTGGGGAAGCTAAGCGAAAGCAAAAAACCCGTCATCATTATCGCTGGTAAAAGCAAGGCTGGCATCGGTATATTTATCATCGTCAGGTCCCTGACTGGCTATTGGAAGTATTAGAGCTATTTGAATTACTGGACGAGTGCTGAAAGAGTCACAAATATAGGCGCAGGCAAACGCGCCCGCCACATCGTCCGCGATAAAGCCTACGCCAGCACCGATCGGACCCGTAGCCGCTCCAATAGTCGCGCCAGACTAGGTGTATGGTCCCATGAAGCCGGGGGCGTTGAACAGTCCAGAGTCCTGACGCTGGCGTTCGCTGGCCTGGAATGCCAGCACCGGGTCACCATAGGCCTGGATCGCTGTCCCATCCTGCCATTGCAGCGAGACGTTCTACCCGGCGAGCACTTCGATCGTAGCATTGGCCACCGTCATCGCCTGCTGGAACTGCTGCGCCAGCGGGTTATTCGGGTCGCTCGCCACTTGGGCCTCGAGCCGGGCAAAGGTGTCGGCGTTATCGGCATCGAGCCGATTGCCAGCCGCCAGGGTCAGCATCGTCTCCCAGTCGAGCGGCCCTGCCGAGCCGTGTGCTTCCTGGAGCCTGGCTGCTTCCTCCTTGATGAGACGCCGCTCCTCGGGATGCAGCTGGCGGTTGTACATATCCGCCTGACCCGCCACCCAAGCACCCTGCTGGGCGTCGCCCCCGGCCAGTCCAGCGGCGACCAGGCCGGTGATCTGCGCGGCACCAGTCAACAGCATCGGGTCTTGTTCTAACCATTCGGCCAGGTGCCCCACCAGCGCCTCGTTGGCGCCGGCGGCGATCGCGCCACTTTCGAAGTCGCCACCGCTGGCGACGGAGGCCAGTCCTCCAGCCAGTGCGTGCAGTGCCACCTTCTCTACGCTGCCTTCGGCATAGCCCTGCGCCTCGGCGTAGTCCCCCACTGCGTTGAACATCGCCGCTGCCACTACGCTGCCCACGGTGCCGTGCAGAGCGTCGCCGAGGCGATCTCCGAGCGAGCCACCCTGGAGTGCGGTCTGCAGGCTTGCATCGATCGCTGCGCGGCTGCCGATACTGCCGGCGAAGCGGCCAATGCCTTCAAGGCTTGCGAGATCGACGCCTTGTACGCCCTGGGTGATGACGTCGGTGCGGCCGCCCCAGATGCGATCCATGCCCTGGGCCACGCCGGCTGAGGCGGAGGCAAGGGCGGCGCCTTCGAGCCCCTGGCGAGAGAGGGTGTCTTTCAACGCACCGCCGAGATCGCCTTGCTGGTTGATCAGATTGACCGCGCCCTGGCTCGCCAGCGAGGTGGCCGCAGCACCGCCCACGCTGCCCAGTGCACCGACGGCGGTAGGGCCGACGAAGGCGGAGACGGCGATCGCGACTGCAAGCGCAGCGGGGCCTGAGAGTCCCGACTGGCTGTACTGGAAGCTGTCGTGGATCTCCTTGACCTGCCGCCAGTCGATGTCGGCGACTCAGTACCCCATGTTCGGAATGCGGCGAAGTTACATTTTCGACCCTTGGATCCAGGGCTGTTCGGGAATGAGGTCTATATAACGTTTATATATGATAGGATATCTCGCTTTAAACCCCGTTCCAGCGTCGTCAAAATAATTCGTCATATTAGCCAGTTTTTCACAGCGTTCTACACACTCGAACCATGGCTGCCCCGACCAGTCGCCCGTATTATCGAGCTTGAATCCAGTCAGTTTTTCTCGAAAGAACCAGCGTCGTTGATTTTTAAGAAACTCCCATCCGTAAGCTTGACCATTGGGATTGATGTAAATACGAGAAAAATAACTGCGTCCCCTTGCTTTCGGAGAAGAAAAATCACAATCCCTAATGGAAATATTTTTTGAGGGCGTAACTGCGTACTGCATGCAATCAACATAATCATAGCCGTTTGAACCTATCAAATAACGCCCTTTCACCACATGGGTCACTTCCCATCGATATTCTTTTTTAAACGGCGGCATTTCCCATCCATCACTGATTGGAGGGATCACATTAGCCAGTGGCGCCGCCCTATCCTGCTTGACCGCGAAGACCGGGTAATCTTCCGGATCCACGCGGAAGATATTGTCATCGGCAACGAAGTTATCCTCGGTCCCCGCCGATATATAGTTCTCATAAGAGGCGCAGCCGCCCAGCAAGCTCGCCACCAGAAGACTAGTCACCAAAATTATACCTTTCAGGGTGCAGATCGATATAGGGTTTATAGAATTTATCAAAATTGTGCTCCCAAGGCATTAATGGAACGATGTAGGCATTTGGATTGAGCGCTTTACCCAAGACGCCGCCGTTGACCAGGTCGCCAGCGCCGATGGTCAGGGTAGTATTGCTCGAGGCGATATTGCCGAAGGGCAGGGAGAAGAGATGGGCTCCTTTGAGCAAACCATTGGTGGTCATATAGTTGGCACTCAGAACCCCCAGGCTATGGCCCGTGGTGAGACCACCGAATCCTTGCGATGCCAAGTGTGCCTGTACGGTGGAGTCGGGCAACCCTTGGTAACCCAAGGCGATATCGATCGCATCGAAGGGCAGCCCTTGAAGACTGCGGTTCAATACCCCACGGTCTCCGATACGGTTAGTGAGCTGATAGCCATCATCCGTCGCACTAAACCGCGTTCCCACGCCGGGTAACTGCGCTCCGATGATCGAGCCACTCATCAGCGCCCAGTTGAGCTGCTCGCCACTCAAGCCGATGCTCTCGGCGAATTCACGCTGCACTTTGCCCATGACCTGCTGAGCACCAAGCAGCGCGATGCGATTGCCCACCACGTCCCAGGCGCCATTCGCCACGCTGGTGCCAACCACTTTCGCGCTGTTGATGGGATTATTGTGGAATGTCCCGCCGGCAAGGTAGTTACCCAGCCCGCCGGTAATCGCGCCATCGAGCGCAGCCTGATTCCACGCCTGTCCTTGGCTGACGGCACCGGCTGCGCTTCCCACTGCACCGCCGATGGCCCCCGCTACCGCGGCGTTGGCCCAACCAGCGGCGGCGGTCGCGGTCTGGGCGGCCCAGATCGAAGCTGCTTATTATTAGACATGCTCATTGCCTATTGAAGTAGTCGACACCTTCCTTCGGCCTGAATATCATGCGTGGCGCACCATCGGACCTTTCACCAAGAACATAATAAATATGCCCCTCCTTGGGCCTTCCCTGTTTACTCTCTTGCTTAATTAATGACACAAGCCCGACTAGGATCTTTCGTCTCCTCGAAGCGCCAAGAAAGGATCGTATCGTTCGGATCGACCAGCAGCGAATACCGGCAGTGTGAATTCCATTTTATGAAATAGCGAGTATTGGGCGGCTCTGGTTCTTCTCTATATAAATGATTTTCCCTCTCTGAAAGGCGGGTATATAACATGCCATTATCGTTCCTGTTTTTCAACAATTCAAATTTTGTACCAACTAAACGGTCTTTGCCGTCCACCCACATACTATGGCACCCACTCAATAAAAAACATACCGACACCAATGAAATCAATATGCCCCTTGTGACCTTCATCTATCATTCTCCCTGGATTGATCGATCGTTGGTTTGAGCCAATAGTATTGGTCGGCAAGGCTGCCATAATTCAATATTAGTGCAGGGGGCATGGATCCAATATTTGTCGCCACATTTGCTCTTTTATTCTCCTCTAGCCAATTCATCCAGGTGTCGTGGAGCGTAGCGAAAGAGTTGAATCCTGGCACGGCATTCAAAGCGTTGCTGATCGGTGTTCCATGGCAAATAGAAAACGATGATAGGCATACGTCGTTGAGGCCAATGTTTTTCCCTTCTCGTACAACCTCCTCAAGACTAACTGTGGGCACGCGAAAGAAGCCATCTTCTGGAGTGGGAAGAAATTCTGCCCCCTCTGGCCTGTCTACGCCGGGCCGCAGGTCTGGCTCTCGACCGACCCAATATCGATACGCCTCTCCCGTCAGCCAATACCGGCCACGGTCACCCAATCCTCGGAACCGTTGGCGCCAGTCAGCAAACCTCTGACGGCCGTATTCAGTGCATAGGCTTTTGCACGTTCAGGCAGATTGGTCAGTAGCGTGTTGCCGCTTTCTGTCGTTGTACGGCCCCACATGTCCGTATATGCCCCTAAGCCGGCAATTACTGCGGCGCTTGCATAGCCCTTCAACGCGTTGCTGGAAGTCACGTCATCGAACACCGCACCCAGGTCGCCTCGGTTATTGATGGCGCTGACAGCGGCGTTGCTGGCGGCCCCCGTCAAGGCCGCGGTCGCCGCCACGTTGGCCCAACCGGCTCCCGCGAGCGCGGTCCCGGTACCAGCTGCCGTGGAAGCGCCATTCGCCACCAGCCCGCTCACCGCCCCCGCCGTGTAATACGCCGTCACGATCGCGACCGCAAGCGCAGCGGGGCCTGAGAGTCCCGACTGGCTGTACTGGAAGCTGTCGTGGATCTCCTTGACCTGCCGCCAGTCGATGTCGCCGCGCTGTTCCATCTCCTTCAGCCAGCCGAGCTGTGGGTCGGCGGCGACCATCGCGTCGAGGGTCTGGCTCACCGTGCTCTGGTCGATTTGGGCAATCTCGATCGAGATTCCTTCGGCCGCGCGGATCGCGAGTTCGCCCTGGTGGATCAGCTGGCTCTGGCGCAGGGTCTCGTCGGTCATGCCCCGGCCCTTGGCAGACTGCCAGGCGAAGCTGCTGCTCTTGTGCCGGCTCTGCTGTTCGAGATCGTGGGCGGCCTCGAACGCTATCTCGCCGCCGCTGATCAGGCTCAGCTCGCCTTGGGACGTAAGCCTCGCCCCCTGGTAGCGCTGGTCGCCTTCGCTCGCCAGTTCAACCAATCCATGCCGCCACTTCCTGCGACGACTACTCTCGCGGTTTTGCGGGATTTTTCTCCACAAACTCTATGAAACGTTTATATAAAACAGGATATTTCGCCTTTAGTCCCGTTCCCGTGTCATCGAAATAATTCGTCATATTGGCCAGTTTTTCACAGCGCTCGATACACTCGAACCAGGGCTGTCCCGACCAGTCGCCTGTATTATCGAGGCGAAATCCAGTCACTTTTTCTCCCCCAAACCAGCGTATTTGATTCTTGAGAAACTCCCATCCATAGGCGTGGCCATTGGGGTTGAGATAGATACGTACAAAATACCTCCCTCCTTTGGCCTTTGGATTGAAGGGATCGCAATCCTTACTTCGGATTCTCTTCGGAGCTGCATTAGACTCTATCATACATCTGACTACATCGTAGTCTCGGGAGCCGATCAGGTAGCGCCCTTTCACCACATGCATCACTTCCCAGCGGTAGGCTTTTTTCAATGGCATCATTTCTACCCCATTACCAAGCGGAGGAATCACATTAGCCAAGGGCGCCTCCATATCCCGATTTACCGCAAAGACAGGATAATCATTTGGGTCCACACGGAAGATATTATCGTCCGCAGCAAAATTATCCTCGGTGCCTGCCGATATATAGCGTTCATAAGAGACGCACCCCCCCAGAAGTCCCGCCACCAGGAGACTAGTCACCAAACTTATACCTTTCAGGGTACAGATCGATATAGGGTTTATAAAATTGATCAAAATTATGCTCCCAAGGCAGTAATGGAACGATGTAGGCATTCGGATTGAGCGCTTTACCCAAGACGCCGCCGTTGACCAAGTCGCCAGCGCCGATGGTCAGGGTAGTATTGCTCGAGGCGATATTGCCGAAGGGCAGGGAGAAGAGATGGGCTCCTTTGAGCAAACCATTGGTGGCCATATAGTTGGCGCTCAAAACCCCCAGGCTATGGCCCATGGTATAGCCGCCGAACCCTTGCGAGGCCAAGTGTGCCTGCACAGTGGAATCGGGCAGCCCTTGGTAACCCAAGGCAATATCGATCGCATCGAAGGGCAACCCTTGGATATCGCGATTCAGTACTCCACGCTCACCTATAAAATTGTTATGACTATAGCCACCATCCGTCGCACTAAACCGCGTTCCCACGCCGGGTAACTGCGCTCCGATGATCGAGCCACTCATCAGCGCCCAGTTGAGCTGCTCGCCACTCAAGCCGATGCTCTCGGCGAATTCACTCTGCACTTTGCCCATGACCTGCTGAGCACCAAGCAGCGCGATGCGATTGCCCACCACGTCCCAGGCGCCATTCGCCACGCTGGTGCCAATCACTTTCGCGCTGTTGATGGGATTGTTGTGGAATGTCCCGCCGGCAAGGTAGTTACCCAGCCCGCCGGTAATCGCGCCATTGAGCGCAGCCTGATTCCACTCCTGTCCTTGGCTGACGGCACCGGCGGCGCTTCCCACTGCACCGCCGATGGCCCCCGCTACCGCGGCGTTGGCCCAACCAGCGGCGGCGGTCGCGGTCTGGGCGGCCCAGATCGAAGCAGCTGTACTCGCACCGGCTGCGGTACTCGTCCCTGCCATGGCGCCGATCATACTTCCTGCCGCGCCGGCGGTGAACGCTGCAGTGACGATCGCGACCGCCATGCCCACTACTGGACTAACGCCCGACTGGCTGTACTGGAAGCTGTCGTGGATCTCCTTGACCTGCCGCCAGTCGATGTCGCCGCGCTGTTCCATCTCCTTCAGCCAGCCGAGCTGCGGGTCGGCGGCGACCATCGCGTCGAGGGTCTGGCTCACCGTGCGCTGGTCGATTTGGGCAATCTCGATCGAGATTCCTTCGGCCGCGCGGATCGCGAGTTCGCCTTGGTGGATCAGTTGGCTCTGGCGCAGGGTCTCGTCGGTCGTGCCCCGGCCCTTGGCAGACTGCCAGGCGAAGCTGCTGCTGCTTTTGTGCCGGCTCTGCTGCTCGATATCGCGGGCGGCCTCGAACGCTATCTCGCCGCCGCTGATCAGGCTCAGCTCGCCTTGGGACGCAAGTCTCGCGCCCTGGTAGCGCTGGTCGCCTTCGCTTGCCAGTACCAGGTCGCCGCCGCTTTCGATCTGGCTGCCTTGCGCGGTGAGGGTGAGCCGTTCGGTGCTCTCGGAGCGCTTGCGCCCGAAGCTGCCCTTGCTGCGCCGCTCGTCGAGCTGATGGTCGAGATCGGCGGCCGCATCCAGGGTCAGCTCTCCCCCGGCGTAGAAGTAGGCGTTGCCGCTGGTCTCGACCCGGCTCGCGGTGAGGCCGAGATCACGCCCGGCGATCACTGCGGCGTCCCCGCCGACCACCAGTTCGCTCCCCTGCTGGCGCACCTGCTCGTCGAGCTGATGGGAGTAGCGGCGACTGCTGCGCCGCTCTCTTTCGCTCGCGACGAAGTTCTCCTGAGCGTCGAGGCGCAGGTCGCGCCCGGCCTCGGCCAGCAGGTCGCCGTGAATATCGACGCGGGATGCATCGATCACCAGGTCCTGCCCGGCGCTCAGGCGAGCGTCGCCTTGGATGTCGAGACGGCTGCCGAGCACTTCGACGCTTTCGCGGCGCTCGGTGAGGTTGGGCTGGCGATTGACGTCGAGCCGCGCGTCGGTGACCGCCTCGAGGCGCAGGTCACGCCCGGCGGCGAGCGCTGCATCGCCTGCCGAGGCGATCTCGCCGCGGTTGACCAGGTCTCCCCCGGCGCGCAGGTCGAGGCGTTCGCCGGCGACGATCCGGCCGCCGCCGTCGAGCGCGGTGAAGGCGTGGTCGCGGCTGCCAGCGACGATCGCCAGCCGGTCGTTGACGATATCGCCCTCAAGCGCGCGCAGGTCGACCTGAGCCGCGGATATCTCGCCGCCGATGGCGTTGCGGATGCTGTCGTTAGCCACCATCGAGACCCGCTCGCCGGCCTCGACCAGGCCCCCTTGGAGGATCGAGCCGCCGGCCGAGAGCGTGGTATCCCGCGCGGCCGTGAGCGTGCCGACGTTGATCAGCTCGCTGCCGCTGATCAGCTCGATGTCGCGCCCTTGCACCAATGCGCCGCCGCGCACCTTGCGCGAGTCCAACTGGGCGAGGTAGAGCACCGGGACGAGTACCCACTGCCCCTCGACCTCCTGCCACTCGGGCCAGACGATGTCGTGGGTCAGCGCGGCGGTCTGGGCCGGGCTCAGGCTGACGCCGACGGAGAGTCCGAGCGGCTCGCTCGAGGCGATGGCGTTGTCGAACAGGTAGCGCAGCTGGTCGGCTTCACTGCCCAGGCGGTCGTCGACGAAGCGAGAGCCGGTAGCGGCCTGTACCGCACTGCCGACCAGCCGGCTTTCGTAGCGACCATCGCCCAGCAGCCGGTAGGCACCGTCATCGCTGTAGCCGAGCTTGTCGAGCAGGTAGTCGGAGCCAAGGACGTTCTCGAGGCCGGTGAAGGCCGGATTCGACTCGACCAGGTAGCGGCTCTGCGGCGAGGGGCTCTGAACGAACAGGCCGTACTCACCCTGGGGCAGGCGGAAATCCGGCTGCTCGACGGGTGCGATGCGCTCGAATGGCACATCGGCGTAGCTGGCCGCCGGCTCGATGACGATAGGTGTGTCCAGCGCCTGTCGCTCACCGCTCGGCAGCCCAAGCTCGGTCCGCGTGGTTTCATCGATCTCGCCGGCCTCGCGGCTGGCGCCACTCAGATCACCTGCTTCGCGCCGGCTTGCGCTCGCCGCCTGGGGCGCGAGGGTATAGCTCAATCGCGCGACCGGCCCCGCGACCGACGTATCGCCAAGCCGGCCCTCGAGCTGCGCCTGGACCTGCTCGTCGACCTGGCCGTTGACCAGCCGTTCGCCAGCGACCAGCGTTACCCGCTCACCGGCCTGGATCGTCGAGGCGACGGTGCCGGGGATCTCCTGGCGCGAGATGACGTCGCTGACCAGGCTGTAGGTCCAGCCGGCGATGATTGCCGGCAGTGGCAGCGGCTCGCCCTGTTCGTCGAGGCCGCTGCGCGCATTCCAGGCCTCGATCCCTGCGTCGCGCTGGTCGGAGGCGCGCTGGACGTATCTGATGTCGCTTGAGTTCGAGTAGCTCTGGTTGTGCTGGTATTCGCGTCGGCGCTGCTCGAGGAAGGCAGTGGGTCCGCCGTTGTCGATCTCGCGGGCGTGGATGCTCAGGTCGCTCCCGGCGGCGACCAGGCCAAGGGTGTTGCTGAACCGATCGGCGTCGATCGTGACCTCGCCGCCGCCAACCAGCCGTGCCAGCGGCGAATCGACGACTACTTCGTAGCGCAGCGTGTCGTGGACGATCGGCTGGTAGTAGTAGAAGGTTCTTTCATATATCTGCCTGGGGCCACAGCCACCTCGCTCTCCACAGAGGTCGCTTTCCACCCGGTACTGATCGACCTGGGTCGCGGTGTAATCGATCCAGCTGCCTTCGCTGTGGCTTAAGATCGAGAAATGATCGCGCGTGTTGATCACCTCATCCGCGGCGAGACGCAGATCGCCCTGGGCCTCGATGCTGCCCGAGCGATTCTCGAACAGCCGCGCCCGGCCACCCTGGTCATCGGCGGCGAAGTCGAAGCGGCCGAGGCTGAACAGATCGGCGTAGCGGTTGCTCAGGCTGGCCGCGCGCAGCTGCATGTCGCCGGCGGAGAAGATCAGCGCGTCCGGCTGGTTGATGATCTCGCCCGCGCTCACCCGCAGCGTACCGCCGGCACCGAGGGTGCCTTGGTTATCCAGCCGTGCGGCCTCGATCTCGAGCGCGCCGGTGGCGGTCAGCCGACCACGGTTGTCGAGCGTCTGGGTCAGCCGGTAGCGGGCATCACCGCCGCTGAGCAGGTGGCCACGCTGGTCGAGCGAGGTGGCGGAGAGCTCGAGCCCACTGCCCGCCGAGATCGTTCCGGCATTGACCAGCTCACCCTGCAGCCGCAGGGTAATGGCCTGGTTGCTGGCCATTTCGCCTTGGTTATCGAGGTCCATGGCCTCGACCTCGAGCGTACCGGCGGAGGCCAGCCGATCGCCGATGCCGAGCCCTAGCGCACCGAGCGAGGTCAGGCTCAGCGCGCGGTTGCTGGCCAGACTGCCGAGCCCGTCGACGTGCTGCGCACTCAGTATCAACTCGCCGGTGCTTTCGAGCGTGCCACCGGCGCCTTGGAATTCGCCCACCTCGATCTCGGCCTGGCCCAAGCCGGTGTGGCGCAGAAGGCCCCCCTGGTTGCGCCAGTGCTGCGCCGCAAGCGTCAGGTTCTGGTTGGCGAAGGAGAGCTTGCCATCGCGGTTGTCGAGCGTGCCCTCCACCCGCAGCCGGCTGTCTCCGTCGGTGCCGAGCGCGCGCAGCTCGCCCCCTCGGTTGTCCAGCGTGTCGCTATCGAGAACCAGGCTATCGACGGCTTCGATCAAGCCGCCGTCGCGATTGTCGATGCCCGCCGCGCTCAGCAGTAGCGTATTTCCCGCCAGCTGGCCGAAGCGGTTGTCCAGCCGCTCGGCATCCAGTGCCAGCGCTCTCTGGGCGAGTATCCTGCCACCCTGGTTGTCGAGGGAGGAGGTCTCCAGCGCCAACGGCCCGCTGAGCGCGGCGAGTTCGCCTTCGCGGTTGTCGAATTCTCCAAGCTCGAAGCTGCCCTGCTCGGACTGGATTACCCCGGCGCGGTTATCCAGTTCGGCGGCGCTGAGCTCGAGCGCCCCGCCGTCGACCAGCAGCAGGCCACCGCGGTTGTCGAGCCGCCCCTCGGCGGCGAGCACTCGCATACCCCCTGCGCCAGCCAGCAGCCGGCCACCCTCGTCAACGTCCTCGCCATCGTCCTCGACACCGTTGTCGAGCAGTACCGCCTGCAGCGTGAGCCCCAGCGCGGCGAGTGCGCCGCCGCGGTTGTCGATCCGCCCGGCATCGAGCATCAAGTCGCCGTGGCGTACGTCGATGATGCCACCGCGATTGTCGAGACTGTCTTGGACGCGGATCAGCGCCCCGGCGGCCTCGGCCAGCATTGCGCCACCGCGGTTGTCGAGGCTGGCAGTGTCGAGCTCGAGCCGCTTGCCGAGCAGCAGACCGCCGCGGTTGTCCAGCACGCCCACCGTGGCATCGAGATCACCGCGCTCGGCACTGATCAGCCCGCCTGCGTTGTCGAGGGTGCGGGCGTCGAGGGCAACGTCATCGGCGACCACCACCGCATCCCGGTTGACCAGCTGCCCGGCGGTGAGATCGATCCGGGCGGCCGCCTGCAGCTGGCCGCCCGAGTTATCGATCGATCGTTCCACCTCCAGCCGCGCGTTGCCGACGCGGGCGGCGATCAGGCCGCCATCGTGGTTATCCAGTCGGCTCGCGCTGAGCTCGACATCGTCACCGATCAGCGTGCCGCCGGAGTTGTCGAGCGCCCCGCTGGAGATCTCCAGCCCCCCTCGCTGAGCGAGCAAGAGGCCGGCACTATTGTCGAGTTCGCCACTGACCAGGTGCAGCTGATCGCCTGCGATGGTGGCCTGGCGGTTGTCGAGGGTCGCCGCGGAGAGCGTCAGTTCGCCCTGGCGCGCGATCAGCGAGCCGCCTGCGTTGTCGGCCTCTGCCCGCACTGCCAGCTCGAGCGGGCCAGAGGAGGCCTCGATCACGCCATCGCGATTGCCGGAGAGCCGGCCCAGCGCCAGGCTCGAGCGCTCGGCGAGCACTACCCCGTCGCGGTTGTCCAGGTCACCAGCGTTGAGTTCGAGCCGTTCACCGGCCTGCAGCCGGCCGCCTTGGTTGGCGACAGTCTCCTTAGCGACGAGTCGAAGCGCCTGCTGGGCTTCGATCCGTCCGGTCCGATTGTCGAGCTGGGTTACCGCGATAGCGGCCTCGCCCCGCGAGGCTTGAATCAACCCTTCGCGGTTGTCCAACGCACCTGCATCGATCTTGAGCGTATCGGCCGCGATCACCCCGCGCTGGTTGTCCAGCGCCCTGGCGTCGAGCGCCAGGGCGCCACCGTCGGCCAGCAGGAGGCCATCGCGGTTGTCGAGCCGCTCGAGCGCCAGCTCCACGTGCTGCCCTTGGGCGAACTGAAGGGTCCCGCCTGCATTGTCGAGACGGCGTGCCTCGATGTTCAGCGCACCGCTCGCCGCCAGCGTACCCTGGTTGACCAGCGTCTCGGCACCGAGGGATACCTGGTCGCCGCTAACCTGCCCTTGGTTGACGAGTTCATCGCCGGCGCGCGCATCGATCTGCGAGGCGAGCATGCTGCCATGCTGGGTGATCCGCTCACCGGCGGTGAGCTCGATGCCACCGCCCGCGCGCAGCGTGCCTTGGTTGCTTATCTGCCGCTCGGCCGACAGGCGCAGGTCGGCCGCGCCGTCCAGGGTACCGTCGACCGCGATACTTACCGCATCGGCGATGAGGCTCCCCCGGCTCGAGGCGTTGGCCAGCGTCAGGCCGCCGGCCGCATCGATGCGCAGCTCACCCCCGCTGGCCGCCATGTCGCCGGCCAGGCGCACGCCGACCCCGGCCTCGGTACCGACCAAGCGAATGCTGTCGGCGTACATGCCACCCAGCGCAGAGGCGTCGATGGCGAACTCCGGTGTCACCTCCTGCGCGCCCTCGAGCGGTGTCGCCTCGAGCGTGTCTGCATCGACCTGATTGCGCCCGGTGACCACCTCCAGGCGCTTGGCATGCAAGGCGGCATTGAATTCAGCGGCACGAGTGACGATCGCGAAGCGATCGACCCGGCTAGCATCGAGCCCGAGCCCTTCGATTTCGACCTTTCCGGCCTCGACGGAGAAACCGCTCAGCTCGCCTTGGTCGATCAACGGTCGACCGGTCGACAGGGTCACCTGGGGCGTATTGATGAAACCGCAGCCGTCACAGACGATCCCGGAAGGGTTGGCGATCACCACCGCTGCGGCCTGCCCCGCGACCTCGGTGTAGCCGGCGAGCCGAGAGCCACCGCCGCCGGTGACCTCGTTGACGATCAGCCGCGCTGCCGAGCCCTGCAGATTGGGGTTGCCGACGATCAGCCCCGCCTGCTCGGTCGTCTGCCACTTGTCGGTGACGTTATTGAGAATCGCGCCTTCACGGCCGACATCGAAGGATTGGTAGCGGTTGTGCGAGAGCCCCCGCTCGTTCGGCGTAGCGATATCGATCACCGGGACGCCATTGGCGGCCTGGTCGATGCGGGTATTCTGGCCACCGCCCGGCGCTACGACGATGCCCTCGGCAAGCGCCGCGACGGGCTGCCAGACCAAGGCGTTGACCAGTACCACGGCGAGCAGCCGGGCCAAGGGAGAAGCAGGGTCGCGCATGGCTCTCGTTCTCTGTAGCGGTTCGCGCCGAAGGGAGGGAGGGCATTTCATAGCGTCAGGCCGAGCTCGAAGTAGATCGGGGTTTCACGCTGGGGCAGCGCGCTTGGGCGCTCGATCGACCGGGAGACACCGAGCAGCGCCGAGAGCTGCTCGCCGCGCAGGCCGAACTCGAGCGCCGCGCCGCTCATCCTGCCGTGGAGTTCATCGTTGTAACGGCCGTGACGGATCACCCCGAGGTCGTAGGCCAAAGTCACCTCGAAGAGATCGAAGACCCTTGGCACCGGGTTCAGCGGGTGCGACCAAGTCACCTGGTTGCGCCAGTACCCACCGGTATCGCCGGGTAGCGACTGCTCGCTGAAGCCGCGCACCGAATCC
This sequence comes from Halotalea alkalilenta, assembly GCF_001648175.1. Taxonomy (NCBI): domain Bacteria; kingdom Pseudomonadati; phylum Pseudomonadota; class Gammaproteobacteria; order Oceanospirillales; family Halomonadaceae; genus Halotalea; species Halotalea alkalilenta. The sequence goes on along the minus strand of NZ_CP015243.1, from coordinate 854,160 downwards.
TGGCCACCGAGGCTCAACCTGGCCGGACTGTAGAGAACATCGGGGCTCCACTGGGCATGCAGCAGGCCGAAGTAGCGCAGCGGCAAACCGACGACGCTGAACGGGCGCAAGTAGCTCAAGGTCAAGTTCGCCTTGTCGTAGCGGGCTTTCGGCGCGCCATCGGGACGGCCATGGTCATCGTCGGCGCCGAACAGCCCGGTGCCGTGGGACCAGGCGACATCGCCGTTGAACAATCCACCGGCCAGCCTGCGCCCATGGTTGAGCCCCAGCCGCCACTCGCTGAGCACCCGGCTGCTGACGCCGATGCGCGTGCCGTCGATGTAGTTGCGCGTCGCCGTTCGCGAAAGTTGGGTCGACAACGAGGTCTTGCTGGTCTGGTCGCGAGCGATCAGACGCTCGGCACGCAGCAGATGACGCTCGCTCTTGCCATCGAGGTCGAAGATGAAACCGTTGGCCTCGCCACGGGTGGCGTAGGCGCTGTCGATATAGCGGTAGGCAAAGTTCCAGTAGCCATAGGGCAGGGAGTAGCCGACTTGGTTGCTGTCGGTATTGCGTTCGGCCCCTCGCGCCTGGCTGCGGATCAGCTGGAGGTCGAACTGGTCGGCGAGGCCGAGCGGCTCGTCGAGCCACAGCCCGAGCCCCCACTGCTGGCGTCCGACCGAAGGCTGACCGCCATTGTGGCGAGAGAGATGGATTCGCCAGGGGCGCCCGGGGTCGTCTTCCAGGACCACACGGCTACCGCCGACCCGATCGCCAGGGCGAAGGGCCGCGGTCACTCGGCGGGAAGCCAGCCGGTTGAGTTGGTCCAAGGTTTGCTCGATGTCGCGAAGATTCAGCACCTCGCCCACCTCGAGCGGGCTGGCCATCGCGACCGAAGAGGCCGGCAGGGTCGCGGGGCGATCGATGCCTTCGAGCCGCCCTTCGACGACCCTCACCACCAGCGCCTCATCGGTCTCCTGCACCGGCAGGTAGGCTCGCGTGGTGATGAAGCCTCGATCCAGGTAGTCGTTGGTGATGCTCGCCAGCAGCGCATTGAGCGCCGCAGCGTCGAGGCACTTGCCGAGATGCTCGCGGCGCAGTGCCTCCAGGCGCTCGGCGGGCAGCCGCTCGCCGCCCTCCACCACCAGCCGCTGTACCGTGACGCAGCCTGAACCAACCGCCATCGAGGGCTGCTCCCGCAGGGTCGGGGCGGGCCGCAAGCGCTGCAGCCCATCGAGCCGCTGCCGTTGATCCTCGATCAATCGCCGCTGGCCCTCGCGCTGCAGCTCCAGGTCGCTGGGCGTGCTCGACTGCGCCCAGCAAAGCGGTGTTCCAAGCAGCAAAAGCAAGACCCCGCCCCATTTGCCCCGCACTCGCGGCGAGACAGCTACCGATAAGCCCATACGCACCGCCCATCCTGCCCAGCATTCCCTACAGCGAAGCCGCCTCGACCCAATCTTCCGGCGATGCTAACGCTCTCCTTGGCGCTACCATCGGCACGTACATGGATGAACTTGAGTCTTTGCCGATGCACTTTCGGGCGCGCCGCCGGCGCTCAATGCCAAGCAAAGAAAGCGACCAAGCGCTTCATCGCTGGGCCTTGGCACCATCGCCGCGCAGCAGCCGGTCGAGCTGGCGATAGCCGAGCGCCTCCATCAGGTGCTCGCGGGTCAACCGGGCAGACGCCTGGAGATCGGCGATGGTCAAGGCGACGCGCAGCACCCGGTGGTAGGTGCGGGTCGAGTGGCCGAGGCGTTCGAGGGCGTGGGCGAGCCAAGCGCGCTCGGCATCGCTGAGCGCGCAGGCTGCCTCCAGTTCACGACTGCCCAACCGGGCGTTGAGTGCGCCCCGGCTAGCCTGGCATCGACGTGCGGCGACCACCCGCTCCCTCACCGAGGCCGAAGCCTCGCCAGGGCGCTGGCGAGCGAGCTCGTCGGCGGCGAGCGCGGTCATCTCCACCTGCAGGTCGATACGATCGAGCAGTGGTCCGGACAGCCGCGCCTGATAGCGCTGGATCTGCGCGGCGCTGCAGCGGCAGGCGCGACGCGGATCACCCAGGTGTCCGCAGGGGCAGGGGTTCATCGCCGCGACCAGCTGAAACTCGGCTGGGAAGATCGCCTGCCGCGCGACACGGGCAATCGACACCGTGCCGCACTCGATCGGCTCGCGCAGCCCTTCGAGCGCACGGCGCTCGAACTCGGGCAATTCATCGAGAAACAGCACGCCATGGTGGGCCAGGGTGATCTCGCCCGGCATCGGTTGCGAACCACCACCGATCAACGCCCCCGGGCTTGCCCCATGGTGCGGGGATCGAAATGGCCGTCGCCCCCACTCACCGAGCGGTGCCAGGCCGCAGCGCGAGCGAATCATCGCGACCTCCAGACGGCGCTGCTGGTCGAGCGGTGGCAAGAGCCCCGGCAGGCGTGCGGCGAGCATGCTCTTGCCGGTGCCGGGGGGGCCGGCGAAGAGCAGGTTGTGACCGCCCGCGGCGGCGATCTCCAGCGCCCTGCGCGCCTGGTGCTGGCCACGAACGTCGCAAAGATCGGGCATCTCGGCGAGATCGAGCGCCGGCGTCGTCGCGGGTCTTGGCAGCAAACGCTCGCGGCCATGCAGGTGGGCGACGACCTCGAGAAGATGATCGGCGGCGATCACTTCGAGGCCTTCGACCAGCGCGGCTTCCTCGGCGTCCTCGCTGGCCACCAGCAAAATCGCACCGGCGCGATGAGCGGCCAATGCCGCGGGCAGCACCGCGCCGACGCCGCGCAGGCGGCCATCGAGGGCGAGCTCGCCCAGGCACTCGAGCCGCTCGACGCTCTCGGGCGGCAGCTGATTGGAAGCGACCAGGATAGCCAGCGCGATCGGCAGGTCGAAGCGACCACCCTCCTTGGGCAGATCGGCGGGGGCCAGGTTGAGTGTGATTCGCCGGGTCGGGTACTCGGCACCGGCATTGAGCAACGCGCTGCGCACCCGCTCACGGCTCTCCTTCACCGCCGTCTCGGGCAGGCCGACGATCGCAAGCCCCGGCAACCCATTGGAAATATGGACCTCGACCTGCACCAAGGGAGCGTGCAGGCCGAGCAGCGCCCGACTGCGGACGACCGCCAGCGACATGGAACCTCCAGGAAACGAGGAGTACGACGACTCGGTTCCGGTTAGATCGGCCGGCGCAGGCGACTTTTGACCCGCCAGGCGATGCAGCGGGTAGCGATGGGACGATGCCGGGGATTCGACGGCAGCGCCTTGGAGGTGAGGCGGAAAACACTGCACCACCATGGCGCAGCAAAGCGACATCGGTTCCACCCCGGAGAGACGACGGACAAGCACTGCTACCTATGCGCTCAGCGCAGGGAGGCCCTAGCGATGCTCGCATGCACGACCGGCCCCTCGCCGCGCAAAGCGCGCGCGGGGGGCTCGGCGGCATTCAAAGCGGATGAGTGGGCCGACTGAAAGCCACCCTGCGCCCAATCATCGAGCGCGCAGCGATGGATGGAGGATGCGGCTCAGGCGTCGCGTTCAGGGCTATAGTCGCCCGCGTCGCCGGGCTTGCCTCGCTTGGTCTTGGGCTCGGTGGGCAGCTCCTTCGCCCCGGCCGCGGTTGCAGCCGCCCGCTGCTCGACCTCGGCCACGGTGCTGGGGACATCTTCACCCAGCCGCGCCTCGAGTGCGGCGAGCTGCTTCTCGAGCGCTTCGACCCGGGTGCGGGTGCGGGTCAGCACATCCATCATGATGTCGAAGTCTTCGCGCGAGACCAGGTCCAGGCGATCGAAGGCCCCCTTCATCGCACCCTGCACGCTGCGCTGGATCTCTTCCGGCGCCTGGGAGACGCTTGAAAGCCGCTCCCCGATCTGCTGAGCCAGACGGCTGAATACATCGTTACGAGTCATGACATCTTCTCCGTTGCGAATAGAGGGCCGGCCGGCGACTCGGCTCGGTCGGCGCGAGCAGGCTTGCATCCAAGGATACGCGACAGCGGCGTCGAACGCGCGATCCTATGCCCCACCAATCACCCCACCCACGGAAAGCGCGGCCGCGAATCGACCAAAGAACCAAACTGGTGCACATGCCCCAGGGCGATCAATAGATTGACCCAAAACGGTTCACTGACGACGTATCCGGCCAATCCCCAACCAATCCGACGCCCGTAGAAAAATCGTAACACCATGATAAAAAAGGCATATATCAACATATGGCATGATGTCTGCCCCGCCTCATTCAGTTACCTGGAGCGTCCAGCGAGGAGTACGCACCGAATGAAATTGATCACAGCCATCATCAAGCCATTCAAACTCGATGACGTGCGCGAAGCACTCGCGGACAATGGCGTGCAAGGCATCACCGTGACCGAGGTCAAGGGCTTCGGCCGCCAGAAGGGCCACACCGAGCTCTATCGCGGGGCTGAATACGTGGTCGACTTCCTACCCAAGGTGAAAGTCGAAGTCGCGGTCGACGATGCCCAAGCGGCAGCGGTTCTAGATGCGATTCGCGATGCGGCGAACAGTCATAAGATCGGCGACGGCAAGCTGTTCGTCACCGAGCTCGAGGATGTGATCAGGATTCGCACCGGGGAACGCGGCGCAGACGCGATTTGAGCCCGCGAGCCCTGGCACCCGTAGCACTCGGCCCGCCGTCGGCGGCCGCACACTCACCACCACAAAAATAAGATCGACCTGATTAAAAGACGACCAAAGGGAACCAAAAATGAATGAAGCAGCGGATTTGGCGAATCAGGTGACGGAGATCGCCTACGCCATCGATACTTTCTACTTCCTGATCTGCGGTGTGCTGGTGATGTGGATGGCCGGGGGCTTCGCGATGCTCGAGGCCGGTCTGGTTCGAGCGAAGAACACCACTGAGATCCTGACCAAGAACATCATCCTGTTCGCGGTCTCCTGCGTGATGTATCTGCTGTTCAGCTACCACCTGATGTACTCCAGCGCAGAGGGCGGGATCTTCCCGAGCTTCGGCTGGCTGATCGGTGCGGAGAACGACCTGAGCGACGTACTCGCCGGTGGCGAGGATGCACCCTACTACTCGGCCCGCGCGGACTTCTTCTTCCAGGTGGTGTTCGTCGCCACCGCGATGTCGATCATCTCCGGCGCGGTCGCCGAGCGCATGAAGCTGTGGTCGTTCGTGATCTTCGCAGTGTTCATGACCGGCATCATCTACCCGACCTCCGGCTACTGGACCTGGGGTGGCGGCTGGCTCGACGCGGTCGGCTACTCCGACTACGCCGGCTCCGGCATCGTCCATATGGCTGGTGCCAGCGCCGCCCTGGCAGGTGTACTGGTGCTCGGCGCGCGTAAAGGCAAGTACGGCAAGAACGGCGCGATCAACGCGATTCCCGGTGCCAACCTGCCGCTCGCCACGCTCGGTGCGATCATCCTGTGGATGGGTTGGTTCGGCTTCAACGGCGGCTCCGAACTCAAGCTCTCGGACGTCGCATCCGCCAACAACATGGCCCAGGTACTGGTCAACACCAATACCGCCGCGGCCGGTGGCGTCATCGCCGCACTGGTGCTCTCCCGGATCCTGTTCCGCAAGGCGGACCTGACCATGGCGCTGAACGGCGCGCTGGGTGGCCTGGTCTCGATCACTGCCGACCCGCTCTCCCCCGCGGCCTTCACCGCCACGGTGATCGGTGCGATCGGCGGCATCATCGTGGTGTTCTCCATCATCACGCTGGACAAGCTCAAGATCGACGATCCGGTCGGTGCGATCTCGGTCCACGGCGTTGCCGGCTTCTGGGGCGTGATGGTGGTTCCGTTCACCAATGCTGACGCAAGCTTCGGTGCCCAGCTGATCGGCGGTGTATCGATCTTCCTCTGGGTCTTCCTCGCCAGTCTGGTCGTCTGGCTGGCGATCAAAGCGATCATGGGTGTACGGGTCACCGAAGAGGAAGAGTTCGCCGGCGTGGACATCACCGAGTGCGGGATGGAAGCCTATCCGGAATTCGTCCAAAGCTCGAAGTAAGGCGCGACCGCGCCCTCTAGCGGGCATCCGACAGGATGCCCGCTCGATTTATCAGGCTCGAGCCCAGGGCGCTTGGTGAAGAATCGTCGGACCTATATGCTTGAGGGCACGACAAGACAATAGGCGCCATGGCGAACGTCGAACCGACACCCGCCCTGGAGCGCAACGCTCGCCGGCACAGCCCACTCGATGGCGCAGCGACCGACGTAATCACAAGGACAGCCGAGGAACACTGACGATGAAACTGGTATCAGCGATCATCAAACCCTTCAAGCTCGACGATGTGCGCGAGGCACTGTCGGAAATCGGTATCCAGGGGATCACCGTGACCGAGGTCAAGGGCTTCGGCCGTCAGAAGGGCCACACCGAGCTCTACCGCGGCGCCGAATACGTGGTCGATTTCCTGCCCAAGGTGAAGCTCGAGGCAGCCGTGGACGACCCGATGGTCGACCAAGTGATCGAGGCGATCACCTCGGTGGCCAACACCGGCAAGATCGGCGACGGCAAGATCTTCGTCTCGCCGCTCGAGCAAGTCATCCGCATCCGTACCGGAGAGACCGGCAAGGACGCGGTCTAACCGACTTCATCGGCGCTGGACGGCCCTCAACCAAGCGCATTGCAACGACGAGGCCCGGTCATCGACCGGGCCTCGTCACGTCTGTGCGATAAGATGGCCGAGCAGGGTATCGGCGTGGAAGGATCGCCGAGAATGCGGGATGCGAGCATGAGGGGTGAATCGCTCGTCCCGAGCCATTTGGAAGGAAGCCTGGAATGTTATTCGCGCTTTACCTGATCGCGATCAGCGCCGAGGCGATGAGTGCCGCGCTCGCCTCCAGACGCAGCCGCATCGACCTGTTCGGCGTCGCGGTCATCGGCTCGATCGCGGGCCTCGGCGGAGGCACCCTGCGCGACGTGCTGCTCGGCCAGTATCCGTTGACCTGGGTCGCTCGCCCCTGGCTGCTGCTGGTCACCGCGGGCTCCGCCCTGGTCGCCGCGCTGGTCGCCTCACGCCTGCAACGGCTGCGGACCACCTTCCTGCTGCTCGATGCGATGGGACTGGTCGTCTTCACCTTGATCGGTAACCGCATCGCCCTGGATCTCGGCCACTCGGGCTGGACAGCGGCGATCTTCGGCCTGATCACCGGCTGCGCCGGCGGGGTACTGCGCGATGTACTGTGCAACGAAGTGCCGCTGCTGCTGCGCCGCGAACTCTACGCCAGCATTTCCGTGATCGTCTCGGCGCTGTATCTGGCCTGCCTCGCGCTCGACCTGCCAGCGACCCTCGCCACCCTGCTGGCGCTGGTGGTGGGCCTGACGCTGAGGATGCTCACGGTACGCTTCAACTGGCATCTGCCCACGCTCGAAGCGCCCCGTGACGAGCGCTGAGCCACGCCTGGCGTTCCAGCGCCGGGCGATAGCGCGACCGCCCAAGGCGAGTGCTACTTCTCGACGAAGGCGCGCTCGATCACATAGTCGCCCGGCTCGCCCATGCGCGGAGATATCCTGAAGCCGAGTTCGTCGAGCACTTGGGAGGTCTCGTCGAGCATCGCCGGGCTGCCGCAGATCATCGCCCGGTCGAGCGCGGGATCGAGCGGCGCGAGGCCGATGTCCGCGGCGAGCTTGCCGCTGCGGATGTGCTCGGTGAGCCGGCCACGGGTATGGAAGTCCTCGCGGGTCACGGTCGGGTAGTAGATCAGCTTGTCGCGGATCTCCTCGCCCAAGTACTCGTGCTCGGGCAGCTCCCGGGTGATGAAGTCGTGGTAAGCGAGTTCGCTGACCCAGCGCACGCCGTGCACCAGAATGACCTTGTCGAAGCGCTCGAGCACCTCAGGGTCCTGGATCAGGCTCATGAACGGTGCAAGCCCGGTGCCGGTGGCAAGCAGGTAGAGATGGCGCCCCTCGCGCAGGTCGTCGAGCACCAGGGTGCCGGTAGGCTTGCGGCTAACCAGCAGTTCGTCACCGACTTCAAGATGCTGGAGCCGGGAGGTTAGCGGGCCATCCGGCACCTTGATCGAGAAGAACTCGAGATGATCCAGGTAGTTGGGGCTTGCGATCGAATAGGCTCTCACCAGCGGGCGGCCATCGACCTCGAGTCCGATCATCACGAACTGACCGTTCTTGAACCGCAGCCCGCGCTCGCGGGTGCAGGTGAAACTGAACAGCGTGTCGTTCCAGTGGTGGACGCTGAGCACGCGTTCGGTGGAAAACTTGCTCACTTAAGCTGCCTCTCTCGCGTCATCGCACGACGCAGGTTGCAAAACGAATCGCCTACCGCTGCGGTCAGCTCCGGCAGCGGCGAATCTCGGTCAAAATAGGGCTGTTCGACAGCGGGTCGATCACCAACCGGCAATCGATGCCGTAGAGCTCGCGCACGAGCTCAGGGGTGACCACCTCGCGGGGCTCACCCTCGGCGACGATACGCCCGTCCAGCATCGCCACCAGGTGATCGGCATAGCGACAGGCGCTGACCAAGTCGTGAACCACCATCACCACGGTCTTGCCGCTCTCCTCGGAGAGCGAGCGGATCAGCTCGAAGACCTCGATCTGGTGACCAAGATCGAGCGCCGAAGTCGGCTCGTCCAGCAGCAAGAGCGGCGTGGTCTGCGCAATCGCCATGGCGAGCCAGGCACGCTGGCGCTGCCCTCCCGACATCGACTCCAGCGGCCGGTCGGCCAGCTCGACCAGGTCGGCTGCGCGGATCGCTGCGTCGAGCACGCGCTGGTCCTCTTCGGACCACTGGCGCAACCAGCCCTGATGGGGTTGGCGGCCGAACTGGACCAATTCGAGCACGGTGAGCCCATCCGGGGCATTGGCCTCCTGGGGCAGCAGCGCGAGCCGGCGGGCGACGTCGCGCGGCGCCAGCGAGTAGATCGGCTCACCGTCGAGCAACACGACCCCGGCGCTGGGCGCGTGAAGCCGAGCGAGCCCTGCGAGCAGGGTGGACTTGCCGCAGCCGTTGGGACCGACGATCGCGGTCACCTTACCTTCCGGCAGGCGCAGGTCGAGCCGCTCGATGACCCGTCGATGACCGTAGTCCATCGCGATGCCACTCGCCTCGAGGGTCGCGCGCTCGGCGCGGTCATGTTCGAACTCACTCATCTTCCAGCTTCCATCGATTGCACGCCGCATCGCTCATAGCGCGCGCGGCGAGTCACCGCGCAGCAGGATCCAGATCAAATAGGGACCGCCGACGAGCGCGGTGACGATGCCGACCGGCACTTCGACCGGCGCGAGCAGGGTGCGCCCGAGCAGATCGGCCAGCGCCATCAGCATCGCCCCGGCGAGCGCTGCATTGAGCACCGGGACCGATCGATGGCTGGAGAGCCGGCGGGCGAGCTCCGGTCCGATCAAGGCGATCATGCCCACGGGGCCCGCCACCGCTACCGCGAGCGCTGCGCAAATCACCGCCAGGGCCAAAGCGAAAAGGCGCAGTCGGGCTACCCGGACTCCCCAGCCAAGCGCCACCGGCTCAGCGAAGCGCAGGCTCGAAAGCCCGCGCGTACTGGCCATCGCCAGCGGCAGGCAGACGGCGAGCCCGATCCACAGCATGATCTGGGCCCCCGCGCCGCTGCCATTGAGGCTGCCAACGGTCCAGGGAAAGGCGGCGTTGGCCGCATCGATACTGGTCCGGGCGAGCATCAGGTTGGTGAGCGCACCGAACACCGCGCCGATACCGACCCCGACGATGATGAAGCGATAGCCGCGCACGCCCACCCCACCGGCCAGGGCGAAGGTCAGGGCAGTCGCGGTGACCGCCCCCACCAGCGCCAGCATCGGCGGTGCGAAGCTCATCGGCAGAGCGACGATCGACGCCACCGCGAAGGCGGTCGCGCCGTTGTTGATCCCAATGATATCGGGCATCGCCAAGCGATTGCGAGTCAGGGTCTGCAACAGGCAGCCGGAAAGCGCGAAACCGGCGCCGCTCGCCAACGCCGCGCCCAGCCGGCCGAGGCGCAGCTCGCGAACCAGATAGATATCGAGCGGATCGCCACTGCCGAACAGCGCCGCGATCACCCGCTGTGGGGCGAGTGGCATCGAGCCGATCGAGAGAGAAGCGATGAACACCACCACCAGGCCGAGCAGCAGCCAGGCAAGGCCCAGCAGCGAGCGGCGCGGCAGCAGCAGGCTATGGCCACGCCAGCGCAGCAGCCAAGCGTCGCGAGGCGAGAGATCAGACCGCGACGTCCCGCCACGGCCGGGCCCAGGCCCTTGGCGCCGATTCGCCCCGGCACGCGCGCCGAGCCGCTGCATCATGCCTCTCTCCTCGGGGACGCAGACCGCCCCCAGCCTGAAATGCTCACAGTCTCGGCAGCCGATGGGCGCGAACCACGGCGACCAGTACAGGGGCGCCGATCACTGCGGTCACCACGCCGAGCGGCAGCTCCGAAGGGCGGACCAGCAGCCGGGCCACCACGTCAGCGGCCAGCAGCACCGCGGGGCCAAGCAGCACGCAAAGCGGTAGCGTGCGGCGAATGTCCGGCCCCACCAGCGCCCGCGCCAGCACGGGCACCACCAGGCCGAAGAAGGCGATCGGCCCGGCCAAAGCCACGGCCACGCCGCTGAGCAGCGCCACCGCCAGCAGCGTCAGCCAGCGCGTCAGTCGCGGACGGTGGCCGAGCCCGCTGGCGACGCGCTCGCCGAGTGCCAGCGCGGCGAGCGGACGGCTCAGGAAGGCAACCAGGAGAACACCGAGCAGCAGCGGCGCAGCGACCCCCAGCAGCTCCTGGTAACCGCGCCCCGCCAGCGCACCGATGGTCCAGAAACGAATCTCATCGGCGCTGCGCTGATCGAGCAGCAGCACCAATGAAACCAGCGCGGTGAGCACGCCCTTGAGCGCGGCGCCGGCGAGTATCAGCCGGATCGGGTCATCACCCACCCCGCGCAGCCGGGCGGCGGCGAGCACCAGCGCACAGCCGCACATCGCGCCGAGCACCGCGACCCATACCTGCAGGGTGGTCACACTGGCGCCGAGCAGGATGGCGATGACCACCGCGGTGGTCGATGCGGCGCTGACCCCGAGCAGGTCCGGCTCGGCGAGCGGATTGCGGGTGACTGTCTGCAGCAGGTTGCCAGCCACGCCGAGCGCGGCACCGACGACGATACCGACACAGCTGCGCGGCAGGCGAAGCTCGGTAACGACGAAGCCAGCGTTGCCATCGTCGTCACCGAGCACCCAACGCAACACCTGCAGCGGGGTGACGTCACCCGCGCCCAGCGCAAGACTGGCGCACAGGGCAACCCCCAGCGCCAGCAGAGAAAACCCCAGACCTCGCGTGAATCTCACGCTGCCTGTCGCGGAACTCATTGCGCCGCGATATCGGCCGCTGGTTCACCGAGCATTTTCTCTTCGATCTGGTCGAGAATCCGCTCAGCGGCGAGCGGCCCGGCGGCGCTGGTCCACAGCTGGCCATCGACCGTCAGCACGTGGCCGTTCCTGACCGCCTCGAGCCGTTGGAACGCGGGCTGGCGCTGCGCCGCGGCCAAGGCGTCACGCCCCTCGGCGTTGAGGGTCGCGAGCAGCAGCCAGTCGCCGTCTGCGCGGCCGAGGTTCTCGAGACTGAGCATGTCGGTGTGTGGTCGGGAGCTCAGCGTCTGGGCGATCTCCGGCGCGACGAAGCCCAAGCGCCGAAGCACGTCGCCGGCGAAGACCTTGTCCGACATCACGATCGGCCCCTGCGGGTTCCAGCGCATCAGCGTCACCCTCACATCCCCCTCAGGGCTGAGTTGCTGGCGCAGCCGTTCGATGCGCTGGTCGAGCTGCTCGAACACCGCCTCGATCTGGTCGTGTCGGCCGAGCGCGTCAGCGAACAGCTCGCTCTCCTTGCGCCAGTAGTCGTCGCCGAAGGGGCGCTCGGCGTCGTGCTTGGGCACGACGGTCGGCGCGATGCGACTGAGCCGCTGATAGTCGGCCTCGGCGAGGAAGGGGCTGGCGAGGATCAGGTCCGGTCGCTGGCGCAGCACCTCTTCGAGATTGATCTCCCGCGGGCCGCCGACGATCGCCACCCCTTGGGCACGGTCGGCGATGTAGTCGGCCACATCGGTGCCACCTCGGGTGGCCACCGCGCCAAGCGGCTCGACCCCGACCGCGAGCGTGGCATCGAGCGCCGCTTCATAGAGCGTCACCACCCGCTGCGGGTGGGCCGGCACCTGTATCTCGCCGTGGGCGGTGTCGAGCGTACGCAATTGCCCATCGGCGGCCAGCACCTGCCCGGTGAAGAGCAGCGTGATCGGGACGAGGATGGCCGCGGCGAAGCGCCCGAGGGGACGAGCGAGCATGGAAGCTCCTTTGCACTGACTGACTCGCCCCGCCGACGCCGGCGCCGAATGGCGGCACGGGCGTGGCGAGGCGGAGGAGGAAAAGTGACTGACGATGAGCCCAGCACTTAAGCGCAAATGAGATAAAATGTCAATTGGAGCAGAGGACTCACCTACCTGCGCTCAACTCGAGCCAAGCACCGCCCTCACTCCCGCGCCGCCGGCATCGAGCCGGAAACCACCGACCAGTTCGGCCAGCCGGGTCGCCTCGTCGCGCAGCTGCGCCGCCGCGTGGCTCGATGACTCGACCTGGCGTGCGTTTTCCTGCGTCGCACCATCGAGCTGGGTGACCGCCTGATTGACCTCATGGACGCCGTTGCTCTGTTCTCGCAGTGCAATGCTGATCTCGCGGACCACGCCGTTGACCTCCACGACCTGGGCGACGATGGCATCGATCGCCTCGCGCGCGTGGGTGACCCGCTCCGCGCCACTCGCGGCACGCTCGCCCGAGGTGGTGATCAAGGCGCGGATATCCTTGGCCGCCTCGAGGCTGCGTGCGGCGAGCCGCCGGACTTCCTCGGCGACCACCGAGAACCCACGGCCCTGCTCACCCGCTCTCGCCGCCTCCACCGAGGCATTGAGCGCCAGCAGGTTGGTCTGGAAGGCGATACCGTCGATCACTTCGACGATGCCGGAAATCTGTGCCGCCGCCCGGCCGATGTCGTCCATCGTCTCGACCACGCGGGCGACCTCCTCGGTGCCGCGTTTCGCGGCTTCCCCAGCGCCGTCGGCGAGCCTGCGTGCGCGCACGGCGGAATCCGCCGACTGCTCGAGCGTCGAGGAGAGCTGCTCCATTGCCGCTGCGGATTGCTCGAGGCTGGCTGCCGACTGTTCGCTGCGACGCGACAGCTCCTCGCCAGCGCTCGACATCTCCACCGCCGCTCCAGCGACGCGGGAGCTGCTGCCCCGGACCTCGATCATCAAGCCATGGATACGGTCGATGAAGGCGTTGAATGCACGTGCGATTCGCGCTACCTCGTCATGCCCGCCAGCGGGCAGCCTGCGGGTCAGGTCGCTGTCGCCGGAGGCGAGCTCCTCGAGTTCGCTGCGCACTTCGTCCAAGCGCCGGAAGATCGGCTTGAGCACCGCCCAGAGCAAAAGCCCACCGAGCGACGCGGCGAGCACAGCCACCACGAGCATGCCGGTGAGCACGCTGCGCGCTCCGCTGGCGGCGTCGTTCAGATCCAGCACTAGGTAGAGCCGCCAGTCGGTACCCGGTACCGATTCGGCATGCAGCAGCCGCTGCCGGCCCTCGATCAGAGCCTCTCCCTGGCGGCTGGAAGGGTCGAAGCCGGGCGCCAGCTCGGCGAAGGGTGTCAGCGCAAGCGACGAATCGCGCCCGGCGATGATCCGCCCCTGGCCATCGACCAGCAGCGCGAAACTGTGTTCGGTAGGGTGGATCGAGCCCACCTCGGCGACGATCGTATCCAACGCGATATCGCCGCCGACCACGCCGAGCAGCGTGCCGCCATCCCGCGCCGCGCGGGCGAAGGTGAGGATCAACTGGTCGGTGCTGGCATCCTGGTAGGGCGGCGTGACTACCGTGACGTCGCTGTCGAGCGCCTGCTGGTACCAGGGGCGCGGGCGCGGGTCATAGTCCGGCGGAAGATCGAGCGCCACGGACGTTTCCATCTGGCCGTTGGCGCGCCCAAGGTAGGTGGCGGAGAATCCGCCGATCGCCTGCAAGCGGGAGAGGACGCCGTGGAGGTTCTCTTCCAGGCTGACCGCATCGATGGCTCCGATGGTGTTCGAACGATGCTCGATCCACTCCGAGAACGCCAGGGCATAGGCTCGGGACAGCGTTTCGAGGTTGCGCTCTATGTCGCTGCGGCTCTCGCGGTTGAGCTGGACATAGGTGAAGGCACTGGAGATGGTCAGCGTCGAAAGCAGGATGAGCAGCGCGCAAATCAGGATACGCAGCCGAAGCGAGAGTCTCATGCGGGGTCCTCGATACGTTGTCGGAAAAACGTATCGCTATCGGCATACCGGGCGGAAACTTGATGCTCGCTGAGCGCAGCGCCCGGTGCCGTGGAGGCCCGGGCGCTGCGCATCGGCTCAGTCGGTGGTGGGGGGAATCCAAGCGATCAGGTCGACCTCGACATCGGCGCCGCCGGCGAGCCCGGTGACGCCGATGCAGGTACGTGTCGGCAGCGGCGTCTCGAAATAGCTGGCGTAGACGGCGTTGACCTCGTCGAAATGGCCCATGTTGGTGATGAACACCCGCGCCTGGATCACGTGCTCGAACGCGCTGCCGGCGGCGTCGAGCACCAGGGCGAGGTTCTGCATCACCCGATGGGTCTGCTCGGCGAAGGTGCCGAGCAGCATTTCGTTGGTCTCCGGCACGGTGGGCATCTGCCCGGTGACGAACAGCAGCTCACCGACCCGGCACGCATGGGAGAACGGCGCGATCGGCTGAGGCGCCGTGCCCACCATGAACTTCTCTATCGACATGACGACGCTCCCTTGCCTCGTTGTCCGGACTCATTCACCAAACTTGTGGCCTCAGTGCCCGAGGATCTGGCTCAGGAACTCGCGCGTACGCGCCGAGCGCGGGTTGCCGAAGAACTCGGTCGGCGGGTTCTGCTCGATGATCTGCCCCTGGTCCATGAAGATCACCCGGTCGGCGACGGTCTTGGCGAAGCCCATCTCGTGGGTCACGCACAGCATGGTCATGCCTTCGCTGGCCAACTGGACCATGACGTCGAGCACCTCCTTGATCATCTCGGGGTCGAGCGCCGAGGTCGGCTCGTCGAACAGCATGATCTCCGGATGCATGCACAGCGAGCGGGCGATCGCCACGCGCTGCTGCTGACCACCGGAGAGCTGCCCCGGGTACTTCTGCGCCTGGTTGGCGATGCGCACCCGTTCGAGGTACTCCATGGCGATCTTCTCGGCTTCCCGGCGCGGCTTCTTCTGCACCCATACCTGCGCGAGGCAGCAGTTCTCCAGCACCGTCAGGTGGGGGAACAGGTTGAAGTGCTGGAACACCATTCCCACCCGGCGGCGAATCTGCTCGATACGCTTGACGTCACGGGTCATCGGAATGCCGCCGACGACGATCTCGCCCTGCTGGTGCTCCTCGAGGTGGTTGATACAGCGGATCATGGTCGACTTGCCCGACCCCGAAGGGCCGCAGATCACGATCCTTTCGCCTTTGGCCACGGTCAGGTCGATGTCGCGCAGAACGTGGAAATCCCCGTACCACTTGTTGAGCCGGGTGATTTCGATCATCGGCTGCTCGGCTGCGCTGGCGGTGTTGCTGGTCATGGATGAATCCCTCGAATAAGTCTAATCAGCGGTGGCCGGTATGCAGGCGTCGCTCGAGATACTGGCTGTAGCGCGACATGCTGAAGCAGAAGGCCCAGAAGAGGATCGCGGCGAAGACGTAGCCCTCGGTGGCGTAACCGAGCCACGCGGTATCGGTGAGGCCTGCGCGAATCACACCGAGCAGGTCGAAGAGACCGATGATCAGTACCAGCGTCGTGTCCTTGAACAGCGAGATGCAGGTGCTGACGATGCCGGAGATGACCAGCTTCAGCGCCTGGGGCAGCACCACGAGGCCGGTCCGCTGCCAGTAGCCGAGACCAAGCGCCGCCGCGGCTTCGTCCTGGCCCTTGGGGATGGCCTGCAGACCGCTGCGCACCACTTCGGCCATGTAGGCGCTCCAGAAGAAGGAGATCCCGATCAGCGCGCGTACCAGGCGATCCACCTCGAGCTGGGCGGGCACGAACAGCGGAAACATCACCGATGCCATGAACAGCACGGTGATCAACGGAACCCCGCGCCAGAACTCGATGAAGACCACGCAGACCGCCTTGACGAACGGCATCGACGAGCGCCGGCCAAGGGCGAGCAGGATCCCCAGCGGGATCGAGCAGACGATGCCGACGGTCGCGATCACCAGCGTCAGCATCAGGCCCCCCCACTGGCGAGTCGGCACGTATGGCAGCCCGAACGAGCCGCCGAGCAGCAGGAAGTAGGCGACCACCGGGAAGGCGAACAGGGTCAGCAGGCCGGCGATTTTCTTGTAGGGCAGCCTCGGTATCACCAGCCAGACCAGCAGCACGGTGAACATCGCCAGCGTCACATCGACCCGCCACCGCTCCGGTGACGGATAGAAGCCATAGATGATCTGGCCGAGGCGGGTGGTGACGAACACCCAGCACGCGCCGTCGCCGGTGCAGTCCTGGCGTGAGGAGCCGACCCAGGTAGCGTCGATCAGGCCCCACTGCACCATCGGCGTGACGATACGCACGATCAGGTAGAGCAGCACCAGCGAGATCAGGCTGTTGATCGGGCCGGAGAAGAGGTTCTTGCGCAGCCAGACCAGCAAGCCACCCACTTTCTCCGGCGGCTGCCTAGCAGCGATATAGCCTTGGTTGTCAGCGGACGCGGGAAGGGGCGCAGCGCTTGCGTTTTGCTCGCTCATCGATCAGCGCTCCTTGAGGGCCATACGGGAGTTGAACAGGTTCATCAGCAGCGAGGTGATCAGGCTGAGCGCCAGGTAGACACCCATGGTGATCGCCATGATCTCCACCGCCTGCCCGGTCTGGTTCATCGTGGTGTTGCCGAACACCGCGAACAGATCCGGATAGCCGATCGCGATCGCAAGCGACGAGTTCTTGGTCAGGCTCAGGTACTGGCTCGACAGCTGCGGGATCATCAACCGCATCGCCTGCGGCATGATCACCTTGCGCATGGTGATGCCCTTGGGCAGGCCGAGCGAGCTGGCCGCCTCGGTCTGTCCATGCGATACCGACTGGATGCCGGAGCGGACGATCTCGGCGATGAACGATGCGGTGTAGATGGTCAGCGCGACCCACAAGCCGATCAGCTCGGGGATCATGTGCAGGCCGCCGCGGTAGTTGAAGCCGACGAGCTCGGGCACCGACCAGGACAAGGGACTGCCGCTGATCAGGAAGATCACCAGCGGAATCACCACGATCACACCGAGGTTGATCCAACCAATCGGCAGCCGCTGGCCGGTCTCGGCCTGGCGCTTCTTGTTCATCCTCGCCAGGCCCCATGCCAGCACCACCGCCGCCAACAGCCCGTAGACGGTGGCCGAGAAGCCTTCGCCGGGTATCGGTGCGGGGATGATCATGCCGCGCTGGTTGAGGAAGAACAGGTCGAACAGCGAGAGGCTCTGGCGCAGCTGCGGCAGCGCGCCGAGAGCGGCGAAGTACCAGAACAGGATCTGGAGCAGTAGCGGGATGTTGCGGAATATCTCGATGTAGACGGTCGCTACCCGGGCGAGCAGCCAGTTGGGGGAAAGGCGGGCGATACCGACGACCAACCCGACCACCGTGGAGGCGATGATCCCCAGGATCGACACCAGCAGCGTGTTGTAAAGACCGGCGAGGAAAGCGTCCCCGTAGCTTGAGTTGCTCGAGTAGTCGTTGAGCGTCTGGGCGATCGAGAAGCCGGCACGGTAGTCGAGGAAGGCGAAGCCGGTATTGATTCCCCTGGCCTGCAAGTTGGCCATGGTGTTGTGGATCATCAGCATGATGATCCCTACCAGCGCGATCAGCAGCACCGTCTGGATCACCAGCGAGCGCACCTGCGGATCACGCCAGAGCGGGCCGCGCGCGCGCTTGGGGATGGAAGTGGAAGGTCGCAGCATGGTCTCGGATATCTCTCCGCTGGAGCCTGTCAGCACGCCCTCTGCCAGACGCTAGGTGAACGTAGGTTCTGCGTCGGGGCGAAGGGTGCCCGGCAAGGCCTGGGCCGGAATAACGTAAAGCTTCGATGAACCGCTGCCCTCGATACGGCGCCGGCCGACGCCTTGTCCCGAGGGAAGCGGCAGAAACCCGAGGGCGCCTGGCGCGGCGCCCATCGGGGGATCAGCGTACTGGCGGTGCGTACTGGATGCCGCCGGCATTCCACAGCGCATTGACGCCACGCGGAATATCCAACGGTGAGTCGGCGCCTACGGTGCGATCGTAGACCTCGGCATAGTTACCGACCGTCTTGATGATGTTGTAGGCCCAGTCGTTGGAGAGTCCGAGCTGCTCGCCGAAGTTGCCGTCCTGGCCGAGCAGGCGGGCGACGTCGGGGTTCGGCGGGTTGTCGCGCATCTCGTCGACGTTCTCGCTGGTCACGCCCAGCTCCTCGGCGTTGAGCATGGCGTAGAACGTCCAGCTCACCACCTTGCCCCAGTCCTCATCGCCGCGGCGAACCATCGGGCCCAGCGGCTCTTTGGAGATCCGCTCGGGGAGGATCACAGCGCTGTCCGGATCGTTGAGCTGCAGGCGCAGCGCCGCGAGCTGGGAGGAGTCGGAGGTAAGGACGTCGCAGCGGCCGCTGTCGAAGCCGGCGGCGGTCTGGCTCGACTCATCGAAACCGATCGCCTGGTACTGCATGCCCTGGCTGTCGAAGTAGTCGGCGAGGTTGAGCTCGGTGGTAGTGCCCGAAGCGACGCAGATGGTGGCGCCGTCCAGCTCGGTGGCATGCTCGACGCCCAGCTCCGACTTCACCATGAAGCCCTGGCCGTCGTAGAAGTTGACCCCGCCCGGGAAGGTGAGTCCCAGCGAGTTGTCGCGCGAGGAGGTCCAGGTGGTGTTACGCGAAAGCAGGTCGACTTCTCCGGACTGCAGTGCGGTGAAGCGCTCGCTGGCGGTCAGCGCGGAATAGACCACGCTTTCCGGGTCGCCGAAGATCGCGGCGGCAATCCCACGGCACAGCTCGACGTCGATCCCCTCCCATTGACCCTGGGCGTTGGGCGCGGAGAAGCCTGCCAGGCCATCGCTCACGCCGCAGCGCACGGAGCCCCGATTCTTGGTGTCGTCGAGGGTCGCGGCCTGGGCGCCGAAGCTGACCAGCGCGGCACCGAGACCGACACCGGCGAGGGGCAACAGGTGTTTGATACGCATAGGGTAACGTCTCCAATCGTTAGCATTTGTCGTTATCACGAGGCGTGCGCCGCGCTAGCCACGTACCGTCCGTTCCCCAAGGACGGTGGTCGCATTTGCCACAGTAACAATCTGTGTACTGCAAAGAACGTTCCAACTTTGCGCGTCGCCGCCTACGAAGTCGCCCCAACCGGGGCCTGGACACTATCCGATGCCTCAGCATTCCTCTCAAGGCGACCTTGGCAGCGCAGCTATGGTGCAGGCTGCGACCCGTTCGTCGCCCTCGAAACCCCTTCCCTCCTCTATGACATCTTTCATTTAACCTTTCGTTTCAGCCAGTTGCTAAAAGATTACGGGCGAATGACACCGATGCCCCAGCACGGTGCCGGGGGCGCGCACAAAACGTGCTTAATGCGCATTTAATGTTCCAATTTGGTGCAATGCGCCCATCTCCATGCCGGCGACGCATCGCCAGGGTATCGCCATAGTGAGAAAATCGTTTTGGATTCATACGTATAGAAACACTCGTTGATGAACGCATGAATCGAAAAACCTTTGGCACGCTTCCTGCTTTCTTTCCATGCGTGGCCCCCAACGGGCGCCACCATGGCGACGTCGATCGCCATCCCCAATCAAGAGAGTAGAAGCGGTCAGGGCTCCCGCCCGGGACATTGCTCTCCAAACACGCCTGTCAGGCTTTTTGGAGACGACCACCGCCATGCGCATTCCTTCCCCGTCCTCCCTCTTTCCACGGTGTGTCTGCGTTCGCACGCCGCGGGGGCGAACGGTGGCCTGCGGGATCGCCATGGCGAGGGCGAGCGCGAAAGCCTTCGAGCGGAGACCCCATGATGACCGAACACTACCCTCGCACTACCCCTGCCGCGTCCGCGAATTCCACCCCCGCTGCCTCACGCCTGGTCGAGCTCGACAAGGAGGCCCGCATGGGCGCACGGGGCGTGGAGAGCGACGCCACTGCGATCCCGCTGATAGACCTGAGCGATTTCGACGCGCGGCGGGAAGAGATCGCCGACGAGCTGTGGAATGCCGCCACCGAAGTCGGCTTCTTCCAACTCGACGGCCATGGCATTGCTCTTGAAGAGATCCGCGCCGCTTTCTCGGCGATGGAGGCATTCTTCTCCCTGCCCGAAGCGGTGAAGGCGCGGTATCCATTGCAGCGCGCGTTGAATGTCGGCTGGGAGAGCAAGGCGCAGGTGCGGCCCTCGACGCGCACGCCGGACCAGAAGGAGTCCTATCAGATCACCCGCCCGCACATGGAGGGGCTGTGGCCGAGCGAGGAAGAGCTCGCCGGCTTCCGTGCGGTGATGCTCGACTTCGAGCGCAAGAGCTGGCAGGTAGGCATGCGGGTACTCTCCTGCTTCGCCGACCGGCTGGGTTTTCCGCGGGAGTTCTTCACCGAGGCCCATGATCCCGCACGGCCGAGCTACCAGAGCACGCTGCGCTTGCTTCATTACTTCGCCCTCGATGCCGAACAGGCGAAGAACGCGAGCGTCTGGCGCGCCGGTGCCCATACCGACTTCGACTGCCTGACGCTTTTGTTCCAGCGCGAGGGCCAGGGCGGACTGCAAGTGTGCCCCGGGCGTGATCTCGATGAACCGGTGTGGACCAACGTAGAGCCCAGGGAGGGCGTGATCACCTGCAACATCGGCGACATGCTGATGCGCTGGAGCGACGACCGGCTCAAGTCCAACTTCCATCGGGTCAAGAGCCCCGCCACCGGCGGCCCGGTCGATGAGCGCTACAGCCTCGCCTTCTTCTGTCAGGCCAACCGCGACGCGGTGATCGAAGGTCCCGCGGGCAAGTATCCGCCGATGACCGCGCAGGACTATCTGCAGGGCCGGGTCAACGCCAACTTCGCCGCACTGGCCGACGGCGCTGGCTGAGCTGCTCCACCACCGCGCGGCCGGCCAGCACCGGTCGCGCGCTCACCGCTCGGCCAGCGACTCAGGCAGGCCAAGCGCGATGCAGTCGGCGACGCGCAGAGACTCGACACGCCGGGCGTCGATCGCTGCGCGATCGGCATCGGCGAGCCCGGGCTGGAAGCGGTGACGATTACGCGCGATCAAGCGATAGGTGCCATCGCGAAGCGGCGGTGGCACCCAGCGCAGCGCCACCAGCGCGCGCCATGGCCAGCGGAAGTGACGCGCCAGGCGCCATCCCGCATCGCTGTCGCGATGCAGCTGCCCGGCTTCGATCAGCCAGGAGCTGTCAAAAGAGGCGGGATCCTCGCCGAAATGCGCGCCCAGCCGCCGCGCCAGAGGAGAGTCGAGCACGAACAGCCCGGTCGCGTCACGAGCCTGCCAGTGCAGCAGGGTCGCAATCGAACGGCGGCAGAACGGACAGCCGCCGTCGTAGGCCACTAGCCGCTCAGGCGTGATAGGCAGGGCTGAGCTCGTGGAGCGCTGAAAGGAACACATCGACATTCTCCGGAGGAGTGAACTGCGAGATGCCGTGGCCCAGGTTGAAGACGTGCCCCGGGCCGTGGCCGAAGCTTGCAAGCGTACGCGCGACTTCGGCGCGGATCATCGAAGGCGCGCCGAACAGCACGCCCGGGTCGAGGTTGCCCTGCAGCGCGAGACGGTCGCCGACCCGGGCGCGCGCATCGCCAAGCTCAGTGGTCCAGTCGAGCCCAACCGCGTCGCAGCCGCTCTCCCCGATCCGCTCGAGCCATTGCCCACCGTGCTTGGTGAACAGGATCACCGGTACTTTGCGCCCCTGGTGCTCGCGAATCAGGCCATCGACGATACGGCGCATGTAATCGAGCGAGAAGGCCTGGTAGGCCGGCGTGCTGAGCACGCCTCCCCAGGTGTCGAAGATCTGTACCGCCTGCGCACCGGCGAGGATCTGGGCATTGAGATAGTCGGTGACCGCCGTGGCCAGCAGCGAAAGCAGCGCATGCAGCGCATGCGGATCGCCATACAGCATGCCCTTGATATAGCGAAACTCCTTGCTCGGCCCGCCCTCGACCATGTAGGTCGCAAGCGTCCAGGGGCTGCCGGAGAAGCCGATCAATGGCAGTCGATCATTGAGCTCGCGGCGGATCACTCGCACCGCCTCGATCACATAGTCGAGATCCCGCTCGATATGCGGCTTGGACAGCGCGGCAATCGCCGCGCGGTCACGTACCGGGTGGTGGAAACGCGGCCCTTCGCCGGCGACGAAGTGCAGCCCCAGCCCCATGGCATCAGGCACGGTGAGGATGTCGGAGAACAATATCGCAGCGTCGAGCGGATAGCGCGCGAGCGGCTGCAGGGTCACCTCGCAGGCCCGCGCAGGGTCCTTGCACAGCGCCATGAAGTCGCCCGCCTCCTCGCGCGTACGCCGGTACTCGGGCAGATAGCGTCCGGCTTGTCGCATCATCCACACCGGGGTGCGATCCACCGGCTGGCGCGCCAGGGCACGAAGGAAACGGTCGTTTTTCAAAGCCATTGCGAGTCTCTTCTCTGGGTGGCTCGAGCGATGGACATCGCCTTTCGAGATAGCGGGAGAATTGTAGCGAATCGAGCCGCGCCATGTATGTGAGACTCAAGGCATGCAAGACCGGGCATCGATGCCGGGGGTATTCGAACCTGCGCCGCGCGCGCTTGCGCTGCCGACTGATTCGATGGCTCGATCATGGTTATAGCCCGGCTGTATAAGACGCTGATGCCGGACGATGCTAAAGTAGCGGCCATTTCCTTTTACGTGCCCGGCGATACCCGATGACATCGCTGGCACCTGCGAGGCTCCCGTGACACTGCGGTATATTTCCAACTGCTTGCTCCCCACGTCGTTCGCCAACTTCACCATGCACGGGTTCGAAGATGAGGAGACCGGCAAGGAGCACATCGCCCTGACCCTCGGCGACGTCGCCGACGGCGAACCGGTACTCGGCCGGGTGCACTCCGAGTGCCTGACCGGCGATGCCCTGTTCTCGATGCGCTGCGACTGTGGCTACCAGCTGCAGGAGGCGCTCAAACGGATCGCCGAGGAGGGCCGCGGCGTGCTGCTCTACCTGCGCCAGGAGGGCCGCGGCATCGGCCTGATCAACAAGATCCGCGCCTATCACCTGCAGGATCAAGGCCTCGACACCGTCGAGGCCAACCAGCATCTCGGCTTCGCCCCGGACCTGCGCCGCTATGATCTCTGCATGCCGATGCTCGAACACCTCGGCATCCATTCGCTTCGGCTGATGACCAACAATCCGCGCAAGGTCGCTGCGCTGACCAATGCAGGCGTGATCATCACCGAACGCCAGCCTCTGACCACCGGGCTCAACGACTACAACGAGCACTATCTGGCGACCAAGGCGAGCAAGCTCGGCCACATGATGGCCTTGCGCGACTTCAGTCGTATCGATAGCGTAGAAGATCAGCACGACTTGACCTCCGCGACGCTACGCCTCGACGAAAACAGCACCCCGGAGCGCTGACCGACCTTTGCGTCGTGCCAATACTTGCTGCTGCGAGGATCACGACGATGCGCGAACCGATCGAACAGCTCGAAAGAGGGTTACTGCGCGGGCAGGCGCGGCTCGAGGAGTGGTTGAACAGTGCAAGCCACGGCATCGGCGCCGCGCTGAGCGTCGCCGGCATGGTGATACTGATCGTCCTCGCGAGCCTTGCCCTCGACCCTTGGAAAATCGTTGGCGTGAGCATCTACGGCACCAGCCTGACGCTGCTCTACCTGGTCTCGACGCTCTACCACGCGACCCGCCGTCCTCGCGCCCGCTACATTCTCCGGCAGCTCGACCACTGCGCGATCTTCCTGCTCATCGCCGGTACCTACACGCCTTTCCTGCTGGTCAACATGCGCGGTGCGACCGGCTGGACGATGTTCGCCATCGTCTGGTCGCTGGCCGCGGTCGGTATCTTCGCCAAGTTGGTCTGGCCGGAGCGCTTCCATCTGCTACGGGTACTGGTCTACCTGCTGATGGGATGGCTGATGTGCCTGTTCCCCGCTGAGATGGCGGCCAAGCTCTCCGCCACCGGTCGCTGGCTGCTGCTCGCCGGCGGCCTCACCTACACCGCCGGGGTGGTCTTCTACGCGCTCGACAGGATTCCCTTCAACCACGCGATCTGGCATCTGTTCGTGATCGGCGGCAGCGTCTGCCACTTCTTCGCCATCTACTTCGCGGTGCTGCCCTACGCCTATCCCTGAGCCACCTCTGCTCGTCCGTCGCGCCCGCTCGGGCGCGACGACGGCCAGGCTCAGGCTTCGGCGCGCGGCAGGTAGAGGAAGTGCACCCGCGACATCTTCTGCAGGATCCTCACCACCTGGCAGCTGTAGCCGAACTCGTTGTCGTACCAGACGTAGAGCACCGCGCTTCTATCCTCGGCGATCGTCGCCCGCGCATCGACCACCCCTGCATGGCGGTTGCCGACGAAGTCCGAGGAGACCACCTCCGAGGAGTCGACGTAGTCGATCTGCTTGTGCATCGACGAATAGAGCGCCATTCGGCGCAGGTAAGCGTTGAGCGATTGGCTATCGGTGGGACGTTCGAGCTGGAGATTGAGGATCGCCAGCGACACGTTGGGAGTAGGCACCCTGATCGCGTTGCCGGTGAGCTTGCCGGCCAGTACCGGCAGCGCCTTGGCCGCCGCCTTGGCCGCCCCGGTCTCGGTGATCACCATGTTGAGCGGCGCGCTGCGTCCGCGGCGGTCACCCTTGTGGTAGTTGTCGATCAGGTTCTGGTCGTTGGTGTAGGAGTGCACGGTCTCGACGTGACCGTGGATGATGCCGAACTCGTCGTTCATCGCCTTGAGCACCGGCACGATCGCGTTGGTGGTGCAGGAAGCGGCGGAGAGAATCCGGTCACCCTCCTCGATGGTCGCGTCGTTGACCCCGCAGACGATGTTCTTGAGGCTGCCCTTGCCCGGCGCGGTGAGCAGCACCCGTGCCACCCCCTTGGCCTCGAGATGCTGGGAGAGCCCCGCCTCGTCGCGCCACTTGCCGGTATTATCGACCACGATGGCCTGGTCGATACCGTAGGCGGTGTAGTCGATCTCGCGCGGTGAATCTGCATGGATCACCTGGATGTAGTGACCGTTGGCGATGATCGCGCTGCGTTCATGATCGACGACGATCGAGCCGGAGAAGGGGCCATGCACCGAGTCGCGGCGCAGCAGGCTCGCGCGCTTCTCGAGGTCGTCCTGGGCACCGCGAACCACGATCGCGCGAAGGCGCAGCAGATTGCCCCCTCCCGCCTTCTCGATCAGGATCCGCGCGAGGATGCGACCGATCCGCCCGAAACCATAGAGCACCACGTCCTGCGGCTCGCCGCCGTGACCGCCCGGCCGATGACCACCGACGATTTCAGCCAGCTGCTCGCGCAGGAAAGCGTCGACGTCGCTGCGTCCGGAGCGCTTGAACGCCACCGCGAGGCGGCCGAGATCGA
Organism: Halotalea alkalilenta; assembly: GCF_001648175.1. Classification (NCBI taxonomy): domain Bacteria; kingdom Pseudomonadati; phylum Pseudomonadota; class Gammaproteobacteria; order Oceanospirillales; family Halomonadaceae; genus Halotalea; species Halotalea alkalilenta. The sequence continues at coordinate 828,651 of NZ_CP015243.1, read as the reverse complement.
TGTGCGCCGGTGCCAGCTCGAGCTCGACCAGCGCGCGCACCAGCGGCATGGTGTCGCTCACCGATAGCTCAGTGCCTTCGGCCTTGAGCACGTAGCGATGGTTCTTGAGGATGCGGATCACCGAGCGGTTGATCAGCGAGCGGCCGAACAGCGAAGGAATGACGTTGTAGTGGCGATAGAGCCGGCCCAACAGCGGGATCATCTCCTCCGCCAGCGCTTCGCTTTCCTGCCATCGTTGGAAATGGGTATCGGACTGGATCTCACTCACCTGGGCTGACCTCTCGGGACGTACGGGCGGGGAATGCGACTCGAAACCACACACAGCGTCCCTCGGCCCACCAGGCATGGAAGCGCGGGCTGAGGCGTGCACTCGGATCGAGTTCGTCTCAGACTTTCGATTATCTTGGAATAGCGTGCTGGCCCGCAACCCGTTTTTGTCCCAAAAACCCAATAAAATCAAAAACTTATATTAGTAAAATAACCACGTGATCGACTCCGTCGCGCGAAGCTCCACCCAGGTAACGCCGCACCTCCATGGAAGCGGCTTCTTCGCCCAACGCGCTCGAAGCCCCGTGCCAGGCGACTCCTCCCTCGGCAATGAACGCGATCCGCCGGCATAGCGGCGCGATTTCATCGGGCTGGCGACTGACCAGCAGCACGCTGAGTTCGTAATCTTCCATCAGTATTTCGATCAGGCCGAGCATCTCGCGCCGCTGCGCAGGCCCAGGCACCCTATTGCGGTCGCTACATATCAGGAGTCGAGGCGGGCCGGTTTGACGCGCCCCAGGCGCTCACCGACACTCAAACTCAATTCACCTCGTGGAGGAGCGCCGCCATGCTGACCCTGCACCATCTCGACAACTCCCGGTCGCTGCGCATCCTCTGGCTGCTCGAGGAGCTCGGTCTCGACTATCGCCTGGTACGCCACCAGCGCGACCCCGGCACCATGCTCGCGCCTGCCGCACTGCGCGAGCTTCACCCCCTCGGCAAGGCGCCGCTGCTGATCGACGAGGATGACCGGGGCCGGCGTCGGGTGGTCATCGAGTCGGCGCTGATCATCGAGCATTTGCTCGACCGCCACGCCCCCGACAGCGAACTTCGTCCCGCCGCAGGCAGCGAGGCGCGGCGGCGCTATGCGTACTGGCTGCACTACGCCGAAGGGTCGCTGATGCCGCTGCTGCTGCTCAAGCTGGTGTTCGCCCGAGTCGAGCAGGGCTCGCCCGCGATGATTCGGCCGATCGCCCGCAAGCTGCGCGAAGGCGCCGACAGCGCCTTCACCCATCCCCAGCTGGCGCTTCATCTCGACTATCTCGAAGGCGAACTCGAACGCTTCGCCTGGTTCGCCGGTGACGACTTCAGCGCCGCCGACATCCAGATGGGCTTTCCGCTCGAAATCGCCGCCTCCCGCGGCGGGCTCGGCGAGGAGCGCACGGCGCTGAACGCCTTCCTCGAGCGCATCCGTGCCCGCCCCGCCTACCAGCGGGCAATGGAAAAAGGCGGCAAGGCAGTGGGCTGAAGGCTAAGAGCCCCGCTCACAGTCCGATCAGCGAGAGCATCACGAAGGTGGCGAACAGCACGAAGTGGGTCATGCCCTCGATCGCGTTGGTCTCGCCGTCGTTGAGGTTGATCGCGGCGACGATCAGGGTCAGCGCCATCATCACCGTCTGCACCGGGGTCAGCGCCATCACGATACGCTCGCCCTGGTAGAGCGATATCGCCTCGATCACCGGGATGGTGAGGATCACGGTGGAGAGCGAAGCCCCCAGCGCGATGTTGATCACCGACTGCATCCGGTTGGCGAGCGCGGCGCGAAGCGCGGTGAGGATCTCAGGGCTTGCCGAGATCATCGCGACCACGATGGCGACCAGCATCGGCGGCAGCACGAGCCCCGCGGACGCGGCGCCCAGGCTTTGCGACATCACCTCGGCGAGCGCCCCGGTCAAGGCAACGCCCGCGACCAGCACACCAATCGACCAGGGCGCGCTCTGCGCCTGCTCCTGCCCATCGGAAGACGCGCTGGCCGTCTCGGCGCCAGCGCCACCCAAGGCGGCGGCGCCCCCGCCGACGCTGACCTGCCGGCGGCGCTTCTCGGGGTAGCTATAGCTGAAGAAGTAGCTGTGCGGCCCGGTCTGCATCCGCAGGAACAGGCTGTAGAGCAGCGCCATAGCGCAGATGGTGAACCCGGAGTAAAGCGGCCAGCGCGCTTCGGGCAGGAACTCGGGCAGCAGCATCGAGATCCCCACTGCGGTGATGATCATCACCACGTAGACCTTGCTCGAGTCGTCGTTGTAGGGCTGCTCGCCATGCTTGAGTCCGCCGATCAAGGCAGCCAGGCCGACGATCCCGTTGGTATCGATCATCACTGCCGCGTAGATGGTGTCTCGAGCGAGCGTCGGCGAGTGCTCGTGGCTCATCACGATGACCAGGATGATCACCTCGACCAGCACCGCGGAGAGGGTCAGGATCATGGTGCCATAGGGATCGCCGACCTTCTCGGCGAGCACCTCGGCATGGTGGGCGACGCGTATCGCAGTGGCGACGATGGCCACGATCAGCACCACGGTCGTGGTGAGCGCGATCACCCTGCCAGCATCCAGCAGCATCGACTCGAAGCCGTAGGCGAGCAGTGCGATCAGCAGCGCGAGCGCCAGTAGCCACTCATCCTTGAGTCTTGCGAGCATTTCTTTCTCTCCGCAGAACAGCGTTACGAGCGCGAAGCATCGGACTCTCCGCTCCTTTTGCTGTAGCGAAGCTTAGCCTATTTTGCTCGAAGTTCTTCCCCTCAGCGTGTCGCTTCCAGACCATGGACGCTCGGGGCATTTACGCGCATCATGCAGCTCCAATTCACCCCAACTCCGAGGAACGTCGAGCGGATGAGTGGCGCAGCGTGGCTTGCGATCGGCACCCGGCTGGCGGAGATTCGCCAGCGCCATGGCCTGTCGCAGCGAAAGGTCGCCGAACTGGCGGGGCTGACCCACAGTGCGGTGAGCACCGTCGAACAGAACAAGGTTTCCCCCTCGGTCAGCACGCTGCATAAGCTGCTCGCCGTCTATGGATTATCGCTGGCCGACTTCTTCGCCGAGGAAGAGCGCGCCCGCGCCCGCCCGAAGGTAGTGATCGAACCCGAGGAGCGCCTCCAGCTGGGCAGCCAGGGCGTATCGCTCGAGCTGATCCATCGCCCCGATGGCGAAGGCAACCTCGGCATGCTGATCGAAAGCTACGAACCGGGCAGCTCCACCGGGGAGCAGCTCACCCACCCCGGCGAGGAGATCGGCACAGTGCTCGAAGGCGTGCTCGAGATCGTCACCGGCGGCGTCACCTATCGCCTCGAGCCCGGCCAGAGCTACGTGATCGACACCAGCGTACCGCACCGGTTCAGCAATCCGGGCGAGCGCACCTGCCGGCTGATCAGCGCGCATACCCCGCTCACGCTCTGATCGAACCAGCGGCACGTCGTCCCCGATGATGACATCGCAAGCGCTTATCGCTCAGATGCCCAACCGGTCGCGCAGCGAGTAGTAGGCCGCGCCCATCGCCGAGAGCGGCACGCTGAAGCGCCGCCCACCGGGCATCGGCAGGTGAGGGAGGCTGGCGAAGGCATCGAAGCGCTCGGCCTGGCCACGCACCGCTTCGGCGAACAGCCGTCCGGCCAGGTGGCTGGTGGTCACCCCGTGACCGCTGTAGCCCTGCATGTAGTAGAGGTTGGGGGCGAGCCGGCCGAACTGCGGCAGCCGGGAGAGGGTGAGCAGGAAGTTGCCGGTCCAGCGATAATCGATCTTCACCCCCTTGAGCTGGGGAAAGGTCTTGGCCAGCTTCGGCCGGATCAGCGCCTCGATATCGTCGGGATCACGCGCGCCATAGACCACCCCGCCGCCGTAGAGCAGCCGGTGATCGCGGGTCAGCCGGAAGTAGTCGAGCAGGTAGTTGCAGTCCTCGACGCAGTAGCCGTTGGGCAACAGCCCCTCGCGCTGCTCCACCGAGAGCGGCTCGGTGGCGACGACCTGGGTGCCGCAGGGCATGCTGCGAGCCTTGAGCCGGGGTTCGACGTCATTGAGATAGGCGTTGCCGGCGACCAGTACGAAGCGTGCCACCACTTCGCCCTTGGGCGTTTTGATCCGCGCGGGGTCGGTATGCTCGATCGACAGCGCCGGGGTGCCTTCATACAACCGCCCACCAAGCCCTCGGATCGCCTCGGCCTCGCCGAGGGCGAGGTTGAGCGGATGGACGTGACCGCCACTCATATCGAGCAGCCCACCGATGTAGCGCCGGCTCCCCACCTCCGCGGCGACCCGCTCGCGGTCGAGCAGCTCGAGCCGGTCGTTACCGTAGCGATTCCACAGCGCCTTTTGCTCCTCGAGCCCCTTGAGCTGGCGCTGGTTGAGCGCGGCGAAGATACCGCCCTCGCGCAGGTCGCAATCGATGGCGTAGCGCTGGATGCGCTCGCGAATGATCCCACCGCCCTCGAACATCATCGAACCGAGCATCCGCGCCGCGTCGACGCCGTACTGCCGCTCGATCACATCGATGTCGCGGCTGTAGGAGTTGACCAGCTGGCCGCCGTTGCGCCCACTGGCGCCGAAACCGATCCGCTGGGCTTCGAGCACCACCACATCGAACCCCGCTTCGGCGAGGAACAGCGCGCTCGAAAGCCCGGTGTAGCCGCCGCCGACCACGCAGACATCGCAGCTGATCGACTCCTCCAGCGCGGTGTAGGGCGCATGGGCGTTGGCACTGGCGGCGTAGTAGCTGGCAACGTGGCCGTTGGCGGGTTGGGAGAGTGCGTTCATCGAGGAGTGCTCCGTCGCTCGAGGTACGCGTCGCGATAGGCGCGCGCGTGCTGGATGAAAGTGTCGAACAACCGGCGTGAAAGCTCGTAGTCGCGGCTGTTCCACTCGGGATGCCATTGCACCCCGAGCGCGAAAGGATGGCTCGCCACCGAGATCGCCTCGACCAGCCCATCGCAGGCACGGCACTCGATGCGCACGCCTTCGCCGAGCCGCGCGACGCCCTGACCATGCAGTGAATTGACCCAGAAGCGTCGCGTCTCGGGGAACAGCTCAGAGCACAATCCCCCCGGGATGAGCTCGACATCGTGGGCGGGCGCGTAGCGCACCTCGAGCGCCTTGCCCTCGTCTTCTCGATGCTCCTGGAAGCCGCTCAGTTCGAACAGGCGCCGGTGCAGCGCACCGCCGGTACGCACCACCAGTTCCTGCATCCCACGGCAGATGCCGAACAGCGGCATTGCCGATGCCAGGGCAAGGTCGATCAAGGCGAAGGCGAGCCGGTCACGCCCGGGGTCGGCATGCGCCTCCGGCTGCGTGTCCTGGTCCGCCTCACCGCTGGCATAGTGGTACGGTTCGATATTGCTGGCGCTGCCCGGCAGCAGGATCCCATCGAGCACGGCCATCGCCGACGCAAGCGCTGCGGGCGAATCGGCAAGCCCCTGGGGCAGGATCAACGGCACACCGCCGGCGAGGCTCACCGCCTCGAGATACTTTTCCATCACCGTCTGGCTCGGTTGACCACCATGGAGGCCCCGATCAGCGACTACACCGATAATTGGCGCGGATGATATTTCTTCCATTTACACCACCCGTGTTCTTGTCTTGGCTGCGCCATAGAAGCCTTGATGGAAGCACAACCTATCGCTACCAGGCAAGACTTCCCGACAACCACGAATGGTTCTCGGCGCATCTCTCGCTAGCGTTTCACTGCGATCGAGAGCGGGGAAACACCGGCGGAGATGTAAGATATATGTTCCACCACCATGTCTCCCCTCCCTTGCTGCCACTTTCTTCACCAAGCTCGGAGCCAAGAAGGGCTTCGCCCCGGGAAGGCACGCCTGGGCGTGGCAAATGGATGATGATCGATGGCAGGCGAGGCAACCGCACGGAATGCGCCCTCCGAGAAGAAGCGCTCTGCGTATTCAATGACTTTCAGAGATGAATCGAGAACGTCTGCGCGGGGCCAGTGGCCGTAATGGCGTCAGCCCACGCACGATCGTGGCGAGCCAGGCCTTCACCGACCCGGCGATATCGCCGGAGGGCATGAAGGTCCGAGCAGAATCAACCGTCTTCGAAAAACGCAAACGCTCAGACCCCGGGGAGGCTGGCGAGCGGTGCCAGGGTCAGCACGCCGCTCTTGTAGGCGCCGGTATCGATGTAGTGGACGTTGCCGAGCAGACGGGGGCGCTCCACCGGGGTATGGCCCACCACCACTGCGTCGATTCCTTCGACCGGGGTGCGGTCTTCGCGTGAGATCCGCGTGCGCGACCATAGAAGCGCTTCGCGGTACTTGTCGGTATTGCGCTCGAGCAGCCGCCAGTCGCTGGGCGGCTGGGCGTGGACGATGCCGACGCGCTGATCACCGACCGCCACCTCCATTGCCAGCGGCAGCCGCGGCAGCGCCTGCTCGAGCAGCTCCTTGAGCTCGCGCGGATTGACCTCTCCCGCCCAAGTACCGCCATTGGGCAACCACATCCGCCACTGCTGTTTGAAAATGGCGTCGAACGCCATCTCCTCATGATTGCCACGCACCGAGTGGAACCACGGCTCCAGCACCAGCTTGAGACAGTCGAACGATCTCGGGCCGCGGTCGATCAGATCGCCGACGCAGAACAGGCGATCGCGTGTGCGATCGAAACCGACGCCGTCGAGCGCCGCCATCAGCAGATCGAAGTGCCCATGCAGATCGCCGACCACGTAGTCGACACCTTGGTCATTGCGATCGAACCGCTCGAACATCTACTTTTCCTCACCGATCGTTGGAGGTCTTCTGCGCCTCGCCGGCGCTGATCTTCGACGCTTTGCGACGATGCCTCAGGAACTCAATGATACCGGGAAGAATCGAGACCACGATGATCGCAACGATCAAAATCTTGAGGTTTTCCTGAACGATCGGCAGATCGCCGAACAGATAGCCCGCGTAGGTGAACGACAGCACCCAAGCCAGCGCACCGATGACGTTGTAGGCAGCGAAGCGGCGATAGGGCATGTGGCCCATGCCGGCGACGAAGGGCGCGAAGGTACGCACGATCGGCACGAAGCGCGCGATGATGATGGTCTTACCGCCGTGACGATCGTAGAACTGGTGGGTTTTCTCCAGGTAGCTACGCCGGAATATCTTGGAGTTCGGGTTGGAGAAGAGCTTCTCGCCGAACAGCCTGCCGATGGTGTAGTTGACCGCGTCGCCGAGGATCGCCGCAACCAGCATCAATAGCACCATCAAGTGGACGTTGATATCGCTTGCCGGAATCGCCGCCAGGGCGCCGGCGACGAACAAAAGCGAGTCACCCGGCAGAAACGGCGTCACCACCAGGCCGGTCTCGCAGAAGATGATCACGAACAGGATCGCGTAGATCCAGCGGCCATACTCTACGACCAACTCGGCCAAGTGGACGTCGATGTTCAGGATGAAGTCGATGAGAAACTGTACATATTCCACTGGGATGTCCACCACTCAAGAGTTGATCGGAGGCGGCGTGTCGCACGCACGACCGGGAAGGATACCGACGCGGGCAGGGATGCGTCTTCGCTCTTTTACCTTGGACGCTACACGGGTGCGAGTCATTCGTCGCCCTCGGAACGCAGCGACGTCTCCTCGACATCCCGCCATGTGACCCGGGCGCGCACTGCGGCCTCGATCCCGGCGGCGTCCAGCCCGCAGATTTCGAGCAGCTTGCGGCGATCGCCGTGGGCGACGAAGCGATCGGGCAGCCCGAGCCGCAGCAGCGGCGGCGACTTTTCGAGCTCGCAGAGCTGCTCCGCCACCGCGCTGCCCGCGCCGCCGAGTACGCTGTTCTCCTCGATCGACACCAGCAGCCGGTGGCCGGCCGCGGCCTCCAACAGCGCCTGCCGGTCGAGCGGTTTGACGAAGCGCATGTCGATCAGGCTGGCGTCGAGCCGCTCCGCGGCCTCGCGGGCCTCGGCCAGCGGCGCACCAAAGCACAGCAGTGCGACCTCACCACCACGCCGTAGCCAGCGCCCGCGGCCGAGCTCGAGCGGCGCGGCGTCATCGTCGCCGGGCACGGCCTCGCCACGCGGGTAGCGCACCGCGACGGGCCCTGGGTGGTCGAGGGCGAAGTCGAGCATGCGCCGGCACTCGGCGCCATCGGCGGGCGCCATCACCATCAGGTTGGGCACGCAGCGCAGCCAGCTGAGATCGGTGGCGCCATGGTGAGTAGGACCATCCTCACCGACCAGGCCTGCGCGGTCGACGGCGAAGGTGACGTCCAGGTTCTGCAGCGCGACGTCGTGGATCAGCTGATCGAAGCCGCGCTGGAGGAAGGTCGAGTAGATCGCGACCACCGGCTTGAGTCCTTCGCAGGCCATCCCCGCGGCCAGGGTGACAGCGTGCTGCTCGGCGATCGCGACGTCGAAGAAGCGCTCGGGCCATGCGGCGGCGAAGCCGGCGAGCCCGGAGCCTTCGCGCATCGCAGGGGTGATCGCGACCATGCGCGGCTCGCGGCTCGCCGCGGCGCAGGCCCAGTCGCCGAACAGCGCATCGTAACGTGGTGCACCGGCGCTCGAACGCGAGGGCGAATGGGCATGGAGCCGTAGCGGGTCGCTGGCGGCGGGCAGGTAGCCCGCGCCCTTCTCGGTGACCACGTGGAGCAAGCGCGGCCCGGGCAGCCCACGCAACCGGGCAAGCTCAGCGACCAGCGCGCCGAGGTCGTGTCCGTCGAGCGGCCCCGTGTAGTCGAAGCCGAGGGTCTCGAACAGCCCGGCGACGCCGTCGACCGGGGCATCCGGCGCGCTCGGCAGCCGCTTGGCCAGGGCGCCGACGTTGGGCGAGATCGACATGCCGTTGTCGTTGAGCACCACCAGCACGTCCGCGCCGAGATCACCCGCATGGGCGAGCGCCTCGAAGGTCATCCCGGTGGTCAAGGCGCCATCGCCGACCACCGCACAGACCCGCTGGCCGCTCCCTGTGGCCCGCGCCGCCAGGCTCATGCCGAGCGCAGCGGAGACGGCGGTGCCCGCGTGACCGACGCCGAAAGCATCGAACGGCGACTCGTCACGGCTCGGGAACGGTGCCACGCCGCCGAAGCGACGAATGCTGGCGAGCGTGTCGCGCCGGCCGGTAAGCAGTTTGTGCGGATAGGCCTGATGACCAACGTCCCACACCAGACGGTCGGTCGGGGTGTCGAAAACGTAGTGCAGCGCGATGGTCAGTTCGACCACACCTAGGCCTGCGCCCAGATGGCCGCCGCCCCTGCCGACGAGATACAAAAGCAGCTCGCGCAGCTCGTCCGCGAGCGCCACAAGTTCGCTCGGCGCAAGCCCGCGCAGGCGTGCAGGCGTCCCGGCGCGGTCGAGCAGCGCAGTCGCAGGCATCCAGGCGGGAAATCGCTCGAAACTTCGCATCAGGCACCTTTGCGCCGGGCGAATCCCGCCGGCGAGGGAACGTTCAATGATCGCGGTCGACCATGTAGCGGGCCAGCGCGCTCAGGGGCGCCGCACGCTCGCCAAGCGGGGCGAGCGCGTCGCAGGCATCGACTATCAGCCCCTGGGCCCTGGCCGCCGCGGTGTCGAGGCCGAGCAGCACGGGATAGGTAGGCTTGCCACGCTCGGCATCGGCCCCCTGGGTCTTGCCGATCACCTCGGTATCGCCAGTGACATCGAGCACGTCGTCTTGGATCTGGAAGGCGAGTCCGATCGCAGCGCCGAAGCGGCGCAGCGCGGTGAGCGTTCGATCAGTATCGTCGAGCACCAGGAGCGCGGGCAGTTCGACCGAGGCGGTGATCAGTGCACCGGTCTTGTGGCGGTGAATCTCGATCAGTGCATCGAGATCGATAAGACGACCGACCGCGCCAAGATCCAGCGCTTGGCCACCGGCCATCCCCGCGCGTCCCGAGGCCCGCGCCAGCGCACCGATCAGGCGAGCCGCGCGCGGTTCACCGCTTTGCGCCAGCGCCTCGAAGGCCAAAGTCTGCAGCGCATCGCCGGCGAGGATCGCGGTCGCCTCATCGAAGGCGCGATGGACCGTGGGCCGGCCGCGGCGCAGATCGTCGTCGTCCATCGCCGGCAGATCGTCATGGACCAGAGAATAGGCGTGGATCAGCTCGACCGCCGCCGCCACTGCGTCCAGGCGCTCGGGGGCGATGCCCAGCGCTTCGCCTGTGGCATAGACCAGCGTCGGGCGCAGCCGCTTGCCGCCACCGAGCACCGCATAGCGCATCGCCTCCTCGAGCCGCGCATCCGGGCCGGCGCTGCCGGCGAGCAGCGCCTCGAGCGCCGCCTCCACCCTTGCCGCGTGCCGCACCAGCTCACGCGCGCTCATGCGCCCTCCTCGAACGGACGCTCATCGACCCCGCCATCGTCGCGCTCGAGCAAGGTCTTGACCTTGAGCTCCGCGGACTCCAGGCGCTTACGCGCGTCGCGGGTCAGCCTGACCCCTTGCTCGAAAGCGGTGAGCGAGGCCTCGAGACTCAGATCCCCGGCCTCGAGCCGCTCGACCAACGCCTCCAGGCGCGAAAGGGTCGCGGCGAAATCTTCCTCGTCCGGCACGGCGCCATCCGCACCGCGCGGTTCATCATGCTGTTCGGCCATGTTCCCCATCGCATCAAAGGCTGGTCAAGGACCGCTGGAGAGCGGCCGCGAAACGAATCGACATTATGGCACAAGGGATGCGGTGGACTCATCGGCGCACCACCCACGAACGCCTTGCATCGACTCGATACGGTCGCCCATTGGCAGAACCTCCTCCCAATGGGGTCTCGCCCCGTCCAGGTTGGTATCGAGTGGATCGCTCCGCTGGTCGAACAATGTGCTGCTATCCATGCGTTGTCTTTGGTGGCGAGCGCCCAAGCCACGGAGGCAGTCGAGCCATCGATGCGAAGGCTCGTCGAAGCACGCCTCTCCGGGAGGCACCAAGTTCGAAAAAACCCGATGCACCGGCAGGCGCTCATGGCAAATGAATGACGTTATAGCGATGTATTATTTATTTCTCGCATGCTGTTTGCTAAAGAATGTGAAATCAGAATCAACAATTTCAATCACGAGCCTCCATTCATGCCTGCATCCGACTACCGTGCGCCCAGCAGTCTCGCGCAGCTGGAAGCCCAGGTCGCCCGCGAGCTGTCGCTGCTCAACCATCCTCCCGCCGCCTGGGTGCCGGAACGGCACATGGCGAACGGGGAGCGGATCACCGCCGTGGTGATCATCGGTGCGGGCATGTGCGGGCTCGCCGCTGCCTTCTCGCTCGCGCGCCAAGGCATAAGCGATATTCGGATCATCGACCGTGCCGCGCCTGGACGTACCGGGCCTTGGCTCGACTATGCCCGCATGGAGACACTGCGCTCGCCGAAGACGCTGCTCGGGCCAGCGGCGGGAATACCAAGCCTGACCTTCCAGGCTTGGTACCGCGCCCAGTTCGGTGATCTCGCTTGGGAGGCCCTGGACAAGATCCCAAGGCCGCAGTGGCAGGAATATCTGCTCTGGTATCGCGATGTACTGGGCATCGAGGTCGAGCACTGTGAGCGGGTCACTCTGATCGAGCCCGAGGGAGAGCTACTGCGCCTGCATGTCGAAGGCTCCACTTCCGAGTGCCTGCTCGCACGCAAGGTCGTGCTCGCCACTGGTCGGGAAGGCCTGGGCGCTCCCTACCTGCCCGATTTCGTCAAAGGACTCGATAAATCGCGCTGGGCGCACTCATCAGAGGCGATCGATTTCGCCGCTCTGGCCGGGCGCAGGGTGGCCGTCATCGGCATGGGCGCGTCGGCGATGGACAATGCCGCCGAGGCACTCGAACACGGCGCCGCCGAGGTACGCCTGCTCGCTCGCCGCCGCGAGATGCCGACGATCAATAAACTGATGGGCATCGGCAATCCCGGTTTCACCTGCGCTTTCCCAACGCTTTCGCCTCTTTGGCGCTGGCGGATCATGCACTATTCGCTGGCTACTCAGACCCCGGCCCCGCACGGCTCGACCCTACGGGTCAGCCGTCACGACAACGCCTTCTTCCACTTCGACTGTGCGATCGGGTCGATCACCGAGCTCGAACACGGTCTGCTGATCGCCACCCGCGGCGAACGCAACTTCGAAGCCGATTTCCTGATCATCGCCACCGGATTCAGCATCGAACTCGAAGCGCGACCAGAGCTGGCGGCCTTGACGCCGATGATCGCGCGCTGGCGCGATCGCTTCACGCCTCCGGCGGAGCTCGAGAGCGTAGAACTCGGCGCCTTTCCCTGGCTCGGCGATGGTTTCCAGTTCACCGAGCGTACCCCTGGCAGCGCTCCAGCGCTCGCCAACCTGCACGCTTTCAACTACGGCGCCACCCTCTCGCTCGGCAAAGTCAGCGGTGACATCCCTGCGATCAGCGTCGGAGCGGCCTGGCTGGCCCAATCGATCGCGGCGGATCTCTACCGCGAGGACATCGATCAGCACTGGCAGGCACTGCTGGCCTACGCCAAACCCGAACTCGACGGCAGCGAGTGGCGCGACGCCGATAAGATCACCTTGGGAGAGGAACCCGTGCGATGACCAAGACGGTGGTCTATTTCCTCGATCGAGCCTTGAGCAGGGATTGAGCACGATGGAAATCCGTCAACTGGAAGCGTTCGCCGCGGTGATGTCCACCGGCAGCATTACCGCCGCGGGACAACTACTCGGGCGTTCCCAGCCGGTAGTCACCCGGGTGATCCAGGAGCTCGAAGCGGAACTCGGCTACGCGCTGTTCGAGCGAGCCGGACCGCGAGTGCGACCGACCCAACGGGCCTGCGAACTCTACATCGAGGTCGAACCTTTCCTGGGCGGCCTGCGTCAGATCGAGCGCCGCGCACGCGCGATCGGCGAGCGCCGGCTACAACCGATCGCCTTGGTGGCAACGCCCGCGATCGGTGCCGGGCTACTGCCAGCGGCACTGGGCCAGCTCGACCAAGCGCTGCTGCCAGAGCACATGCAGCTGCGCACGACCAGCGCCGAGCAGATCGTCGGCGCACTGCTCTCCGGCAATGTCGACCTCGGCGTCTCTAGCCTGCCGCTGGAACATCGCGGCCTCGACCTGCACTGGATCGGCGAGGCGCCCTGCGTCGCCGTATTGCGTCATGACGATCCACTCGCTCACCATCCGGTACTGCCGCTGGCCGCACTCAGCGGCAAGCGTCTGCTCACTCTGCTCAACGGCAACCGGCTGCGCCACCGCCTCGACCAAGCCTTCCGCAGCGCGGACTTAGCGCCGGCCGCGCTGTTCGAGAACTCAAGCTCGCTCAACGCGATGATGGCGGCACGCGAGGGCCTAGGCATCGCGGTGCTCGAGCCGGCCACCGCGTTCGGTGTCCCGCTCGAAGGGGTGGTCATACGCCCGCTCGACGCTGAAATACCGTTCTATTTCGGCGTTTTCAGCCCTTCCTCCAAACCGTTGAGTTCCGTCGCCGAGGCGCTGATCGACGAGATCGAGCGGGTCGCCCACGCTCGCCTGCATGGCTTCAAACGCCATCCCGCCAGCGCCTACAAGCCGCTGCTGCAAACCCTGCATGCCGAGGTCACCGCCGACGTGGAGAATGAGACGCCATGACCGTCTGGCTGATCCGCAGGCTGCTGCAAGCCGCAACGATCCTGCTGCTGATGACGCTGATCGTATTCTTCGGCCTCCATGTGATCGGCAATCCGATCGATATCCTGGTCGCCGAGGACGCTACCCAGGCGGAGCGGGCACGGATGATCGCGAGCCTCGGCCTCGACCAGCCGCTGTGGATTCAATACTGCGTCTTTCTCGCCAATGCCCTGCAGGGCGATCTGGGGCAGAGCTACGTCTACAACATGCCGGCGCTGCCGCTGATTCTCCAGCGCCTGCCGGCCACCTTCGAGCTGGCCTTCGCTGCGACCGGGCTGGCGATCCTCATCGGTATCCCTCTCGGCCTGCTCGCCGGGCTCTACCCCGATCGCTGGTTCGCCCGGATGATCATGGGGGGCAGCATCATCGGCTTCAGCCTGCCGACCTTCTGGGTCGGCCTGCTGCTGATCATGATCTTCAGCGTCTCACTCGGCTGGCTGCCAAGCACCGGACGCGGCGAGACGGTGTCGATCATGGGTTACGGCTGGTCGTTTTTGACCCTCGATGGTTGGCGCCACCTGCTGCTGCCAGCGCTCAACCTGGCTCTGTTCAAGGTCGCGCTGGTCCTGCGCCTGACCCGTGCCGGAGTTCGCGAGGTGCTGCCGCAGGACTACATCCGCTTCGCCCGCGCCAATGGCATTGCCCCCAAACGGATCATCGGCATCCATGTGTTGAAGAACACCCTCATTCCGCTGGTCACGGTGATCGGCCTCGAGTTCGGTTCGACCATCGCCTTCGCCGTGGTCACCGAGTCGATCTTCGCCTGGCCCGGTGCCGGCAAACTGATCATCGACAGCATCAATGCCCTCGACCGGCCGGTGATCGTCGCCTACCTGATGATCGTCGTTTGCCTCTTCGTCATGATCAATCTCTGCGTCGACATCCTCTATCGCTTGCTCGACCCACGCGTTCGCCTGGAGGCCGGCGCATGAGCCGGAGCAAGCCCGGGCCCCAGCCAACGCTCAGACCCTCGCTGGGGCTACGTTTCGCGCGCGAGTTCTTCGCCTCGAAGATCGCCATATTCGCCGCCCTGGCCGCATTTTGCTTGGTGGCGGGCGCGCTGTTCGCCCCCTGGATCGCACCGCAGAACCCTTACGATCTGATGCAACTGGACGTGATGGATGCCCGGCTGCCACCGGGCTCGGAGGCAATGAGTACAGGGCTGATCTACTGGCTCGGTACCGACGCCCAAGGGCGCGACCTGCTTTCCGGCATTCTCTACGGCCTGCGTATCAGCCTGGTCGTCGGTATCGGCTCGGCGCTCTGCGCGTTCATCTTCGGTACCGCGATGGGGCTCGCCGCGGCCTACTTCGGCGGTCGTGTCGATGCGCTGATCATGCGCAGCGTCGACTTGATGCTGTCGTTCCCTTCGATCCTGGTCGCGCTGATGATCCTCGCTTTCCTCGGCAAGGGAATCCTCAACGTGCTGCTGGTCCTGGTGGTGATCGAATGGGCCTACTACGCGCGCACGGTTCGCGGCCAAGCGCTCACCGAACGTGGCAAGGAATACATCGAGGCAGCGCAGTGCCTGATGCTGCCAAGCTGGCGAGTGGTGGTACGTCACCTGCTGCCCAACTGCCTGCCGCCGCTGATCGTGGTCGCGACCCTGCAGGTCGCCCGAGCGATCTCACTGGAAGCGACGCTGTCTTTCCTTGGCCTCGGCGTACCGATTACCGAACCGTCGTTGGGCCTGCTGATCTCCAACGGCTTCCAGTACATGCTCTCTGGTGAGTACTGGATCAGCTTCTTCCCCGGCGTGGCGCTGCTGGTCACCGTGATCACGATCAATCTGATCGGCGACCGGCTGCGCGACCTGTTCAATCCCCGGCTGAGGAGATGATCCGTGCTCGACGAACGAACATCCGCTGCGCCGGTACTCGAAGTGCGCGACCTGACGACCCGCTTCACCACCAACGATGGCGAGCTGCCGGCAGTCGAGTCGCTTTCCCTGCGTCTCGAACGTGGCCGGGTGCTGGGGCTAGTGGGCGAATCCGGCTCGGGCAAATCGGTGACTGGCTACTCGATCATGGGGCTGATCGACCGCCCTGGCCGGATCGTTTCGGGGGAGGTGCTGCTCGACGGGTACGATCTGGTCGGGCTGCCCGAGCGCGAGCTGCGTAGCCTACGCGGCAGACGCCTGGCGATGATCTTCCAGGACCCGATGATGACGCTCAATCCGGTGCTCAGAATCGACTTCCAGATGATCGAGGCGGTGCGCGCCCATGCCCGGGTCAGCCACCGCAAAGCCCGGTCGCGGGCGCTCGAGGCGCTGGAAATGACCGGCATCGCCGATCCGCTGCGCCGGCTTTCGAACTACCCCCATCAGCTCTCCGGCGGCATGCGCCAGCGGGTGGCGATCGCCATCGCACTGCTCCACCGCCCCGACGTCCTGATCGCCGATGAGCCGACCACGGCACTGGATGTCACCATCCAGTCACAGATTCTTGCCGAAGTTCAGCGCTTGGCCGCCGAGTTCGGTACCGCAGTGATCTGGATCACCCACGATCTCTCGGTGGTGTCGGGACTCGCTGACGAGCTAGCAGTAATGTACGCCGGGCGCATCGTCGAACAGGGTCCTGTCGGCGATGTCATCGGCGCACCCCGTCATCCCTATACCGACGGACTGATCAAGAGCCTGCCGAGCAACAATCCGCGCGGTGTACCGCTGGCGCAGATTCCAGGAATGACCCCGAACATGTTCGAACTACCGCAGGGCTGCTCGTTCATGGCCCGCTGCCATCGAGCCAACCAGACATGCCGCCGGATACCCGCACTGACGCCATCGAGTACCGCACTTCACCATTTGGCGCGCTGCGTCCACCCACTCGACAGCCAACTCGACGCGCAGGCCCTGCGATGAGCACCAATCCCTCGGTCGCGACGAGGAACGCCCAGGAAGCACCGCTGCTCTCGCTCGACAAAGCGGTCAAGCGCTTCGCGCGCAAGCCCGACCTGGTCGAGCGTCTGGTCCAGCGCGCTGGACTGGCCAAACCATTCCCAGTGGTGCATGCCGTGGACGGCGTGGATATCGAGTTGAGAAGCGGTGAGGTAGTCGGCCTGGTCGGTGAATCCGGGTGCGGCAAGTCGACCCTGGGCAGGATGCTCGCCAGTATCATCCCCCCTACCTCTGGTGATCTGCGCTATCGAGGCCAGGCTTTTTCGGCGCTGACGGACAAACAGCGCCGACGCGCGCGACTCGATACCCAGATGATCTTCCAGAACCCCTACGCGAGCCTCAATCCGCGGGCAAGGGTCAACGAGATCGTCGGCGAAGCGGCCAAGGTACATGGGCTCTGCTCGCATGCTGAACTGGACGACTACGTCAGCGACCAGCTCGACCGGGCCGGGCTCGATCCCGCTTATCGCTTTCGCTATCCGCACCAGTTCAGCGGCGGCCAGCGCGCCCGCATCGGCATCGCCAGGGCGCTGGCGGTGCAGCCGCGGACGCTGGTTTGCGATGAGGCGGTAGCCGCGCTGGACGTCTCGATCCAGGCCCAGATCATCAACCTGTTCATGCAACTGCGCGAAACGCTCGGGCTGACCTATCTGTTCATCAGCCACGACCTTGGGGTGGTCGAGCACTTGAGCGACCGCGTGGTGGTGATGTACCTGGGCCGGGTGGTGGAACAGGCAGATGTCGAGGAGCTGTTCAGTCGCCCGAATCACCCCTATAGCCAAGCGCTACTCGCCGAGATGCCGAGGATCAGCACCGGCAAGAAGCGTTTCAGTGCGATTCGCGGGGAAATCCCAAGCCCGCTGGACCCTCCCAGCGGCTGCCATTTCCACCCTCGCTGTCCCTATGCCCACGAACGCTGCCAGCGCGAGGCGCCAGCACTCAAGCCCATCGCATCCGGGCACCTGAGTGCCTGCCACCTCAATGACACGGCTTGAGACCTATCCAACCGAGGAAAACGGACCCATGAAGAAACTGCTGTCGACGCTCATCGTCTCATCCGCGCTGGCCACCGCGATCCATGCCGCTGCCCAAGATACGACTCCCCAGGGCACCCTGCGCATCGCCTTCGCCGATCCCGTATCAGCGGTCGACCCAGAGCTCAACAACCATGCCGGCAACAACTCGGTGGCGATTCAGATCTTCGATACCTTGACCTCGAAGAACTGGGACAACCGGGCAAAACCAGCGCTGGCGGAGAACTTTCGCAACATCGATCCGAATACCTGGGAATTCACTCTGCGCAATGACGTGCAGTGGCACGATGGCACGCCGTTCACCGCCGACGACGTGATCCATTCCTACCAGCGCGCGCGCACCATGCCGGGAAGCGTGGCAAGCTTCGCGGGCTTCCTGCGCACCATCGACTCGGTCACCGCGCCCGATCCGCACACTCTGGTGATCAAGACCAATACGCCCAATCCCAACCTGCCGCTCGACCTCACCTCGGTCTATGTGGTCTCACGGCACGCCACCGAGGGTGCCAGTGCCGCCGACTTCAATTCGGGCAAGGCGACGATCGGCACCGGCCCCTACCGTTTCGTCTCCTACACACCGGGTGAGCGGATCGAACTCGCGGCCAACCCGAACTATAGGGACAATGACGCCGAAGCACCGACCTGGGCCAAGGTCGACTACCGCTACATCCCCAACGCTCCGGCACGCACCGCGGCGCTGCTGTCCGGCGACGTCGATGTGATCGACAAGGTTTCGGTCTCCGATCTGGAGCGGCTAAACGGGTCCAACGACGTCAATGTCTTCGCCTACGATGGTCTGCGCGTGCTGCTGCTGCAGCCGAGTTTCCGCGAAGGGCCGAACCGGTACATCACCGACAACGCCGGCAAACCGCTGGCCGACAACCCGTTGCGTGACCAGCGTATACGCGAGGCGCTGTCGCTGGCGATCAACCGCGAAGCGATCACCGAGCGGATCATGCAAGGAGCGGCCAGCGTCGCCAATCAGTGGATGCCGAAAGACACCTTCGGTTACAACCCGGATATCCCGGAGATTCCTTTCGATCCCGAACGGGCCAAGCAGCTACTGGCCGAAGCCGGTTTTCCCGAAGGTTTCCGCCTGACCATCCACGCCCCGAACGACCGTTACCCGCTGGCGCCTGAAACCGCCCAGGCGGTCGCGCAATTCTGGACCAGGATCGGCGTGCGCACCCAGGTCGACGTGGTGCCTTGGGCAGTGTATTCAGGGACCGCGAACAAGAACGAGTATGCGCTGAGCATGATCGCCTGGGGCAATGGCACCGGCGAGGCAGCCTATGCGCTGGTCAATATCCTCACCACGGTCGACTCCGAGGCCGGACGCGGCGCCTCCAACTGGGGCCACTACAGCAACGCCGAGGTCGATCGGGACCTGGCCGAGGCGACCTCGGCGTTCGACGAGGGCGAGCGCGAGGCGATCCTGCGTCGCTCAGCGGTAACGGTGACCAACGATGTCGGCGTGATCCCTCTGTTCCACTACCAGAACGTCTGGGCGGCGCGCAACGGGCTCGAGGTCAAGCCGATGAACAGCGACCGTACCGCGGCTCAGATGGTCACTCGGGTAGAGGAACGGTAGCCGTGGCCAGTATCGAGGTCACCCCGCGCGATGCACTGATCGATGTCGAGCGCCGCATCCAGATCGTCGGCCTCGCGCCTGGCGAGCGAATCCGGCTCACCGCCTCTTCGCGCCAGCCAGATGGCGCGGTATGGACCAGCCGCGCGAGCTTCCAGGCCGATCACCAGGGCCAGATCGACCTGACCATCCACGCCCCGCTCGAGGCGGCGGGAGTGTCGAACGACTACCACGGCGTCTCGCCAATGGGCATGGTCCACGCCATGACACCCGAAACAGGCGATATCCAGCCACCGCCAACACCGGTGGAACCAGTGGAGATAGAGCTGTGCGCCATGAGCGGCGGTGGCGAGGAGCGCGCGAGCGGTCGCTTCATCCAGCGCTATCTGGGTGAAGGCGTACAGCGGCGCGAAATTCGCCAAGCGGGCGTGTCCGGCACACTGTTTCTCCCCGCAGGAGAGGGGCCCTTCCCCGCGGTGATGGTGCTCAACGGCTCGGGCGGCGGCATCAGCGAGGCGCGCGGCGCGCTCTATGCCTCCCACGGCTACGCCGCCCTCGCGCTCGGCTACTTCAAGGCACCAGGGCGACCTGACTACATCTCCAATACCCCGCTCGAGTATTTCGTCGACGCACTCGACTGGCTAAGGGAGGAAGTCTCGCCGCTCAATGGCTTCGTCGCCTTGAGCGGCCAGTCACGCGGCGGCGAACTGGTGCTGCTGCTCGCCTCGCTTTTTCCCGAGCGGGTCTCGGCGGTGGTCGGCTACGTACCCAGCGCTTTCGTCCACCCCGCACAGAGCGCCGCCGACCCAGCGGCGGGCCGCGAGGGGCCTTGCTGGCTGCTCGACGGCAAGCGGCTGCCGGATCTATGGCAGGACAACCCTCGCGCCAGCTGGGCACCCTACGATGACGGCCCGGAGCCGAAGCGCCATGCCTATGCGCTGCTTACCGCACTGGAAGACCAGGATGCTTGCGATCGGGCACGCATGCCCGTCGAGCGGATCCGCGCACCGATACTGTTGCTCTCGGCCAGCGACGATGGTTCCTGGCCCTCGGCGCAGTTCGCACGAATGATCGAAATGCGCCTCGCCGCGCATGATCATCCTTATCCAGTCGAACATCACTGCTATCGAGACGCCGGTCACGCGATCGTCTTCCCACACTTGCCAACCACGGCGATCGTCCGCCCCCACCCCGTCTCGGGCATCCTCAGCAGCGGTGGCGGAAGCATGCGCGACAACGCCCGCGCCAACCAGGAGTCCTGGCCGCGCGTGCTCTCTTTCCTCGCCCGCGCGGTGGCAGCGTCCTGTTCTGAAGTCCGCCCTTTTTCCATCCATGGGGAGAATCCATGAGCCAACCGACACCTACTGCACCAACGGACGAAATCGGACGTCTCGCTGCCTTGTCCGAGGAGAGCGAGATCGCGCGACTAAGGCGCCAGCGTCCCAAAGTCATGATCCACACCCAGGCCGCCTTCGAGGCATTGTTCGTTCCGGAGCTCGATGACACACCGCTCGACGAACGCCTGCTGGTCGCGCTCCACGCTGCTGCGCTAGCACCGTCCAACGTGCTCGCCGCTGCCTATCGCACGCGTCTCGAGGGGCGGATCGAGACCTGGTTGCTCGAGGCGGTGGCACAGGACCAGCGCGACCGGGTGGAGGAGCCGCGCCTTCGCGCGCTGCTCGATTTCAGTCATCGGCTGAGCGTCGACCCTGGTGCTGCGCGGCGCGAACACCTCTCTGCGCTGATCGCGGCAGGCCTGTCCACCGCCGCGGTGGTGGCGATCGCCCAGCTGATCGCCTTCGTCGCCTACCAGGCCCGGATGGTGGCCGGCCTCGACGCATTGCGACACAGTGCTGACAAGCCAGATTTCGAGCGGAAGGCGAAACTGCCAGCACGCCATCCAGCAGCGCGACCGGCGGCCTCGGCGTTCACCTTCGCCACACTGGGCTGGCGCGCCTGGCTCGAACCCCTCGAGCCCTCGGCGGCGAACGAGACGCAGCTTGCGATCCTCGATGAAAGCCACCCTCAGGCGCGCAGCTCCGACTACTACCTGCTGCTGGCTCTGCAGCCCGAGATCCTGCGCCAGCGTTCGCTGACCTACAACGCGATCATGTATGGCTCGGGCGGCGCCGCCCGGGCAGAGCGCGAACTCGCCGCCGCCGCCGTGTCGCGCGACAACGGCTGCGTCTACTGCGCCTCGGTGCACGCCCAGCGTTTCGAGCAACGCGCCAAGCGCCGCGATGTCATCGAGCAGCTGTTCGAAGACCCGGAACACGCCGGCACCAGCGAACGCGAGCGTGCCATCATCCACTTCGCCCTGGCGCTGACTCGCCGTCCCGACCAATTCGGTGCCGAGCAGTTCGCCCCCCTCATCAAGCAGGGGGTGAGCTTCGACGCGCTCCTCGATCTGATCCAGGCCACAGCGATATTCGCCTGGGCCAACCGACTGATGCTGACGCTCGGGGAACCGGCAGCTCTCAACGTTCAGGCTAGCAGTGACGTCGACCAGCTCATCGTTCGCCGCCCGCCCAGAACCTAGCGGCGTAATGAGCGCCCTTCAACTTGGGCGTGAACGCTTTCCACGCGAGCACCGCGATGGTCCATGGTAATATCTTGCCCCCTTCATTCTTCCCCGCGCCGAGCCGCGACTTCGACCGGCGCCAGCCACCCACGAGGTTGATGCAAAGATGGCCAAGACGTCCCTGGACAAGAGCAAGATCAAGATCCTGCTGCTCGAGGGCATCCACCAGTCCGCCGTGGACAACCTGCTCGCGGCCGGCTACAGCAACATCGAGCACCTGAAGACTTCGCTGAACGAAGAAGCGTTGATCGAGAAGATCAGGGACGTCCACTTCATCGGCATCCGTTCGCGCACCCAGCTTACCGAGCGGGTGTTCGCGGCGGCCGAGAAGCTCAACGCGGTCGGCTGCTTCTGCATCGGCACCAACCAGGTCGACCTCACCGCGGCGCTCCACCGCGGGATCCCGGTGTTCAACGCGCCCTACTCCAACACCCGCTCGGTGGCCGAGCTGGTGATCGGCGAGATGATCATGCTGATGCGCCGTATCCCGGAGAAGAACGCCGGCGCCCATCGCGGCGGCTGGGACAAGTCGGCGGTGCGCTCCAACGAGGTACGCGGCAAGATCCTCGGCATCGTCGGCTATGGCAGCATCGGCGCCCAGCTCTCGGTACTCGCTGAAGGGCTCGGCCTCCAGGTGATCTACTACGACGTGGTGACCAAGCTGGACATGGGCAATGCGCGCCAGGTCGGCTCGCTCGAGGAGCTGCTCTCACGCGCCGACATCGTCACCCTGCACGTGCCCGAACTGCCCTCGACCACTTGGATGATCGGCAAGGAGCAGCTTGCGCTGATGAAGCAGGACTCGGTGCTGATCAATGCCTCGCGTGGCAAGGTGGTGGTGATCGAGGCGCTCGCCGAAGCGCTCGCTTCAGGCCACCTGCGCGGCGCGGCGATCGATGTCTTCCCGGTCGAGCCGAAGAGCAACGATGAGGAGTTCGAGTCGCCGCTGCGCGAGCTCGACAACGTGATCCTCACTCCCCATGTCGGCGGCTCGACCATGGAGGCGCAGGAGAACATCGGCATCGAGGTCTCCGAGAAGCTGATCACCTACTCCGACAACGGCACCACCGTGACCTCGGTCAACTTCCCCGAGGTGGCGCTGCCATCGCACCCCAACAAGCATCGCCTGCTGCACATCCACGACAACGTGCCCGGGGTGATGTCGGAGATCAACCGGGTGCTGGGCGAGCACGGCATCAACATCTCGGGCCAGTACCTGCAGACCAACGCCGAGGTCGGCTATGTGGTGATCGACGTCGACAAGGCCTACGGCCAACAGGCGCTCGAGGCGCTGCGCCAGGTGTCGCATACCCTGCGCGTGCGGGTGCTCTACTCGGACGTCGACTACGACTGAGCGAGGCATCGCCGCCAGCCGTCATCAACGGGCCGCCCTCGGGCGGCCCGTTGGCATCCGGGGCAAAACCAGGTAACCAAAACCTCCTCGAAAGCATCCATAGCAGGGAGTAAGGTGAACGCTAGCCGGCCGACCCACCGCCGGTGCGGACCGCTGAGGAGCACCCGCCATGGCCAAGCGTATCGAATTCTTCTTCGATTTCGTCAGTCCCTATAGCTACCTCGCCTGGACCCAGCTCGAAGGGCTCACCGAGGAGTACGACGAAGAGATCGCCTGGCGCCCGCTCTCCCTACGCCAGCTAATGGCCGGCATCGAGAATGCCGCGCCCCCGCATGAGCTCAAGCGTCGCTACATGCGCCGCGACCTCGAGCGCTTCGCCGAGCGCTACGGGGTGCCGCTGACCCTCCCCGAGGGGGGAGCACCGCGTGCCGACGTCGCGCTGCGCATAGCGCTCGCGAGCGACGGCCACGCCGGCCAGGAGACCTTCATCGCCAGCGTGTTCAGAACCCTGTGGGCGCATGGAGAAGGGGTGGAGTCGCTCGGCGTGCTGCGTACGCTGTGCGATCGCGCCGGGCTCGATGGCGACAGGCTGATCGAGCGCGCGACCAGCAGCGACATCGACGCACTGCTCGCCCAGCGTACCCGCCAGGCCCTCGAGCAAGGAGTCTTCGGCCTGCCGAGCTTCATCGTCGATGGCGAGCTGTTCTTCGGCCAGGATCGCTTGAGCTTCGTCCGCGAAGCGCTGGAGCGCTAGCATCCGGCGAGGCCAGGCCTGCTAGCATGCCGAGGATGGGGGCATGGAGAGTAAGCGAGCGCTGACCAACTACGACTTCACCACGGTCGAGCGCGCAGCCGAGTGCCACTGGGCCGCGGCGCGACCGACGTGCAGGCCGCAGGCCAAGCAGGCGGTCAACAGGTAGCCACCGGTCGGCGCTTCCCAGTCGAGCATCTCCCCTGCGCAGAACACGCCCGGCAGCGCCTTGAGCATGCCGCCGTCGTCGAGTGCGTCGAAGCGAACGCCGCCCGCGGTGCTGATCGCCTCGTCGATCGGCCGGGTGGCTTTGAGCTCCAGCGCCAACCCCTTGATCGCCCGCGCCAGCTGCGCTGGGTCCGCGAGCGCTTCGCGCGGCGCCAGCTCGTTGAGCAGCGCGCGCTTGACGCCATCGATGCCCGCGCGGGAGCGTAGCGTCGAGGCGAGCGACTTGCGCCCGCGCGGGCGCGCCAGGGCCTGAGCCAGCGTGGCCTCGTCGCGATCCGGGGCGAGATCGAGCAGCACGCTCACCCGGCCCTCGGCGTAGAGCCGCTCGCGCAGCGCCGCGGAGCAGGCATAGATCAATCCGCCCTCCACCCCGTACTCGGTGATGATCAGCTCACCGCGGCGAGCCGGCCCATCCCCACTCGGCGTTTTCATACGCAGCGTCACGGTCTTGAGCGGCGCCCCGGCGAAGCGACTGCGCAGATAAGGCGACCAACCTTCGACCTCGAAGCCGCCGTTCGCCGGTGCCAGCGGCGCGAGCGGCACTCCGGCCCGCTCGAGCCACGGCCACCAGGCGGCGTCCGAACCGAGCCGCGCCCAGCTGCCACCACCGAGCGCCAGCACCACCACTTCGGCCTCGACCTCGAGCCTTCCCTCCGGGGTATCGAAAAGCAGCCTCCGGTGCTCGCCGAAGCCCTGCCAGCGATGTCTCAAGTGAATGCTCACTCCGGTGCTGCGTAGCCGTCTCAGCCAGCTTCTCAGCATCGGCGCGGCTTTCATCTCGGCGGGAAAGACCCTTCCAGAACTGCCAACGAAGGTCGCGATACCGAGCTCGGCGAGCCAGCCGCGCAGCCGCTCGGCATCGAAAGCCTCGAGCCAGCGCCCGACCTCCGCGGCCCGCTCACCGTAGCGTGAAACGAAGCACGGCTTGGCCTCCGAGTGGGTGATGTTGAGCCCGCCGACGCCGGCCATCAGCAGCTTGCGCCCAACCGTCGGCATCGATTCGAACAGCGCCACCTCCCTCCCAGCCTCGGCCAGCGCCTCGGCTGCCATCAGCCCGGCGGGGCCGCCGCCGATCACGGCGGCGCGGACGCAACGATGGGAGGAAGGCGCAATCGACGACATGGGGAACTCGCGAAGATATCCGGTGGAGGGGCATTCTAACCCCTCGACCGGCGCTTTTCGCCTTCCCCCGGGCACCCGCACCAAGCGCCTCAGCGCGTCGGACGGAAGGTGCCCTCCTTGAGCTCGTTCTCGATCTCTTCGTGGCTCTTGCCCTTGGTTTCCGGCACCAGGAAGAAGATGAACAGAAAGCCGAGGACGTTGAGGCCGGCGTAGAACACCATGAAGGCGAACAGGCTGGCAACGATCAGCCACGAGGTCTGCGGGCCATCCCCAGCGCTTCACGCGCCTCTCTCACTCGGCGCTGGCCGACCAGCCAGCGCCGATCACCGCACCGACCAGGATCGCGCGCTGGTCACGAGCTCCCGGGCTGATTCACTCCCGCTGCCGCCCTCCACCTCGCACCGGCGACGCCAGGGTCTGGACGGCCCGAACGGACGAAGGCTTGCCTCGCGCAGCCAACTTCACTTAACTGAAACCACGACTTTGGTCGAAGTCGTGATGCTCATCCATGGGCATGCGTTTCCGACCCGACCCATCGACTTACGGCAGCTCTAAATGTGAGCGCTCACTTACAACACAACAGGGAGCAATGCATGAAGCATGACACCAAGGTGGCGGTACTGGGGCTCGGTACGATGGGCCACGCCTTCGCCGCTAACTTGATCAAGGCGGGATTCGAGGTGTGGGTATGGAATCGTTCCCCCGGCAAGGACGAAGCGCTGGTAGCGGCAGGAGCTCACCGGGCTG
Source organism: Halotalea alkalilenta (assembly GCF_001648175.1). Taxonomy (NCBI): domain Bacteria; kingdom Pseudomonadati; phylum Pseudomonadota; class Gammaproteobacteria; order Oceanospirillales; family Halomonadaceae; genus Halotalea; species Halotalea alkalilenta. The sequence continues at coordinate 802,793 of NZ_CP015243.1, read as the reverse complement.
ACAGCCCAGCCGAAGCCGCTCGCGAGGTCTCGGTGCTGCTGAGCATGGTGGCGACGGCCGATGCCACGGAGCAGATCATGTTCGGCGACCAGGGCGCCGTCGCCGAGCTCCCTGACGGCGCGGTGGTCGCGCAGATGGGCACCATCGGCCTGGAGGCGACCAAACGGCTCGCCGCGCGCTTCGAGGCCGAACGGCCAGACCTCGAGCTGGTCGACGCACCGGTCTCGGGCAGCAAAGGCCCCGCCGAACGGGCCCAGGTACTGATCCTCGCCGGCGGCGACCGCCAGCGTGCCCACGCGATCGAGCCGGTGTTCGAGGCGATCTCCAAGGGCACCCGCTGGCTCGGCCCGGTCGGCGCTGGCAGCCGGATGAAGCTGGTGGTCAACGCTTGGCTGGTCAATGTGATGCAGGGCACCGCCGAGACTGCGCTGCTCGCCGAGCAGCTCGGCTTCTCCACCGATACGCTGTGGTCGGTGCTCGACGGCGGCCCGCTGGCGGCCCCCTATATGAAGCCCAAGCTGGACAAGATCGCCGCCTCGGACTTCTCCACGGAGATGGCGCTCGACTGGGGGCTCAAGGACGCGCGCCTGGCACTCGAAAGCGGCGACGCTGCGCGGCTGCCGGGCTTGGCGAAGATCGCCGATATCTGGCAGGAGGCGGCAGCGGCAGGGCTAGGCGAGCAGGATATCAGCGCGGTCGCTGAGTACCTGAGCAAGAGATAACCCTTCATCTGGAGAAGCTTTTCCGCCTTTACGCGAATAAAAAGCCGCCGGTCGATCGACCGGCGGCTTTTTTTCGCCAGCTGCACGACCTGAACCACCGTCGTACTACCACTTGCTTCCACGCGCCGGGCGGGGCCAAGCCGGCACTGGAGATAGGACATGGAATCGAAAAGATGATATTACGTAATTGAACATAATAATAATGTCAATGATCAAAAAATAACCATCGATAAAAGCAAAAAAGCATGAGACTCAAGCGGCAGGCAAGCGCCACGCTGTACAAAAAACAACCACCCCAAGTATCGAAAACACACGAATCCTCAGCCGATCAAAAGCGTTACAGCCCAAACGACAGCGTGAAGCTTGGCGAAAGATCGCCGCACGATAGCGCAAAAATATCGATGATCAGCGCCGTACTCTCAATATCCTCCGAGACCGACCCAGCAGGCCGGCTGGCGGTGCTGCGACGACACCGACGAAGGAAAATCCTTCGCTAGATATTTATCCATAAGGATCATAACGAAAGAAAAATTTCAACAGATTATCTTTTCATAAAAGCCGAAAAAATATTTACGTAATAGCTCAAAAAACGATCCATTACCTTTCCAGCGCGAAATTGCAAAGAAACTACCAGCGAAAAAGCCATCTGCGCGAAGGCGCGAAGGAAAGAGCCTTCGCGCAGGGGCGACATGGATGACAAGCAGGCGCAGGAGCCATCGGGTTTCGAACCTAAGGCTCATCTGCACCGACGACTTCTGAAAATAACTTTCACGCTTGTTATTTTTGGGTTAGAAAATATCTAACAAAGCATTCTGGTTCGCGAATAGCCCGCACGGAGCACAACGATGACTTTCGACCTACTGATTCGCCGCGCCCGTATCGTCGATGGCCTGGGCGGGCCGGCCTACCTTGCCGATGTCGCTATCTCGGGCGACAAAATCGCCGCGATCGGCGATCTGCCCGATGGCTGCGCGGTTCGCCAGATCGATGCCGAAGGGCGCTATCTCGCCCCAGGCTTCATCGACGTCCACACCCATGACGACACCAACGTGATACGTCAGCCCGACATGCTGCCGAAGCTCTCCCAGGGCGTGACCACGGTGATCGTCGGCAACTGCGGAATCAGCGCCTCGCCAGTGAGCCTGCCGGGGGATCCTCCCGATCCGATGAACCTGCTCGGCAGCCGCGAAGACTTCCGCTACCCGAGCTTCAAAGCTTATGCGCAGGCGCTGGAGGCGGCGTCACCGAGCATCAATGTCGCCGCGCTGATCGGCCACACTGCGCTACGCGCCAACCTGATGGATCGCTTCGATCGCCCCGCCAGCGCCGAGGAGATCGCGCGCATGCGCGAACTGCTCAGCGACGCCTTGGCGCAGGGCGCAATAGGGCTGAGCACCGGGCTCGCCTACATCAATGCCCGCCACGCGCCAGCCGAAGAGATCGATGCGCTGGCGGCGGCGGTGGGCGCGGCCGGCGGTATCTATGCCACTCACCTGCGCAACGAGTTCGAAGGTCTTCCCGAGGCGATGCACGAGGCCTTCGATACCGCCCGTCGCGCGGACGTGCCGCTGGTTATCTCGCATCTGAAGTGCGCCGGTGCCGGTAACTGGGGCAACGCCCCGGGGGCCATCGCCCGGCTCGAGGGGTTCGCCGCCGAGCATCCATGCAATTGCGACTGCTATCCCTACAGCGCCAGCTCATCGACGCTGGACCCGGGCCAGGTCACCGCTGATGTCGAGATCTTCATCACCTGGTCGGCGCCCCATCCGGAGATGGCCCAGCGAACGCTCGAGGCGATCGCCTCGCAATGGGGGCTTACGCTGCTCGAGGCAGCGCATCGGCTGATGCCGGCGGGAGCGGTCTATCACAACATGAGCGAGGCGGACATGAACCTTATCCTCGCCCATCCGTTGACCATGGTCGGCTCCGATGGTCTGCCCAACGATCCCCATCCACATCCACGCCTGTGGGGCACTTTCCCAAGAGTGATCGCTCACTATTGTCGAGACAGGAAGCTCTTCGAGCTGCCCGAGGCGATCCGCAAGATGACCTCGCTTCCGGCAACCCGGTTCGGTCTCGAAGGCCGGGGTCGAGTCGAGACCGGCGCTTTCGCCGACCTGGTGTTGTTCGATCTCGACATGCTCGAAGACATCGCCGACTTCGCCCATCCAGTGGCCGCCGCCCGCGGCATCGACTGGGTGATCGTCAACGGACAAATCGCCTATCACCAGGGCCGGGTAGACTCCCGCGCCGGCCGGCTGCTCAAACGCACGCTCGCGAGCGCTCCCGCTGAGGTAGCCCATTTTTGACCAGACCCGCCGGGTGTCCACTGGCAAGGCGCCCGGTACGTATTTCCAACAACGATAAAACGAGGTCACTCGATGAACAGCCAAGCGTTTTTGATCTGCTTTTTCATCTATCTGGCGGCAATGATCTGGCTCGGCTGGTGGGGATCGCGCGCCCATCGCGGCAGCGGAGACGACTTCCTGCTCGGCGGGCGCAAGGTCCCGCTGCTGCTGACCATCGGCACCACCATCGCGACCATGGTCGGCACCGGCTCGAGCATGGGCGCGGTGGGATTCGGCTACGTCAACGGCTGGGCCGGTACCCTCTACGGCCTCGGCGGCGCGATCGGGATACTGCTGCTGGCGTGGATGTTCGCGCCAGTGCGACGTCTGCGCTTCATGTCGATGGCCGAGGAGCTCAGCTACTACGTTGGCGGACACCGCCTGGTGCGCAACCTCGTGGCCGTGCTGATCTATCTGGCGAGCATCGGCTGGCTGGGCGCGCATATCCTCGGCGGCGGCATGTATCTCTCCTGGGTGACGGGGATCGACCTCACCGCCGCCAAGATCATCGTTGCGATCGGTTTCTGCCTGTTCTGCATCATCGGCGGCTACATGGCCATGGTATGGACCGATACCGTGCAGGCGATCGTCCTCTTCGTCGGCTTCATCGCCATGGCGGTGTTCTCGCTGATCGAAATCGGCGGCTGGTCGCGGCTCGGCGAAGGCATGGACGAAGCCGCGCTCAGCTTCCTCGGGGTCCAGAGCATCGGCATCATCCCCGCGATCTCGCTGGCCGCAGTGGTCGGCGTCGGGGTGCTCGCCACGCCCTCCTATCGACAGCGAATCTACTCCGCCGCCTCGGAGTCGAGCGTGCGCAGCTCGTTTCTGGTCAGCGGCCTGCTCTATCTGGCGTTCTCGATCATCCCAGCGATCATCGGCATGGCCGCTCGGATCATGGCGCCGGATCTCGACAACCCGGGCTTCGCCTTCCCTTACCTGACCACCCAGGTACTGCCGCTGTGGCTCGGCATGCTGGTACTGATCGCGGGGCTCTCCGCCGCGATGTCGAGCGCCACCTCGGACGCCATGGCGGGTGTGGCGACGCTGCTGCGCGATCTGTTCACCATGGTGGCCGGGCGCTCGCCAGAGGAGGCCAAGCTGGTACGCTACTCGCGCATCGCGTTGGTGACGACCATCGCCGTCGCGCTCGCCTTCGCGCTGAGCTCGGACGATGTGATCACCTACATCACACGGATGATCGCCACGGTGATGGGCGGGATGTTCGTCTGCGGTGTGCTCGGCCGCTTCTGGCCGCGCTACAACTGGCAGGGGGCGCTGGCGACCCTGGTCGCGGGCTCGGCGACCTCGCTTGCGGTGATCGCCAATGCCGAGTGGAACGCGCTGTGGGGTAACCCGATCCTGCCGGCGGTCGGCATGGCGGTGCTCAGCGGCGTCGTGGTCTCGCTGGCCACGCCTCGCTCGCAGGTGAGCCATGAACAAGCGATGGCGCGGATCAACCAAGCCCGCGAGCAAGGCGATGGCGTGGCGGACAGCGAACATGCCTGAGCGAAGCCGGTCGCGCTCGGCCAGACGGCCGAGCGCGACTTTGGACTGCGCGGCCTGATCGGGCAGCATCCACCACCATGGGCGACTAGAAGTCGTACCGCAGCCTTACCCAATTCTCGTCCGGCTGACCGTCGGACGTGTTGGCTAAGGTACGCTCCAGGTCGACGCGAAAGCCATAGGCCATCTTGGTACTGAGGCCAACGAAGTGATAGTTGGTCTGGTACTCATCCCAACGCATGGCGTTGCCTGCGACGTAGGGCTGGGTGCTCTTGAGTATCCCGGTTTGCAGCGGAAAGGTGTAACCGAGGAAGTATTCCCAGCCGTAGGCATCGCCTTCGAAGTAGTCACTCGGCACCGGTGTGCGACGCTCCAACGGCAGGAAGTCCCTGTAGTGGCCGGCGAGCGCGGCCAGGGTCCAGTTGCCGGGCCGCCAGCTCACCGCGCCACCGAGCATCTGCTGGTCGTAATCGGTCGAGTCCTGGCTGCCTTGGCGAACCCTGGCCTCGGTATAGCTATAGGCCGCACTCAGCACCAAGTCGTCGTTGAGCTGGTATTCAGCGCCAATCGCGCCGCCGCCCTTGCGCGTGTAGCGAAGCAGGTCATCGCCACTGCCGCCCAGGTAGTAATCATCGGTGGGCAGCGTCCAGCCCAGATGAAGGGTGACAGGGCCGAACTCATTGACGTACTTGACCAGGTCGCGCCCACGGTAGGAGCCATCGTAGTTGCCGTCGACGCCATTACCCGGCCCCTGGCCATTCATCGCGTTGAGGATCAGGTCGGTCTTCTCGCCCACTGCGCTGTAGAACACGCTGTTCTGCTTGCCGTAGGTCAAGGTGCCGTACTGCTGGCTGACGATGCCACCGTAGAGATAGCGCCGGGTGGTGTGGTTCCTGTCCGGGTCATAGTGGTCGTCCCAGTCGAGCGCCCTGAAGATATCCACACCCGGTTCATAATAAGCAATCAGGTTGAGATCATCATTCAAGAAATATTCAGCGGTAAATCGAAAACGCGAACCATCGTCGAATCCGCGGTGACGGTAGGATCCATCGTCATTGCCCCCCATGACGTTTCGATATCCCGCACGGATACTTCCGCCTATCTGGATTTTCAAATCATTGAATATCGGGGAGCCATTATCGCGGTCGAGCAGGATGACTTCTGCATTCGCGGATCCGGCATGAAACAATGTCAAAGTCGACAATCCCGCCAACACCTTGACGATGATCCTCATTACATCTTTTCCTTGTAGAACAGCACTTTGTGCTTGATTAGTAGGTTCCCATGCCCAAGCCCTGCCTCGAGCATTCGATCGAGAAACGCAGACCGACATCCGCATCCGCTCAGTGAAGGAGTCTGCACGCGCCATATGACCAACGATTATCAGGAGTGTGTAGAATCAGTGACAATCGAATCAATGACGATCGATAGAGGGATGGTGTTCGGCAATATGCTCATCACCCACGGCATATCCATTAAAATAAAATAAGCATGATAATGAGCCCCTATCTTCGCCGGCTCATTATCATGCTTTGATTGAATTAAAACGCATTCGCTCGAATGAAGCGCAGGGAGACGCGGCGGATCCAATAACGGCCAGCCGCGTCTGCGATTGCGCCTCAGGCTTCGCCGATACGTCCACCATCGCGGCGTTGAATCACCACGGTCGAGGAGCGCGGGCGAACCTGGGCGCTCGGCGCGAGGGTCGCGTCGGCGCTATCGTAGGCGGGCCAATTGCCAGGGTGCTGGACGTTGATGAACAGCGCGGTGCGATCGGGCGTGGCGAATATCCCGGTCACCTCGGCCTGGTTGGGCACGATGGCGAAGCGCTTGAGCTCGGCCTGGTTGGAGGGGTCGACCACCGAGGCCGCACCCTCGCGGCGCGACAGCGCCCCGGGCACCACTGCCAGCACTTGGTCGTTGACCATCTCCGCCACCGCGTTGTCGCGCCCCTTGTCGATGCCATTGTCGGTCTGGATCCAAAGGATGCCCTCGCCCTCTCCACGCTGGTCGTACCATAGCCCGTCGGGACTGGCGAAGGCGTTGGCGTCGTCGAGTCCGGAGCGATTGTCCGCCGCTTCACCCGGCGCCGCGCCGAAGACGAAGATTTCCCAGTCGAAGCGCTCGTGCTCACCGTCGCGCTCGACCCAGCGGATCACCTGGCCATAGTCATTGTCCGGACGTGGATTGGCGGCGTTGACCGGTGCAGTGGCGTAGCCCACGCCAGGCGTGCCGATCGATTCGCCCTCCTGGGTGAAGCGTGCGGCGCTATCGGCCTCGGTACGCTTCGAGTTGTTGGTCAGCGACATGTAGACCTCACCGCTCGACGGATCGACCGTGCCCCACTCGGGGCGGTCCATCGGTGTGGCGCCCAGCAGGTCGGCCGCATCGCAGGTGTTGACGATGATCCCGGCCAGATCGCCGTAGATCTCGCCAAGCGTGCGCCCCTGTTCCGGCACCGGGGTATCCTCCGCCAGCGGCAGCCATTCGCCGCTGCCGTCCTCATCGAAGCGGGCGACGTAGAGGGTGCCGTGGTCCATGTACTTGGCCCCGATCGCCTGGCGATCGTAACGCTCGCCGGGACGGTTGGCATCGCTCGGGTCCCAGGGCGCGCGGGAGACGAACTTGTAGATGTACTCGTTGCGCGCGTCGTGGCCGGTGTAGAACACCACCGGCTGCCCCGCGACCAGCTTGCCCGGCCAGCAGCCCTCGTGGCGAAAGCGCCCAAGCGCGGTGCGCTTGTAGATCGGCCGCTCGGGGTCATAGGGGTCGATCTCGACCACATAGCCATAGGTGCGCGCTTCATTGCGGTAGTCTCCGCGAGGATCATCACCGCGCGGGGTATTGTCGAAGCGCTCGAACTCGCCATCGACGCCGCCCTCGACCGTCTCCCACCCATAGATCGAGCGGGACTCGGCGAGCCCGAGCCGCAGCTGGTCGGGATCCTGCTCCGCACGGTTGACGAAGATCTCCGACCAGTTCTCCTCGCAGGTCAGGTAGGTACCCCAGGGGGTGTAGCCACAGGCACAGTTATTGTTGGTGCCGCGGGTCTGGGTGCCTTGCGGTGAGTAAGCGGTCACTGCATGTCGGGAGCCGCGCAGCGGCCCGGCGAGCAGCATCGGCGTCGCGGTGGTGATGCGGCGGTTGCGAGGATCATCGAGCACTGGCGCCCAATGGCCCTGCTCATCCCGGCGTACCCTTACCACGCAGACGCCGTGGGCGTTGATCTCGGTACGCGCCTCATCCAGCGGCCGTGCGCCCTGCTTCGCGTTGGTCGGCCCACCGCGCGCCGCCCAAAGCGCGGACTGGTCGAGATATTCATGGTTGAGCACCAGCAGGAAGTCGTCGGAGCTATCCGCGCCATCGAGGGCGAAGTGGTACATGCCGTCGTGGTGCATGCCGGTGCTCGCCGCCTGGAAGTCAGGCGTCGGGTCGAGGTCGGGATGCCATTGCGCCATCCCCGATACCAGCGGCGTGCCCCAAGGGATCAGGACCTGCGCGACATAGCCCTCCGGCACGACCACCGCGTCGGTCATGCGCGGCGCCAGCGAAGCGAAACCGAGGCTGAGCGGTGCTCGCGCGGCGCCGTCCGCGGCACGGCTCGCTCCCGGCCAGCCAAAGCCACCCAGCATGGTCGCGGCAGCGAGCCCCAGGCCACCGCACATCACCGAGCGGCGTGACAGACGGCGTTCGACGATCGCGGCGAAAGGCAGGTTGCCACTGCGGTTGTGGATACGATGGTCTTCGACTTCCTTGCTCACGGTCGGCTCCTGCAAGTTGATTGTCGATTATCCGCGCGCGACTCAACCGCGCACGTTGCCAGCGCCTCGGGCCTCATTCCCGAGTGCGGCACCCATCATCCACGTGGCTTTTTACAGGCAGGTGACAAAACCCGGCGCCTGCGTCGAACCGGCGCGAGGAGAAAACTGCGCAGGGCTAACCGTGCGGCGGGGAGGTAGTGAAGAAGCTGGAGAGGATCAACTCGGCGGCGACCCCGTCGACACCGTCGTCGCGATAGCTGGCGCTGCGACGGCCACGCTCGCGGGCGAGGGTCTTGGCCGCCCGGGTGGTGCCGCGCTCATCGGTGAACTCGACCGGACGCGCGTAGCGCCCATACAGCCGGTTGCCGAACTTGCGCGCGCGCCGGCTCATCTCGGACTCGCTGCCATCCATGTTGAGCGGCAAACCGACCACGAACAGGTCCGGGCGCCACTCATCGACCAGGTCGGTGACCAGGCGCCAGTCGGGCACACCGTCACGCGCGCTCAGCGGTGCCAGCGCGCTGGTCGAGCCGAGCAGCTCCTGGCCGACCGCGACGCCGATCCGCCGAGTGCCGAAGTCGAACGCCATCACCAGCCGCTCGCCAGGGGCACGGCTGGGCTTCTCGGCGCGCAGCAGCGCGATCCGCGGGTCGAGCAGCGCTGGGTCCTCAGCCATGGCCGGCGGCCACGCTGAGCAAGCGTAGATCGACCCCAAGCAGTCCAGCGGCGGCCTCGCGGCGAGACTCGATCGGGGTTTCGAAAAGCACCGAATCCTGCGCCTCGACGGTGAGCCAGGCGTTGGCCTTGAGCTCGTCGGTGAGCTGGCCGACCTGCCAGCCGGCGCAGCCGAGCAGCACCATGAAACGCTCCGGTCCACGGCCGGCGGCGATAGCACGGAGCATGTCCATCGAGGTGGTCAGCGCGATCTCTTCGCTGACCTGCAGGCTCGAATCCCAATCGCTGGCCGAACCTTGATGGAGGATGAAGCCGCGGTCGGTATGCACCGGACCGCCGAACATCACCGGCCGCTCGGCATCGCGCAGGGTCTCGACCTCCAGGTCGAGCTGCTCGAGCAGTCCGCCCAGGCTCAGCTTGAGCGGGCGATTGACGATCACCCCGAGCACGCCCTTGGCATCGTCATCGCAGACATAGGTGAGCGTACCGGCGAAATTCTCATCGAGGAGCTGAGGCATCGCCAGGAGAAAGTGGTTGCGCAAGCCGTGCATGAAGCTTCCAGGGCGTCATCGGACGCCAAAAAGTGAACCTTGGCCAATCAGCCAGCTACGAGTGAAGCTGAGTTCATTGCGATTACCCAGCTCGCGGTCGAAGGGTCGGAAGGACCCCGACGCCCGCACGATGTCGAGCGCGATCCGATCGAGCTCGGGTTTCCCTGAGGATTGTACCACCCGCAGGTCGCGCAGCCCGCCATCCCGCCCGACGGTGACGCTGATCACCAACCGGCCGTCGAGCCCGGGCGGTATACGGCCGACGCTATCGATGTAGCGCTGCGTCGCCCTGGTCCAATCGGCGATGTAGCGCGCCTCGGCGGAGCGCTCGGCACTGCTCGACGCCCCCCTGGCGAAGCGATCGGCGGTGGCATTCCATCCGCTGGCGTAGCCCTGCTGGGTCGCCTGCCGGATCAGCTCGCGCGCGCTCGGCGGCGGCGACGATGCCGTAGCGTCCGAGCGCTCGGCGCCTTGAGTCTGCTGGGGTGCTTCGCGGCGCGCTCGCGCCTCGGCCTCCGCGCGGGCCTGGGCTCGGGCCTGCGCTTGCGCCTCTGCCCGGGCTTGCGCCTCTGCCCGGGCTTGCGCCTCTGCCTGCGCCTGCGCCTCTGCCCGGGCAGCGGCTTCGGCCTGCGCCCGGGCCGCCGCGGCCGCCTGCTCCTGCACGAGACGTTCGACGCCACCGATATCGACCGAAGGCGCCGCCGGCATTTGGGTCAGCGAGACACGATAGACCGGGCCCCCCTCGGTCTCGACCGGCTCTTGCTGATCGGGCCGGTCGAGCAGCCAAAGGCCCAACAGGTGCAAGCCGACCACCACCGCCAGCAGCCCGAAAAGCCCTCGGCGCGAACCGGACGAGGACGCACCAGCCGAGCCGCCTTCGTCGTCTCGGTGGTCGAGCTCGACCGCAACCTCGGGCTCGTCGATATCGACGCGAAGACCGGAGCACAGCGGTACGTCCTCGGCCTCGGGGGGCGAGGGCACCAGGCTGACCAGGGTGGGTTCAGGAGAAGCGCTGATCGATTGCATCCATCAATAGCCCGGCGATGTCGGTGCCCTTCTGGTCATCGATTTCGCGCACGCAGGTGGGGCTGGTGACGTTGATTTCAGTGATGTAGTCGCCGATCACGTCGAGGCCGACGAAGATCAGCCCCTGCTCCACGATCGACGCCTTGACCTGATCGACCAGCCAGTAGTCACGATCGGTCAGCTCGCGGGCCACCCCGCGTCCGCCTGCGGCCAGGTTGCCGCGCACCTCGCCGGCGCTGGGAATTCGCGCCAGTCCGAACGGCACCGGCTCGCCATCGATCAGCAGGATACGAGTGTCTCCGTCACGAATTTCCGGGATGTAGCGCTGGGCCATGATCTGTCGACTGCCGCGCAGGGTCAGCTGCTCGATCACCGAACCGAGATTCCGCCCGTCCGGGCCGATGTGGAAGATCCCGCTGCCGCCCATGCCATCGAGGGGCTTGAGGATCACATCGCCATGCTCGGCCTGGAAGGCTCGCAGCACCTTGTCGTCGCAGGAGACCACGCTCGGCGGCAGGCACTCGGGAAAGCGCTGGGCATAGAGTTTCTCGTTGCACTCGCGCAGCGCGCGGGTGGGATTGACCACCAGCACCCCCTCGCGTTCAGCAAAGCCGAGCAGATGGGTGGCATTGAGGAATTCGTGATCGACCGGCGGATCCTTGCGCATCAGGATCACATCGAGATCGGCGAGCGGCCGCGCCTCGCGCGCGCCGAGGTCGAACCAGTGCGAGGGGTCGCGATGAACCTCGAGCGGACGCATCAGCCCATAGGCCCGCCCACCGTCGAGGTAGAGATCCGGCTGCTCCATGTAGTGGAGCTCCCAGCCGCGCGCGCTCGCCGCCCACAGCATCGCCAGCGAAGTATCCTTTTTGTAGCTGATCTCGGTGATGGGATCCATCACCACGCCGACCTTGAGCGTACGTTTCATGCCAACCTCTCGAAATATTCCTGTAGCGATGAGCCTCACAGGGTAAGCGAGCGCTCACAACCGGTGCCATGCCGGCACGACGATGAATGGCGCAAGTATGGGGGATTCACCCAGCCCCGACCAGTCGGCGCAGGATAGAGAAACAAAAACGCCCGCGCCTGTCCTATGCTGGACCACGCTCCCGTCGCCGACTGATGCCGAGGTCCATCGATGCGCTTGTCCGTCTCGCCCCGTAGTTTGCTTCTTGGTTGGTCATGGCTGTGCCTCGCCCTGGCACTCACCGCCGCCGCCCCGGCCAGCGCCCAGCAGAGCGGGACATCCGCCGAGGCGGCACCGCTCACCCAACTGCTCGAGGTGCTGCGCGATGACCAGCAGCGCGCCACCCTGGTCGAGGCGCTAGAGCGCGCCCAGGCCGCGCCCGACGAGGCGACGCCGGCCTCGGGCGAGGCCCAGGAGAGCGCCGCCGGCGATGCCGAGACGCCCCAGGACGGCGTGGTCCAGGGCGGCGTGCTCGGCGCGCTGACCTCGACACTGGATTCGTTGCAGCAGAATCTCGGCGAAGGCAACGAAGTGGTCAGCGACTGGCAATATCACCTGGGTCGCGCCTCCCAGCAGCTCTCCGAGCTCGGCCACAGGGTCGGCCAGAGCCCTCTGCAAGTAAGTACTCGCTTCTCCTACACGATTATCTTCTGGGCGATTTCGATGCTCGCGGCCTGTTGGTTGGGCGCGTGGATCGCAGCGCGCCTCTCACGCTGGGCTTGGTTCTCCACCCATCGCCGCGCACGGGATATCGTCGAGCACTGGCTGCGGGTACCGCTGCCGGCGATCACCGCCTTCTTGCTCACCCTCGCCGCGACTTCCGGCTTCGGCGCCGATTCGCCGGGACGAATGCTGGCGCTCGGGATCGCCTATGCGGTGAACACCGGCACGGTGTTCGCCACCCTATGGATGTCGCTTGCGATCCTCGCCCGTGGCAGCCATCGCAAGCGCGCGGTGGAGATACTGCGCCGCCGCGCCTTCATTCCTCTCGCCGCCCTTGCCGCCTTCGGCTCGTTCGCCGAGGCGCTGCTCAACTCGCCACTCACGGCGCTGCTCGGTTACTCGCTCGCCTACCTGCTGGCGACGCTGTGCGGCGCGATCGCAACGATTATCCTGGCGGTGTTCGCCGTGATGTTCCGCCGCCCGATCGGCCAGCTCATCCACCATCGCGGCCTGGCCCATCGCCAGCGGCTGCCGCCCAGCGTACGAGAGAGCCTGAGGCTCTTCTCGGCGATCTGGTTCCTGCCGGTGCTGCTGATGTGCCTGGTCTCGCTCTATCAGCTGCTGATCGGCAGCGTCGACAACCACCAGGCGATGAACCGGATGATCGCCAGCACGCTGCTGCTGATCGGCACGCTGCTGGTCATGGCGCTGCTCCACCAACTGGTCGCGCCGCCCGACCTCGCCCCGCGCGAGCGGATGGGCACGAGGATGCGCAGGCTCGCCGCCAATGCGCTGCAGATAGCGCTGCTGGCAGTGGCGGCAGAGCTGATGACCCAGATATGGGGCGGCTCGATCTATGGGCTGATTCGCGATACCGACGCCGGGCAGATGTTCGGCGGCGCGGTGTTCGGCATCGCCACGGTGCTGCTGGTGACACTGGCCGCCTGGATCGTGATCGACGCGGCGATCGCCAGCGCACTGGCTCCTCCTTCCGGGCGACGCCACGCCCAGCCAAGCCTAAGGGTTCGCACCATCCTGCCGCTGCTGCGCAATGCGGCGAAGATCGTGCTCTGCGTGATCGCGGTGATCACCGTGCTCGGCAACGTCGGCATCAACATCGCACCGCTGCTCGCCGGTGCCGGGGTGGTGGGCCTGGCGATCGGCTTCGGCTCCCAGACCCTGGTCCAGGATGTGATCACCGGGATCTTCAATATCCTCGAAGACACCATGGCGATCGGCGACTGGGTCGAGATCGACGGCCGCGCCGGCACGGTCGAGGGCATGACCATCCGCACGCTCAAGCTGCGCGACGGCAACGGGGCGCTGTTCTCGATCCCGTTCAGTCAGGTCAAGGCGGTGAAGAACACCTCGCGCCAGTTCGCCTTCGCCCCGGTGGACCTGCGCTTCACCCTCGACAGCGATATCGACCACGCGCTCGAACTGGTCCGCCAGGCTGCCGACCAGACCCAGCAGGACCCGACGCTGCGCGGTGCGCTGCTGGGCCACTACGAGAACTGGGGATTGGAAAGGGTCAACGCCGAGGGTTACAACGTCGCCGGGCGCTTCCGCGCGACCACCGGGGGCGCGGCCAACGTGCGCCGCGCCTTCTATCTGCACCTCGCCCGACTGGTCGAGAATGCCGAGGCCGTCTCCTTCGCCCGCGGCTACGTGGGTGGACGCTGAACGCGCTGGTCAGCGCAGCAACGGTATGTTGTCGCGGGCGAGATCGATCAGCTCATCGCCGCGCCCGCTCATCACCGCGCGCAGCATGTAGAGGCTGAAACCCTTGGCCTGGGCGGCCTGGATCTTCGGCGGCAGCGATAGCTCCTGGGGCGCGGTGAGCACGTCGATGATCACCGGCCCGGGATGGGCGAACGCCTCCGCCAGCGCGCCATCGAGCTGGCTCGAAGCATCGACCCGGATGCCGCGGATACCCAGCGCCTCGGCCATCGCCGCGTAGTCGGTAGCGCCGAAGCGCGTGGTGTCGTCGATGTAGCCGGCCGCCTTCATCTCCATGGCGACGAAGCCGAGCAGCGAATTGTTGAACACCACCACCTTGACCGGGAGCCCTCGCTCCTTGAGCGAGATCACATCCCCCATCAGCATGCTCAGGCCCCCGTCGCCGGAAAGCGAGATCACCTGGCGATCGGGAAAGGCGGCCTGCATGCCCATCGCCTGGGGCATCGCAGTGGCCATCGAGCCATGGTTGAACGAGCCGGTCAGATGCCGTTTGCCGTTCATCTTCAGGTAGCGTGCCGCCCACACCGTCGGCGAGCCGACGTCGCAGGAGAACGCCGCGTCATCCGTGGCGAGGGCATCGATCCTGGCGGTGACGTACTGCGGATGCAGCGGCTGGCCATCGCGGGCCGGCGTCGCCAGGGCGTCGAGCCCGTCGCGGGATTTGCGGTAGTGGGCCAGCGCGGCGTCGAGGAAACGGCGATCGTCGCGTGTCTCGAGCCGTGGCAGCAACGAAAGCAGGGTGGCGCGAACGTCGCCGACCAGTCCCATCTTGAGCGGCGTGCGGCGTCCGAGGTGGTGAGGGCGGATATCGACCTGGATCACGTTGCCGTGGTCGGGGTAGAAATCGCGATAGGGGAAATTGGTGCCGAGCACCAGCAGGCAGTCGCACTCCTTGAGCGCCTTGTAGCCGGAGGCGAAGCCGATCAGCCCGGTCATGCCGACATCGAACGGATTGTCGTACTCGACCGCGTTCTTGCCCCGCAGCGCGTGGACCACCGGCGCCTTGAGCTTGTCCGCGAGTGCTACCACCTCGTCATGGGCGCCCATGCAGCCGTAGCCGCAGAGCATCGCGATCCGCTTCTGCTGGCCGAGATATTCGGCCAGCCGGTCGAGATGATCACCGTGGGGAACCACCAGCGGCGCGATCGGCGTGCTCCAGCTCGCATGCTTGACCGTCGCGGGCGAGAGCGCCACGTCGCCCGGGATCACCACCACCGAGACCGAGCGGTTGAGGATCGCACTGCGCATCGCGGTCTCGAGCACCCGTGGCAGTTGCTCGGGCTTGGAGATCAGGTGGCAATAGTCGCTGCACTCCTTGAACAGCGACTCAGGGTGGGTCTCCTGGAAGTAGCCGAGGCCGAGTTCGCTGGAGGGAATCTGGGCGGCGATCGCGAGCAGCGGCACCTTGGCGCGCTGGGCCTCGAACAGCCCGTTGATCAAATGCAGGTTGCCCGGCCCGCAGGAGCCGGCGCAGACGCCGAGCCCGCCGCTGATGTCCGCCTCGGCACCCGCGGCGAGCGCCGCCACCTCTTCATGGCGCACGCCGAGCCAATCGATCTGCTTGCTGTGGCGCAGGCTCTCGGTGAGTCCGTTGAGCGAGTCTCCCGGCAGCCCCCAGATGTGCCGGACCCCCGCTTGCTCAAGCGTCTCGACCAGAATGTCGGCGACGTTCCTCGTAGCCATGCAGCCTCCTCGTCCATGCTGAAAGACCCGCCGTCGAAACCAGCGACGGCTGGGCGATCCTCTCAGCGTAGACCCTCTGCACGGACGACGAGCGCTGAAACCTCAGTCGCGAGCGCGATCGTCGCCCATCAGCCGGCGCTCGAGGAAGCGCCACGCCAGCGCTTTGAGCCGCGCGCGCTGAGGTGCATCGGCGGCACCGCCATGGCCACCCTCGATGTTCTCGTAGTAGTGGACCTCGCAGCCCATCGCCGCCATCTTCGCCGCCATCTTGCGCGCATGGCCCGGGTGAACGCGGTCGTCGCGGGTCGAGGTGGTGAACAGCACCGCCGGATAGTCGGTGCCCTGATGCAGATTGTGATAGGGCGAGAAGCGATGGAGAAAATCGTCCCAGTCGCCGCTGTCGGGATCACCGTACTCGGCGATCCACGAGGCGCCGGCGAGCAGGCGGTGGTAGCGCTGCATGTCGAGCAGCGGCACCTCGCAAACCGCGCAGTCGAACAGCTCCGGATAGTGAGTCAGCATGTTGCCGACCAGCAGCCCGCCGTTGGAGCCGCCCTGGATGCCGAGTCTCGAAGGCACCGTGACGCCCTCCTCGACCAGCGCACGGGCGACCGCGGCGAAGTCCTCGAACGCCTTGTGCCGGTGCTGCTTGAGCGCCGCACGGTGCCAGTCGGGGCCGTATTCGCCGCCGCCGCGGATATTCGCGAACACCATCGCCCCGCCGCGCGAGAGCCAGGCCACTCCCGCCGCGGCCAGGTAGTGCGGGGTCAAAGAAATCTCGAAGCCCCCATAGCCGTAGAGCAGCGTCGGCAGCGGCTTGGTTTCACGTGAAACATCACGCGGCAGGACCAGGAAGTAAGGCACCCGGGTACCGTCGAGGCTCACCGCGAAACGCTGCTCGACGCGCATCCCGGCGGCGTCGAACTCTGCGACGCTGCGCTTGACCACCTCGATCTCCGGGTCGTCGATGCGCCCGCGCGCAAGGGTCGGCGGCAAGAGGAAATCGGTCACGCTGAGCAGGTACTCGTCGCTCTTCTCATCATCGAGCGGGCCGAACCCGAGCACCCCCTGGGGAGCACCGGCGAGCGCTCGAGGCGACCAGTCATCACCTTGTCCGGGGGTCAGCACCACCAGCCGCTGGCGAACGTGCTCGAGCAGTTCGAGCACCAGGTGGTGACGGGTCCAGGAAAACCCCTCCAGCGCCACCCCTGGGGAGGGAGTGAACAGCCGCACGAACGCCCGCGCGCCCTGCTTGAAGGCGAGATAATCGATCGCCAGCAGAGCGCCGCCGGGGTGGGTGACGCCATCCACCGTCCAGGCCTCGCGCGGCTGCACCAGGAGCCACTCGCGATGCACCGAAGCGTGGGCGTCCTCCGGCAGTTCGAGCACCAGCTCGCCACCATCCGGCAGCCGCTCGATCAGCCGTTGGCTATGAAACGAGGTGACCTGGAGCACGAAGTCGCGCTCGAAGCCGCGCGTCAGGTCGCGCCAGGCCACCGCCATCACATCGCCATGCTCGGCCTCGAACACCACCGGGGCGCTGGCGAGCGCGGTGCCGCGCTGCCAGAGCCGCACCTGGCGCGGATAGTTCGAGGCGGTCAGCGAGCCAGGGCCGAAGTCGGTGTAGGCATAGACCCGATCGAAGTCGATCCATGCGAGTCCGCCCTTGGACTCATCGCGATTGAAGCCGTCCTCGACCCAGCGCTTGTCGACGAGGTCGAACTCGCGGGTCACATCGGCGTCGGCGCCACCGCGCGACAGCGCCACCAAGGCGCGCCGCCACGGCTCACCGTCACGCTCGGGCGGCAGGCAGCGCGCACCGTGCCAGACCCACTGCTCGCCCTCCTGCCGGTTGAGCGCATCGACATCGATCAGCACCTCCCAGTCGGGCGTATCGCTCAAGTAGCTCGGCCACTGCGTGCGGCGCCAGACCCCGCGCGGGTGCTCGCTATCCTGCCAGAAGTTGTAGAACCACTGATCGCGGGCGACGACGTAGGGAATCCGCGAGTCGCGCTGTTCGATCTCGAGCAGCCGCCGGGCGAGCCGCTCGAACCCGGCGTCCTCGCCGAGCAGCGCGAAGGTCTCGCGGTTGCGTGCCTCGACCCAAGCCAGGGCATCCGGGGAGTCGACCTCCTCCAGCCAGCGCCAGGGATCGTGGTCCTGATCTGAGGTGGGTGCATTCATAGCGGCTTCCATCGTGGTGTGGGGCATGCCTACACCCTATCACGGAGCCAAAGGTTCCCCTCGGCCAGGCCGGCCCTGGATCGGCTTTTTCTATCTTGCCCCTTCGATAAGCATATTTTAGCGATCCAAGCGACGGCGCTAAGGTGAACGCTCCACCGAGGAGGCCACCATGTACAACACCAACTCAAAGCCTCGTCCGTCGCATGCCGCCGCACCACCCAGCGGCGATGCGTTCGTCCATGCGATGCGCTTCGCCGGCACCGGGGTGAGCCTGGTCACCACCGACGGTGAAGCAGGTCGTTTCGGCGCCACCGTCAGCGCGATGAGTTCGCTGTCGAAGGCCCCGCCGTCGCTGCTGGTCTGCCTGCTCAGCGAGAGCCGCACCGCACGTGCGATCCATGCCAACCGCCACTTCTGCGTCAATGTTCTCGCCGCTCACCAGGCAAGCCTCGCCCGCGGCTTCGCGTCGCTGCCATTGGAGCAGCGCTTCGCCACGGGTGTCTGGCACACCCTCGCCAGCGGCGCGCCGGTGCTCGAGCGCGCCGCCTCGTGCTTCGACTGCCGGCTGGCGCGCACCGTCGAGCATGGCACCCATACGATCTTCATCGGCGAAGTCGAGGCATTGACCACCTCGGGCGGCGCCGCGCTCTACTACCACGACGGGCGCTTCCACATCGCCGGTGACGTCGTCGAGGCCTGAACCCGCCACTTTCCCCTGGCCACTCCAGCCGTTCGCCCTCGGTCGAATGGCGCAAGCGCCGCCCATATTCGGAGACCAACATGATCAGGACCGGTGAGCAGTACCGTGAATCGATCCGCGACGGCCGCGAGGTCTACATTGATGGCAAGCGAGTCGAAGACGTCACCCGCCACCCGATGCTCAAGCCGCTGGTCGATATTCGCGCGCGGATCTACGACATGGCCCACGACCCCGCCACCCAGGAGACGATGACCTACCAGGACGAGGGTGGCGAACGCCATGCGATCGCGCTCAAGCTGCCCCATAGCCAGGACGACTGGCACGACAAGCGCCGCGCCACCGACGCGGTGCTCGACGACGTGGGCGGTATCGTCACCCGGGTCGGCGACGAGACCATCGGCGAGATGTGGTCGCTCTACGACGGCCAGGATGTGCTCAACGAGGTCGATCCACGCTTTTCGAGCAACATCCGCCGTCACATCCAACGTGCGATCGAGCTCGATCCGTTCCATGTCTCGGCCAACACGGATCCCAAGGGCGACCGCTCCAAGCGCCCCCAGGACCAGGACCCCGACATGCTGCTGAGGGTGGTCAAGGAGACCGACGCCGGGATCGTCGTTCGCGGCGCCAAGTACGAGACCGCCGCCGCCTACGCCAACCAGGCCTTCACCAAGCCGACCATCGCCAACTGGGGAGAGGCCGAGTACTCCGACTATGCGGTCGGCTTCGTCTGCGACCTCGGCAGCCCCAACCTCAAGATGATCTGCCGCACGGGCTTCGCCGGACGCGGCTCGATCGACGACTACCCGCTGTCGAACCGCTTCGACGAGGTCGATGCGCTGGTGATCTTCGACGACGTCCTGATCCCGTGGGAGAACGTGCTGTTCTACCGCCATACCCGTGCGGCCCAGTTCATCCGCGCGACCCTGCACCGCTACAGCGCCTTCGCCTTCGTCCAGCGCAACCTCAAGCTCGCCGATGCGATGATCGGCACCGCCCTGCACAACGTGCGCCAGACTGGTCTCGACGGCCAGCAGGCGGTGCAGGAGAAGCTCGCGCGGCTGGCCTGCTACCGCGAAGGGGTCAACGCCCACCTCAGCGCCTCGATCGCGCTGGCCGAGCCAAGCCCCGGGGGGCTGTTGATGCCCAACCAGAGCCTGCTCTACACCGGCCGGGTACTCGCCTGCTCGCAGCTCCACGAGATGATCCACATTACCCGCGAGCTGTGCGGTGGACAGATCTGCGTCACCCCTAACGCTGCGGATTTCGCCAATCCGGCCACCGCGCCGTGGCTCGACAAGTTCTACTCGGTCAACGAGCACTGGGTCGCCGATGACCGGCGCAGGCTCCTCGCCTACGCGCGTGACCTGCTCAATTCCGACTACGCCGGCCACCGGCTGACCTTCCAGCTGTTCGCCCAATCCCCGCCCTTCGCCCACCTCCAGGCGGTCTATCGCAACTTCGACTTCGCCGGCCCCCTGGACTTCGTCCGGCGCGCGGCCGGGCTCTCGGCACGGGTGAAGGGGCAGTGAGGGCGCTTGAGCCCATCCCGGGAAAGATTCGCCCGAGGACGGACGTGGGCGGTCGAAAAGTAAAAGCAGTGGCCATCGGGACTGGTTTTAATTTATTGATGGAAAAGCCCGGGTAAAGTGAATTTATTCCCCCTCCCCAAGCGGGTAAGTTCGAACGGCACGCGCTTTCTCGACGCAGCAGGAAGCGCGTCAGCTCATTGACGCTCCGTCATCTTCCAGATGACCAATCATCCATGGTGGACAAGACACATGCCCCAGCCGACCCATACTCGGATCCGGATGTTCAATACCCGCGAGACCTATCCCAACCAGACGCTGGACAACGACCTCTGCCAGGCGGTGCGCGCGGGCGATACCGTCTACGTGCGCGGCCAGGTCGGCACCGACTTCGAGGGCCGCCTGGTCGGCCTCGGCGACCCTCGCGCCCAGGCCGAACAAGCGATGAAGAACGTCAAGCAGCTGCTCGAAGAGGCGGGAAGCGATCTCTCCCATATCGTCAAGACCACCACCTACATCACCGACCCGCGCTTTCGCGAGCCGGTCTACCAGGAGGTCGGCAAGTGGCTCAAGGGGGTGTTCCCGATCTCGACCGGGCTGGTCATCGCAGGCCTCGCCCAGCCCGAGTGGCTGATGGAGATCGACGTGATCGCGGTGATTCCACGTGAGGGCGAGGGGACGGCGCCATGACCTTTTCGATCGCCGCGCGCTGCGCGCAAACCGGGGAGCTCGGCTGCGCGGTGGTGTCGTCGAGCATCTGCGTGACCAGCCGCTGCGCCTTCGTCTCACCGGACGGGGCGGTGCTGACCCAGAACGTCACCCAGCCGGCGCTCGGGATCCAGGCACTTGCGCTGCTGGCCGAGGGCCTCGACCCCCAGCGGGCGATAGAGCGCCTGCTGCAGGACGAGCCCTATCCACAGTGGCGACAGCTGTCGGTGATCGACGCGCACGGACGCAGCGCCGCATTCGATGGCGAGCGCGCGCTCGGGGTGGTCGGTCGCAGCATCGGCCAGGACTGCCTGGCCGCCGGCAACCTGCTCGCCGATGCGGGAGTGCCCCAAGCGATGGTCAACGCCTTCGAACGCTCGACCGGTGCGCTCGCCGAGCGGCTGGTGGTGGCGCTCGAAGCGGGGCTCGCCCACGGCGGCGAGGCGGGGCCCGTGCACTCGGCGGGAATCAAGGTCGCCCGGCCCGGCTATGCATGGCCTGTGGTCGACCTAAGGGTCGACTGGGGCGATGCGCCGATCGCGGGCGTGCGCGAGCTCTGGACGCGCTATGCGTTGGAGGTGGAAGATTACCTGACCCGCGCCAACGCTCCCGATGCCGCGCCGAGCTACGGCGTACCGGGAGATGACTGAGCGGCTCACAGCGAATAACCACAACGGAGCTTCCATGCAAAGCCGCGCCCTGCTCGAACGTTTGATCAGTTTTCCCACCGTCAGCCGCGACTCCAACCTCGCATTGATCGAGTTCGTTCGCGGCTATCTCGCCGAGTTCGGAATCGAAGCCGAACTGATCGAGAGCGACGACGGCCGCAAGGCCAACCTTTGGGCGACCATCGGTCCTGAGCACGTGGCTGGCGTGGTGCTCTCCGGCCACACCGACGTGGTGCCGGTCGACGGGCAGGACTGGAGCGTCGAGCCGTTCGAGATGAGCGAGCGCGACGGGCGTCTCTACGGGCGCGGCGCCTGCGATATGAAGGGCTATCTCGCCTGCGTGCTGGCAGCGGTGCCGAAGTTCCTCGAGGCGCCGCTGAGCCGGCCGATCCACCTCGCCTTCTCCTATGACGAAGAGGTCGGCTGTCTCGGCGTGCGCAGCTTGATCGAGGCGCTGGAGCGTCGCCCGGTCAAACCGATCGCCTGCATCATCGGCGAACCCACCGAGCTGCGCCCGGTGCTCGGCCACAAGGGCAAGCTCGGGGTGCGCTGCCGCGTCCACGGCGCCGCCTGCCACTCGGCCTATGCGCCGCGAGGAGTGAATGCGATCGAGTACGCGGCCAAGCTGATCCAGCGCCTCGGTGAGATCCAGACGCGACTCGCCGCGCCAGAGCGTCGCGACGAGCGCTTCGACCCGCCCTTCTCCACCGTGCAGACCGGTGTGATCGAAGGCGGCAACGCGCTCAACATCGTTCCCGCCGAGTGCCGCTTCGACTGGGAGGTGCGTGCGCTGCCGGGCTTCGATCCGCGCGAGGTCGAGGAGGAGCTGAAACGCTATGCCGACGACGAGCTGGTGCCTGCAATGCGCGCGGTGGCCGAACGGACCAGCATCGAGTTCGAACCGCTGCAGGCCTATCCCGGCCTCGGCACCGACGCCGACAGCCCGGTGGCGCGGCTGATCCAGACCCTCACCGGACGATCCGACTTCGGCACCGTGCCCTACGGCACCGAGGGCGGGCTGTTCGACCAGGCCGGCGTGCCGACGGTGGTCTGCGGCCCCGGCTGCATGGACCAGGGCCACAAACCCGACGAGTTCATCGAGATCCAACAGCTCGAGGCCTGCGACGCAATGTTCGAACGCCTCGCTCGACACCTCGCGAGCTGATCGTTTTGTGCCGCGCCCAGCGCGTGGCCCCTGCCCCTTCACCGCGGACTCGCCATGGCCCACGCCACGCTCAAGCAGCTGCGCTACTTCGTCGTCGCAGGCGAGCTCAAGAGTGTCACCCGCGCCGCTGAGCGGCTGCACGTTTCCCAGCCGTCGATCTCGGCGGCGATCGCCCATATCGAATCGATCGCGGGGGTGGCGCTGTTCGTCCGCCATCATGCCCAAGGGCTTTCGCTCACCGCCGCAGGCAGCCAGCTGCTCGCCCGCGCACGCGCCCTGCTGCAGGATGCCGACGGCGTGCTGCAGTTCGCGGTGTCACTCGGGGAAGAGATCGCCGGCCCGCTGCGAATGGCGGCCTTCCCGACGTTCGCCCCGGTGATCGTGCCGGGGTTGATGCGTGATTTTCTCGAACGCTACCCCAGGGTCTCGCCCCAGTGCGACGAGGGCCATCAGGTCGAAATCATCGATGGCCTGCACCGCGGCACCTACGAGCTCGCCTTCGCCTATGACCTGGCAGTGCCGGATGATCTGCGCTTCACTCCCCTCTACCTCCATCATCCCTATGCGGTGGTCGGGCTCGACCATCCTTTGGCCTGTCGCGAGCAGGTATCGCTTGCGGAGCTCGCCGGGCACGATATGGTACTGCTCGATTGGCCGCTGAGCCGTGACTACTTCCTTGGTCTCTTCGCCGCGGAAGGCTGCACGCCCAGGGTCGCCCATCGCGCCACCTCGCTCGGCATGGCGCGCGGCCTGGTCGCCCACGGCTTCGGCTTCTCACTGTTCAACGTGCCGCTCGGCAGCGACGTCGCCTTCGATGGCCGGCGGCTGCGCGCGGTGCCGCTGGTGGAGGCGGCCCGCCCGCTGCGCATAGGCATCGCCACGCTCGACGGCATTCGTCTCGCCCCCGCCGCCGAGGCGATGCGCCGCTTCGCGCTCGAACGTGCCGAGCGCAGTGGAATGGCGAACGGCATATCGGGGCTGGATTGACCACGCCGCCGGGGTTGGATCAGTAAATCCGCCTTACTGGTTCAAGACAAAATATCTCGATCACCCCGCCGCGCGATTGGCGCGTGCCGCTGCACCGTATAGGCTGAAATCAGCTTCACGGCGAGCTCCTGCCATGTGGGGCAGAGCCTTCATCGCAAACGATAATGCCAAAAAACGAAGAGCGTCCGGATGATCCAGTTCAATGAAGCCCAGCTGCGCGATGATCTCGCGGCCTCGTTTCGCATCATCGCCCACCTCGGCATGCACGAGGCAGTGGCCAATCACTTCAGCGCCTCGCTGAACGAAGCGGGTACGCGCTTTTTGATCAACCCCAAGTGGCGCCACTTCTCGCGCATCGGCGCCAATGACCTGCTCGCCATCGATATCGACGACCCCGAGAGCCGCGCCCAGCTCGACCCCACCGCTTGGGCGCTGCACAGCCAGCTGCACCGCCTGCACCCCCATGCGCGGGTGATCATGCACCTGCACCCGATCCATACCACCGCGGTCGCCTGCCTGGCTGAACCCGCGGTGCCGCCGATCGACCAGAACACCGCGCGCTACTTCGACCGCATCGCGGTGGACAAGATGTACGGCGGCATGGCCGACAGCGAGGCGGAAGGCGAGCGCATCGCCCGCCTGCTCGGAGACAAGACCCGCCTGCTGATGGGCAATCACGGGGTGCTGATCGTCGCCGACACCGTCGGCGAGGCCTTCGATGACATCTACACGCTGGAGCGCGCCTGCCAGATCCTGGTCAACGCCCGCGCCCTCGGCGCACCGCTCAAGGTGCTCGACGACGAAGTGGCCGAAGCCACCGCCAGGGACTGGGAAGGCATCCGCGACTTCTCGATCGCGCATTTCGAGGAAATGAAGCTAGTGGTCTCCGGCTGATCCGATCCGCGGCACCGTACGACAAAGACAACGATAACGGACAGCGCAACTCCTAGTGCATCGAGGTCCCATTTCTCCATGAACGATCACGGCAGCGCCTGCGTGCGTGACAGTCAGGCTTTTCCCTCTCGCGCCACCGGCGACGCAGGGCAGTCGAGCAAACTGCGCGCCGAAAGGTTATCCAAGCGCTATGGCGACTTCACCGCCTTGGACGAGCTCGACCTGGAGGTACGCAACGGCGAGCTGCTGACCCTGCTGGGCGCTTCCGGCTCGGGCAAGACCACCCTGCTGCAGGTGATCAGCGGCTTGGTGGCACCGAGCACGGGACGCCTTTTGATCGACGGCACGGATATCACCCACACGCCGCCCCATCGCCGCGACATCGGCGTGGTGTTCCAGAACTACGCCCTTTTCCCTCATCTGAGCGTGGCGGAGAACGTCGCTTTCCCGCTACAGATGCGCAAGCTGCCGGCCGCCCAGCTGCAAAAGCGCATGCGCGACGCCCTCGAGATGGTCGGCCTAGACGCGCTGGAGAAACGCTTTCCCCACGAGCTCTCCGGCGGCCAGCAGCAGCGAGTGGCGCTGGCCCGATGCTTCGTCTACCGCCCATCGCTGATCCTGATGGACGAGCCGCTCTCGGCGCTGGATCGCAAGCTGCGCGAGTCGATGCAGATCGAGATCAAGCGGCTTCATCGAGAGAGCGGCGCGACCATCGTCTTCGTCACCCACGACCAGGAAGAGGCACTCGCGCTGTCCGACCGCATCGCCCTGATGAGCGAGGCGCGGATCGTACAGATCGGCACGCCACAAGCGATCTACGAGACCCCCAGCTGCAGCCGAGTGGCCGAGTTCATCGGACTGTCGAACCTGCTGAAAGGCGAGATCGTGGAGGGCCATCGACTGCGGACCTCGGAAGGCACCTTCACCATGCCGGCCCAGGCCAGCGCGCGGGCAGGCAGCACCGGCGCGTTGATGATCCGCCCGGAGCACATGCAGTTGCTCCCGCATGGCCAGGGGCTGGCGCAGGCCCAGGTGGTCGAGACCGTGTACACCGGCGCCGATACCCGGGTGCTGCTGAAGACCACCAGCGGCATGACGCTGACGGCGAGGCAGGCCGCCGGCAACAGGCCCCTGCGGGTAGGCGAGCCCGCCTCGCTCGCCTGGCGACCGGACGACAGCCACTTCCTCGCCGACTGATGCGACCGGTTCGTCTTCGCACAGGACCAGGGCGTGCCAGCACGGCTTGGCCAAGCACCACGTTGAACCACCACCCGTACCTGGAGAGAACAACCATGTCTGCGATCAAGGGGATAAGTCGGCGTTCGGTACTCAAGGGCGCCAGCGCCGCCGCGGCGGGCCTTGCCATGCCGATGGTCTGGACCGGCAATCGCGCCTTCGGCGCCGAGCGCATCACGGTCTCGGACGTCGGAGGAGCGGTGGGCGATGCGATCAAACAGGCTTTCTATCTCCCATTCGAGCAGGAGACCGGCATCCAGGTGGTCGGCGTCGCCCACGACCCGGATCCGGTGACCCAGTTCAAGCTCTTGGTCGACGCCAAGAGCTACATCTGGGACGTCGCCATGGTCACCCAGGATCACGTGGTTCGCCTGACCACCCCCGACAACTACCTCGAGCCGCTGAACGTTCCCGCGGAAGAAGCCGCCGACCTGCTGCCGGGCATGCTGACCGACGACTGGATGGGCTTCTCAGTGTTCGGCATCGTCATGGCCTATCGAACCGACACCATGAGCGAGCACCCGCCGACCGGCTGGCGCGACTACTGGGACAGTGCAGCGTTCCCGGGTCGCCGCGGGCTGTACAAGAGTCCCTGGGGGGTACTCGAGATGGCTTTGATCGCCGATGGGGTCTCACCCAAAGCGCTCTACCCGCTCGATGTCGACCGGGCCTTCGCCAAGCTCGACGAGATTCGCCCGGATGTCGCCGTCTGGTGGGGGAGCGGTGCGCAAAATACCCAGACCCTGCAGAACGGCGAGGTCGACCTGTCCGACACCTGGACCAGCCGCGCATCGACTGCGATCGCCTCCGGCGCACCGGTGAAGATCGTCTGGGACGGCCTCTACTCGGTGGATGGCTGGTCGATACCCGCGGGCACGCCGCGCGCCGATCTTGCCCGAGAGTTCGTGCGCTTTTGCATGCGCCCCGAGCAGCAGGCCATCTACGCCTCGCTGTCCAAGAATGGGCCGAGCAATACCAGGGCGTTCGAGCATATCTCGCCGGAACACGCGGCGGTAATGCCTACGGCGAAGGAGAACTTCCAACGCCTGGGCGAGCTCGACTCCGCCTGGTGGGGGGAGAACTACGACGCCATGGCCGAGCGATTCCAGGAGTGGCTGCTGCTGGGCTGAGGCCCGCGCCATGCGGCGTGAAAACGCCACACACCGGTTCGATTCACTGCTAGGGAGACGAGCATGACCGTCCAGAAACACATGGCGCTGGCAGCCCTGGTCCAGGGCACCGGCGCCCACCCCGCTTCATGGCTGCAAACCGATACCCAGGACGACGCCTCGACCGATATCGAGCACTTCCGTCGCCTGGCGCAGCTCGCCGAGCGCGGCCGCTTCGACATCTTCTTCATCGCCGATACGCCGGCGGCGCGCACGGAGAACCTCTATGCGTGGAGCCGCTTCCCGATGTTCATGAACGTACTCGAGCCGATCACCCTGCTCGCGGCGCTCGCTGGAGCGACCAAGCACATCGGCCTGGGCGCGACCGCGTCGACCAGTTTCTTCGAGCCCTACAACCTGGCTCGTCAATTCGCCTCTCTCGACCATATCTCCCACGGGCGCGCCGCCTGGAACGTGGTCACCAGCGCCAACGACTATGCCGCGCGCAACTTCGGTCTCGACAAGCTTCCGCCGCACGATCAGCGCTACGACAAGGCCAAGGAGTTCGTCGAGGTGGTAGAGGCGCTGTGGGACAGCTGGGAGGACGACGCCTTCGTCAACGATCGCGAGCAGGGCCTCAACTTCCTGCCCGAGAAGCAGCATCCTCTCGATCACGACGGCGTCTACTTCACACTGCACGGCGCGCTGAACATCGCCCGCCCCCTCAAGGCAAGCCGGTCATCATCCAGGCGGGAGCGTCGGAGACCGGCAAGGAGTTCGCCGCACGCACGGCCGAGGTGGTGTTCGCCTCCGACCCGACCGTGGAGGCCGGCAAGCGCTTCTACGACGATCTCAAAGGACGGATGGGCAAGTACGGGCGAAGCCCTGGGGAGATGAAAATTCTCACCGGCCTCTCCGTGGTCATCGGCGACACCGAGGCGGAGGCGGAGGACAAATACCAGACCCTGCAGGGCATGATCCATCCGGACGTCGGCCGGATGCGGCTGGCCACCGATCTTGAGACCGACCTGTCCGACCTGCCGCTCGATGAGCCGATCCCCGAGCATCGCATTCCGAAGACTTCCAACCATCATCGCGCCTACTTCGACCACATCGTGCGCATGATCCGTGAGGAGAAGCTGACCCTGAGGGAGATGTGCATGCGCTACGAGCGCGGCAACGTCACCTTCCGCGGCACCCCCGTCCAAGTGGCTGATCATATGCAGGCATGGCTCGACGCCGGCGCGGCGGACGGCTTCATGATGATCTTCCACACCATGCCCGGCGGCATGCGCGACTTCATCGACCAGGTGGTGCCGATTCTCCAGCAACGAGGGCTGATGCGCACCGAATACGAAGGCAGCACGCTGCGCGAGAATCTCGGTCTGAAACGGCCCGAGAATCGCTACGTCGCGGGCTGACAGGACTCGCTGACGGCCCGCCGGCGGCGGGCCGCTCGCGCTTGGGAGGAGGATGACACCATGGCGGACATAGCCGTCGATTCAAGCACGCGTGCGGCACGCAAACGCGGCCGCTTTCGTCCCAGCGCGCTCTGGCTGACCCTGCCGGGCGCACTGTTTTTGATCGCGTTCCTGCTCATACCTTCTTTCCAGCTTCTCTCGCTGAGTTTCGAAGACCGCGCCACCGGCGCCTTCACCCTCGATGCGTTCATCCGCATACTCAATGGCGGTGTCTACACCCGGGTACTGTTCAACACCTTCCTGATCGCCCTGCAGACCACCGCGGGCTGCCTGCTGTTCGGCTATCCGCTGGCCTATTGGCTGGCGCGCCAATCGCAGCGCCACCAGCGGCTGACCATGCTGTTCGTGCTGCTGCCATTCTGGACCAGCGCCTTGGTCAAGAACTTCGCCTGGCTCGTCCTGCTCGGGCGCAACGGCAGCGTCTCGGCGCTGCTGGCCGCGCTGGGAGTGGAGGGCGCGGACAGCCTGCTGTTCAACCACGCCACCGTGGTGTTCGCGATGGTCCACACCATGCTGCCGCTGGCGGTGGTGATCATGCTGCCGGTGATGAACCGGATCGACGCCAACCTGGGCAATGCGGCAGGCACGCTGGGGGCGAATCACGCGCAGGCGTTCTGGCGGATCTACTTCCCCCTATCGATGCCCGGTGTCGCCGCCGCCGGAGTGCTGGTATTCATCGCCTCGCTCGGCTTCTTCATCACCCCCATGCTGCTCGGGGGAGCGAGGGAGACGATGCTGGGACAATTGATCATCATGCAGATCAACCAGCTGCAGAACTGGCAGCTCGGCAGCGCGATCGCAGTGATGCTGGTCATCACCGCGCTGGCGACCTGCTTCGTCTACGACCGCGTGTTCGGGCTCTCGGCGATATCCCAGGGGGGAGCCTCGATGTCCCACGGACCGCTACGGCGCCTCGGCCACTATCTGGCCGGACGTGCCGGCGATGCCTGCGCGATGCTCGAGCTTTTCGCTGCCCGACTCTTCGGCCAGGGGCGCCTCCATTGGCTGCTGCCCACCTACGCTTGGCTACTCATCGCCCTGCTGCTGCTGCCGATCGTCGCGTTGGTACCGATGGCGTTCACCGATTCGACGTTCCTATCGTTCCCCCCGCAGCAATACAGCACGCGCTGGTTCAGCGAGTACCTGCACTCACCACTATGGGTCTCCGCGACCCTGCGCTCCTTCGCCATCGGGCTCTCGACCGCGCTGCTCACCGTGCTGATCGCAACGCTCGCAGCGCTTGGCCTGGCGCGAACCCAGAACCGCTTGTCCGGGCTGGTGTTTTTGCTGTTCATGGCGCCGATGATCGTGCCGCCGATCGTCATCGCCATCGCGCTGTTCTATCTGTTCGCCAAGTTCTCGCTGGTCGCCACCGACCTCGGCATCGTCATCGGCCATACCGTGATAGCCCTGCCAATCACCTTCGTCATCCTCCTCGCCACCTTCAAAGGGCATGACTGGCGCTTGGAACAGGCAGCCGCCACGCTGGGCGCGAACCCGTGGCGCACCTTGCTGCGCGTGACGCTGCCGCTGGTCAAGGGAGGACTGCTCGCGGGCCTGGTGACCGCCTTCCTGCAGTCGTTCGAAGAGCTCACCGTAGCGATGTTCATCGGCGGCGGAATGAAGACCACCCTGCCCAAGCAGATGTGGGACGACGTCCTGCTGCAGGTCAGCCCGGTCCTGGCCGCAGCCTCGGTGGTGGTACTGCTGATCGTCACCACGCTGTTCTTCGTGCTCGAGCGGGCTCGCCCCGCCCAGCGGTAGGGCTCGAAACGGGAGCGCCATACCTCCCTCCCCCGTTCGTCCCGAGCGGCGCCCTACGCGCCAAGATAGAGCACCCGCTCGGCAATCAGGGGCGCCGGTCGAGGGATCGTGCGGCGGCGGTGAGGCCGTGGTTCGACACGGCTCGTCCCTCGCCGGCTATCCGAGCATCCTGAGCGAGCGAAGCGAGCCGAAGGACACGAACGGCCCATAAGCCCGTTCGTCCCGAGCGGCGCCCTACGCGCCAAGGCAAAGCACCCGCTCGGCAATCAGGGGCGCCAGTCGAGGGATCATGCGGCGGCGGTGAGGCCGTGGTTCGACACGGCTCGTCCCTCGCCGGCTCACCACGAGCGGATGTGGGGGATGCTGGGCCTTTGCGCCCACTTTCTATCCGTTCGTCCCGAGCGGCGCCGATACGCGCCAAGGCAGAGCACCCGCTCGGCAATCAGGGGCGCCAGTCGAGGAATCGAGGGACATGCACGATGGAGGCAAGGGACCGCCCTCGGCACCAAAGCCGCTGGCTGGAAAACCATGACAGGGTTTCGCATTCCCGCCAGCGAGACTCAGAGATCGCCGTAGAGGTGCTGGAGCAGGGTCAGGGCGACGATGGGGGCGGTCTCGGTGCGCAGGATTCGCGGGCCGAGCGCGAGGGCGTCGAAGCCGTGGCTGCGCGCGGTGTCGACCTCGGTGATGCTGAAACCACCCTCGGGACCGATCAGCAGCGCGGCGTCGCTCGGTGCGGGGCCACTCAACGCGCGCGACGTCTCGCCAGGATGGAGGATCAAGCGCAGCTCCTCGCGGCGCTCGGCGAGCCAATCGCCGAGCGCGCGCGGCGGATGGACCTCGGGAACCCAGGCGCGCCCGCACTGCTCGCAGGCGCTGACCGCGACCGCCTGCCAGTGGGCGAGCTTCTTCGCCTCGCGCTCGCCCTTGAGCCGGACGTCGCCGTGCTCGCTGTAAAGCGGCGTGATAGCGGCGACGCCG
Source organism: Halotalea alkalilenta (assembly GCF_001648175.1). NCBI lineage: Bacteria > Pseudomonadati > Pseudomonadota > Gammaproteobacteria > Oceanospirillales > Halomonadaceae > Halotalea > Halotalea alkalilenta. Next base: position 771,748 of record NZ_CP015243.1, on the reverse strand, counting down.
AGCTCGACCGACTTCTGGATCGCGAACTCCATCCGCTCGCCCTTCGACACTACCTGCCCGAGATGCACCGCCAGCGGCGACTCAGGGCGTGCCTGGCGCAAATCGAGCACGCTGACCTCGACCGCTTTACGATCAGCGCGCTCGATTTGCGCTTCGACCTCGTGCCCACGTCCATCGAAGAGGCTGAGCCGCTGCCCTACGCGTGCGCGCATCACCAGTCCAACGTGGCGAGCCTGCGCCTCGGGTAGCGACAAGCGCTCGCCGAGGCGTTCGGTCAGATCGAGATCGAGGTGGATGCGCATCGAGGATCAGGCGTCGGCTTTCTGCTTCTGTTGCTTCTGCGCGTAGAGGGCATCGAAGTTGACCGGTGCCAGCATCAGGGTCGGGAAGCTGCCACGGTTGACCAGGTTGTCGATGCACTCGCGGGCATAGGGGAACAAGATGTTCGGGCAGAAGGCGTTGAGGGTGTGGTCGAGCTGCGTCTCGGGAAGGCCCGAGATGGTGAAGAGGCCAGCCTGCTGCACTTCAGCGAGGAAGGCGGTGGCTTGCTCTTCGCCGTTGAACACCTGCGCGGTGACGTGCACCACCACCTCGTAGACGTTGTCGGCGACCTTGGTGAAGCCGTTGTCCACGTCGAGCTTGACCTTCGGCTTGAACGGCTGCTGGAAAAGGCTCGGTGAATTCGGCGCTTCGAACGAAATGTCCTTGATGTAGATGCGCTGCAGCGCGAACTGCACGTCGTTGCTCTGGGCGTTCTGCTGGGTCATGGAAGACTCCCGGGGTCGATGATGGCTATGTAAAGAGGTCAGGGGCCTGCGAGCGCAGCCGCCAGGGCTGCGGCTGCGCATCACTTGGTCACGGTCGGCAGGTCGTCGGCCTGCCATTGGCTGATTCCGCCGCGCAGCCGGGTCACGCGGGTGAAACCCGCTTTATCCAGCTTGGCCGCGGCGGCGGCGGAGCTCTGGCCGGTCTTGCAGACCAGGATCACCGGTTTGTCCTTGAACTTGTCGAGCTCACTGAGCCGAGACTCCAGCCGGGCATCGGGAATGTTGCGAGCCCCGGAAATATGCCCAGCCTTGAACTCCTTCGGCTCGCGCAGGTCGATGACAATGGCGTCTTCGCGATTGATCAGGCGGGTCGCTTCACTGGAGCTCACCACATTGGCACTGCTGCGGCGGACTTCGTAAAGGATCCATACCAGCAGGACGGCGAGGAAACCGCCGACCAGCAAGGGGTGGCGCGAGGCGAATTCGAAAAGCTGTTCGATCATGGGGATGGCGGACTCTCAAACGTCTCGGTGCGTTCGGGAAGGCGACCCTGCCAGCTGTCCGGGTCGCCATCGCGCGGGCGAATGACGGAGCACGCCTCCCTCCACCCAACGCACTTCCAAAGCGAAAGCGCGACGGCACGGAGGAAACGTGCCCGAAGCGCGGGCCAGTATACACTAGGGCGGGGTATCGTTTAGCCACCGACTGCGTTGCCGGCCAGGGCTCCCAAGCCCCGGGCCAGCTGGCACCCGCATCGCAGGCCAGGCGTGACGCGTTCGGCTGACGCCGTCTGGCCCGCTACGGTATGATTCCCCGGCGCACGCCGCCTCCGGCGCCCCGTTTTCCGGGCCGCGCCACGGAGTATTGCCCATGTCCGACGGCGGACCCTATGACGATTGTTGAAGGCAGCGGTATCCCGAATTCGCGGCTCCCCAGGCAAGGCCCAGGCAGCACGCCAGTGAAGCTGGCATCGCTTGCAACGCTTTCGCTGCTGGCCACTCTGGCTACGCCACTGCAGGCCGCCGATGTCGATGTCTCGCCACAGCGGCTGCGTGAGATCAACGCCGACATCGCCTCGATGCAGGCACGCCTGCGCAGCACCGAAAGCCAGCGCGATGAGGCTCGCAGCGCGCTACGCCAGGCCGAGCAGGCGCTCGCGCAAACCCATGCCCAGCTCGCCACGCTCGGCGAGCAGCGCCAGAGCGCAAGCGACACCCTGGCCCAGCTCGACCAGCGCCTCGGCGAGCTGCGCGAAGAAAGCGCAGCGCAGAAGGCCGCACTCGCGGCCCAGCTCAATGCACTCTATCGCCTTGGCGCCCAGCCAGAGCTCAAGCTGCTGCTCGAACAGCGCGACCCGACCCAGCTGGAGCGCTACCAGCGCTACCTCAACGCCATCGAAGGCGCCCGGCGAGAACGCCTCGAGACCCTGGCCCGGCTCGATCGGGAGATCAACGCCAACCGAGCGGAGGCGAGCCGCCAGCACCAAACCCTGGAGCGCTTGATCGAGGAGCAACGCAGCCGGGAACAGCGCCTCGCCGGCCAGCAGAGCGAGCGTGAAAGCGCCCTCGCCCGGCTCGATGCCAGCTATGCCAACGACCAGGCGAGGCTCACCGATCTCGGCGAGCAGCGCCGTGACGCCGAGGAGACCCTGGCGCGGATCGAGCGCGAAGTGGCCGCGGCCCGCGCCGCCGCTGAGCGGGCGGCCGCTGAGCGCGCGCGCCAGGCCGAACAGGCCCGCCAGGCTGAACTGGCGCGTCAGGCGGCCGAACGCGAACGCCAGGCCGAGCAGGCACGGATCGCGCAGCAGCGCGATGAACGCGCCCGCGCCACCGAGGAACTTGCCCGGCGCACGCAGCAGCAGTCGCAGCCTCAGCCTCAGCCTCAGCCTCAGCCTCAGCAGCCTCAGGATCGACCGGCACCGCGGTACCAACAGCCTGCCTCGCCACCGAGCGGCTCGCAGCTGACCGAGGAAGAGATGAACGCCGAGGCTCCCGGCACGCTGGCGAGCCGGGAACCAGCGCAGAGCGCGCCACCTCCACCGCCGCCCGCGCCAAGTGCGCAGAGCGAGCCACGCCAGCGTGCCGGGAGCGCCTGGAGTGGGCGCTGGCCGATCGAAGGCCGGCTGGTTTCGAACTACGGTGAGGGCGAGGGGCTGAGCCGCAACGGTGTGGTGATCCAGGCCGCTGAGGGCACGCCGATTCACGCCATCCGTGCAGGCCAGGTGGTGTTCGCCGATTGGCTCAACGGCTTCGGGTACCTGGTGATCGTCGATCATGGCGGTACCCTCACCGTTTACGCGCACAACCAGCGCAACTCGGTCGAAGTCGGCGACCGGGTCGAGCGCGGCACCGTACTCGGTACCGTCGGCGACACCGGCGGACGCTCGAGCCCAGCGCTTTACTTCGAAGTGCGACGCGGCGGCAAGCCGGTCAATCCGACCGGCTGGCTCTCCGCCTCCCGCTAGATCGAATCGTCACTGATCCAACGCGCGCCTTCGGGCCGTGAACGGCCCTATTGCCAAGGTATGCCAAGGAGATTTCATGCCCGCTTCCACCTTGCTCAAGCGCTCTCTCGCAGGCACCGCGCTGGCGCTGATGTTCACCGGCGCCCAGGCACAGCAGCCGACCCCGACGCCGCAAGCCCCTGCGGCCGAACAGCCCGAAGAGGCGCCGGTAAGAGGTGAAATGCCGCTTGCGGACATCCGCGCCTTCGCCGAGGCGTTCGAGCGGATCAAGCGCGGCTATGTCGACGAGGTCGATGACCAGACGCTGCTGCACGGGGCGATCCGCGGCATGCTCGCCGAGCTCGACCCGCATTCGAGCTACCTCGACGCCGACCAGCTCAGCGACCTGCGCGAAGCCACCGAGGGAGAATTCGGCGGTATCGGCATCGAGGTCGGCCTCGAACAGGGTCGGCCCGCGGTGATCTCACCGATCGACGATACTCCCGCCGCCCGGGCAGGGCTTAGGCCCCACGACCTGATCCTGTCGATCGACGGGACCTCCACCGACGGCATGAGCCTCGAAGAGGCGGTTGGCAAGATGCGCGGCGAGATCGGCAGCCCGATCACCTTGCAGATCGGCCGCGAGGGCGAAAGCGAGCCGTTCACCGTCGAACTGGAGCGCGCCAGCATTCGCGCCAATAGCGTGACCTCGCGGCGCCTCGCCGGCGATATCGGTTACGTGCGGATCAGCCAGTTCCAGGTCCGCACCGGCGAGGACCTGCGCAAGGCGATCCAGAGCCTCAATGATGAACGCCCGGTCGAGGGGCTGGTGCTCGATCTGCGCAACAATCCAGGTGGGGTGCTCAATGCCGCGGTCGACGTCGGCAGCGTGTTCATCCCCTCGGGCCTGGTGGTCTACACCGAGGGCCGGATCGAGGGCAGCGAGTCACGCTTCGAGGCCAACGGCGACCCGATGGCGCCGGAGCTGCCGATCGTAGTACTGATCAACAGCGGCACCGCCTCGGCGGCGGAGATCGTCGCCGGCGCCCTGCAGGACCATCACCGCGCGGTGATCATGGGCACCGACAGCTTCGGCAAGGGTTCGGTGCAGACCGTGCTACCGCTCGACAACGGCGGCGCGCTGAAGCTCACCACCGCGCTCTACTACACGCCGGACGGCCGCTCGATCCAGGCCGAGGGCATCGTTCCCGATGTCGAGGTCGCACCCGCACGAATCACCAGCGAAGCGGCCCAGCAGCTGCTGCGCGAGGCGGATCTCGAGCGCCACTTGGAGAATGCGGCACCCCGCCCTGAACAAGCGGCGCCCGAGGGCGACCAGGAAGGCGCGCAGGACGACCCCGCCGCCACCGATTACCAGCTGCACGAGGCGACCAATCTGCTCAAGGCGCTGAAAGTGGTAGAGCGAGGGCGTCAGGCCCGCGAGGCCTCCGCGCCCGCCGCCGCGAACGACGAATAGCCGGGCCGGTCGGCCCCCGGGGATACCATCGCCGGGGGCCATTTGCCGCAATGCGAAGTGCCGGCGCGCTGACGAGCAAAGAAGGGCAATCGCCGGCAGCGCTCAGGCGATGTTGAGGTGACGATCGATGCGGCTCGGCAGGTCGAAGCGCTCGCCCAGCGCCTGGCGAATCAGCAGGCGTTTCAGCGGCCGGCAGCGATCGACCCTGGTCAGCCCCAGGTTGCGGACCAGGCGAATCAGCGGCTGACGGCTACCGAAGCCGACGCGGAAGGCGTCCATCAACCGCAGCATGGTGGCATTGTCGAGCCGCCGCCGGCGCGCATAGCGCGCCAGCACGCGCGTATCGCCCAGCGGTGCGCCCCGCCGGGCCGCGCGAGCCAGCTCTTCGGCCAGCACCGCGACATCCATCAGCCCAAGGTTGGCGCCCTGGCCGGCGAGCGGGTGGAGGCTGTGGGCGGCGTCGCCGACCAGAGCGAAGCTCGGCGCCACGTAGCGCTCGGCGTGGCGCTGGACGAGCGGGAAGTCGAGACGCTGGGTGATCGATTCGATCGCGCCCAAACGCTGCTGGAAGGCACCGCCCAGCGCCACGGCGAACGACTCGTCGTCGAGGGCGAGCAGCTCCTGGGCCCGCGCTTCGTCGGCGGACCAGACGATCGATGACCAGTGCTGATCGTCCGCGCCGAAGGCGAGCGGCAGAAAGGCGAGCGGGCCGCTGGGCAGGAAGCACTGCCGCGCGGTGCGCCGGTGCGGCTCGAGATGACGGACGCTGGCGACGATCGCGCGTTGGCCGGTGGGCCGCTCGGACGAGGCGATCCTGACCAGCGCGCGCAGCGGCGAATGGCTACCGTCGGCGCCAATCACCAAGCTGGCATCAAGGGTTTCTCCATCATCCATCGTAAGCGTGCGCTCACTTACACCGAGAGCGCTGGTTCTCGGCGGGCTGAGCTCGACCACTCTGCGCTCGCTCAGCAGGGTGACCCGGCCACGCTCGCGCAAATGGGCGAGGAGGCTGTCGAGGATCGCGCCGTTCTCGACGATGTGGCCCAAGGTCGCGGCACCGACGTCGCTGGCGTCGAAGCGGATCTCGCCGCTGCCCTCCTGATCCCACACTTCCATCGCAACGTAAGGGCTGACCCGCCGCGCTTCGATCGATGACCAAAGCCCAAGGGAGGCGAACAGCGCCTTCGACGCGCTGGTGATCGCACTGACCCGGGCGTCGATCCGCGCCGGCGCCCAGCGCGACTCGAGCGTGCCCGCATCGATCAGCGCCACCCGCAGGCCCGCATCGTCGAGCAGCGCGGCAAGCGTGGCGCCGATCATGCCGCCACCGGCGATCGCCACATCGTATCGACTCATCCTACCCTCCTGGTCGTTGCAGTGATCGTGCTGAACTCGGGCTCAGCGCTCCAATCCCATCGCTCGCCGGGTCAGCGCACGGCGCAGCGGCGAAGCAAGGTTGAGCCCGATTAGCCCGGCTGCGCGCAGATGGGAAAGCATCGGATTGCCGATGCCGAACAGCTCCACCAGCCGATGGCTGGCTTGGACCATCACATCCCTGTCGCGCCGCCGGCGCGATTCGAAATCCATCATCGTCGCCGTCTCGCCAACCGTCCGGCCGGCCTCCAGCGCCACCTCAAGCGCATCGCGCAGGTCGAGCACCCCGCGCAAGGCAAGGTTGAACCCCTGGCCCGCCACCGGATGCAGCGAATGGGCGGCGTTGCCGAGCACCGCCAGGTGCGGCCGTACCTGCTCGCAGGCCTGGACCAACCGCAGCGGATAATGGCGGCGCGCACCGACACGCTGGAAGCGGCCGAGACGATCGCCGAAGAACGCCTGCACCTCGGCGAGAAAAGCCCGGTCGTCGAGTTCGAGCACCCGTTCGAGCGCCTGTGGAGCGAGCGTCCACACCAGCGCCATGCGCCGACCGCGCAGCGGCAGCAGCGCCATCGGTCCGCGCGGATCGAAGCGTTCGAAGGCCACGCCCATGTGGTCGCGGCCGAGTTCGAGATTGCCGATCAGCGCGTGCTGGCCATAGTCGTGCACTTGGCTTGCGATGCCGAGACGCGCCTTCAGCGGCGATCTGCCGCCATCGGCCAGTACGGTGAGCCCCGCTTCCAGCACCGCGCCGTCGTCGAGGGTCAGCCGATGCCCGCCGGGACACGCCTCGACCATCACCACCTGCGCGGGGCAGCGCCAATCGATCGAAAGCCGCTCCAGGCGACGCATCAGCACCTCGCCCATCCAAGCATTGGGCACCACATAGCCGAGCGCCTCGACCTTCATCTCGGCGTGGTCGAGACGCACCGCACCGAAACGTCCGCGCTCGGCGATATGGATCCGCTCGATCGCCGCCGCCTCCCGGGCGAGCCCGGGCATCGAGGCGGCATCGTGCCAGAGCCCGAGGCGCTCGAAGTGCAGCCGCGAGCCATAGGAGAGCGCGCTCGATCGCTCATCGAAGCTTGGCTGGTAGCGCGCCCCCTCGGCCGAAAGCGGTGTCGCCTCGATCACCGCGACACGCATCCCGTGACGCTCGGTAAGCCCCGCCAGCGCGCAGGCGAGGCTCGCCCCGACCAGGCCACCACCGATGATCGCGACATCGACTCGCTGCATCGCGTCTTCGCTCCTTGCAGATTGGTTCAGTGCAGCCGCGGCGGCACACCGTCGTCGTCGACACCCTCGACCCGTGGGTTGCCTGGGTGGCACTCGAGATAGAGCAGGATTGCCGCGACCCGGGCATGCTCGGCCAGCGCCAGCAGGTCGGCCTCGCTCTCGCCATCATCCTTCACGCCCTCGTCGAGATCGAGCTCGCCGATGCCGCGCAGGTCGTCGAGCGCCTCGCGCAGCGGTGCCGACCAGCGCTCGTCGATGCCATGATCATCGAGCGCCTCGCTGAACCCCTGGCACCACGCCTTGAGCCCCTCGGCACGCTCGGTGAGGGTGAAGAGCTCATCGGGGAGCAGCGGCTCGAAGCTCATCTCTTCGTCCGCCAGCCGTGCCCTGGCACGAACGCGCCAGCCGAGCAGCAGCCCGGCGTCGTCGCGGTCGCGCGGCGACTCGACCCCGAGCACTTCGCAGACCTCGGCCAGCCAGCGCTCGCTGGCCTCGACGCCGTCGTTCTCCCCGAGCGCCAGCCTGGCGCTCATCCGCCCGTCGAGGAAGGCCGGAGAGGCCAGCGAGCCGTAGCTCAAGAACAGATCGGCGATCGTCGCGAAATCGATCGCGGTATCGCCCGCACGCAGGTCGTCGCTCATCGCGTCCTCGTGGCTTGCATGGGACGCCGCCCGAGAACCCGGCGGCGTCGAGAATCCAATGCCGGACAACGCCGCGATACCGCATGGCCCGGCTCGTGACGTTTATCGGCAGACTGTTATAGTGGGCGCCAAGAAGACAGGCCACGGCGCCCGATGTGCATGGTACCCGCCGAGCGGCACGGCGTCTCCTCATGGCGCCACCGCCGCCATTGACGGGTGCATCGCTGGGATCATCGATGCGCACCATGGTCCGTCCCGAGCACAGCGAGCGATTCGGTGGCGCCCATCCGAGCGACGCCGCATAGCGAATGAGGTCCCCAGGAGCAGAGTATGAGCGACTCCCCCCGCAGCACCGTCGAGATCACCCTGCTCGGCCAGTCCTACACCTTTCGCTGCGCCAAGGGCGAGGCCGAGGGGCTGCAGCGCGCGGCGCGCTATCTCGACAAAGCCTTGGCCGGGGTCAAGCAGCGCGCAGGCGGCATGAGCGATGAAAAAGTCGCGCTGATGACCGCATTGAACATCGCCCATGAATTGCTGCAGGCGCTCGAGGCCCGCGGCGAGCTCGAGGAGCAGGCGTCCCGGCTCGGCCGGCGGATCGATACCGCCTTGGCCAAAGTCCGCCTTGCCGAGCGCTGAGCCTGCACTGTCGCCGCGCCTAGCATCTGTTACACTGGGCGCGTTCTCTGGGGTGTTCGCCAGTTGTCGAAGTCCCTCGAGCCTATGTGTAGTACCTGGGGGCATTATGCTAGTGAGGGGCCGTGTGCATGTCCGTGCGTCGGAACGCCTAAAGCCCTTCCTGCAGCCACCCACCTGAACCAGTAGGTTCAGGGCCAGAACAACAGCGGCACTCTGGAGAACTCTCTACATGCTTTCGCGCCACTCCCGGCGTGCCCGGCACCCATTCACCGCCTCTTTTCTCTTTACCCCTCCCCCTTTACCACTCGTCGCGGACCGCGCCCCGGTACCCGCGCCGCTGCCGTTCGACGCCGACCGCCGCCAGCTCAGGCGCCGCCTGCGCGCTCGCCGCCGCAGCCTCGGCGCCCAGGCCCAGCGCATCGCCGCGCGCAGGCTGGCCCGCCGGCTGCTCGCCGAGCCCCGGCTTCGTCATGTTCGTCATCTCGCGCTCTACCTGCCAAGCGACGGGGAGATCGACCCTACCCCGTTGATTGCGCTGCTTGCCCGGCGCGGCGTACGTATCTACCTGCCAGTGCTGCGCCCGTTGGTCGAGAACCGGCTGTGGTTCGTGCGACTCACCCGACGTACCCGCCTGGCGCCCAATCGATTCGGCATTGCCGAACCCCAGACCCGCGCCTCCGCCCATCCCGCCAGGAGGCTGCCCGCCTGGGCACTGGGCGCGGTGCTGCTGCCGCTGGTCGGGTTCGACGCTCGGGGCGAGCGGCTCGGCATGGGAGGGGGATTCTATGATCGCAGCCTCGGCTTCGTGCGCCGTGGTGTGGGTCGGCGTCCAAGACTCTATGGCCTCGCCCACGCTCTTCAGCAGGTCGAGCGACTGCCGGTGGCGCCCTGGGACGTGCCGCTCGATGCGGTAGTGAGCGATGCGGGAAGGGTAGTGCCAAGCCATCGAATGAAGCCAGAAACGGCTAGAAATGACGACCGAAACGCCAAACGGGCCGGTGGCTAAGCCACCGGCCCGTTCGAGGTCGATCTGGTGTCGCTCGCTGCTGGTCAGGAGTTGATCAGCGTCTGCGCGTAGCTCGTCGCTACCATGCCGATGCCGAATACCAGGACCAGGGTCAACACTAAATCGGGCTTGCGTCGTCTCATCTCTGCTCCGCGAATTCGAAACACCTGACCGCTCCATAACGCCGCGGCAGTGGACGCTCGTCCTGCGCCCCCCGCCTTCGAACTGCTAAAGCGTCTGGCATCGGTCGGCTTCCGCGACGCAAGAATATTATGACCATGCGGGACGTGTGGCAACGGGAAAAGTACCTATCGCACGCCTTCCGTGCACCTTCTGACGCTGCACGGGCGATACGTTATGCTGTGCCATCCGATACCGGGCGCGGCAGCCGCCATGTCCGGTGTCGCTAGCGCCTTCCATCCCAACACGTCCGAGCCTTGCGACCGCCATGACAGCCTCCGCCGAACCCTCTCGCTTGACCCTGCGCCGCCCCGACGATTGGCATCTTCACTTTCGTGACGAAGCGATGCTCGAGACGGTGGTACCCAGTACCAGCGCCCACTTCGCGCGCGCCATCGTGATGCCCAATCTGGTCCCACCGGTCACCAGCATCGAGGCGGCCATCGCCTACAAAAAGCGCATCGAGGCGGCGATCCCACCAGGCGATGACTTCACCCCGCTGCTCACCTGCTACCTCACCGATGGCCTCGACCCCGCCGAGCTCGAGCGCGGGCACCGCGAGGGCGTGTTCACCGCCGCCAAGCTCTATCCCGCCCATGCCACCACCAACTCGAGCCACGGCGTCAGCGACGTGAGCAAGATCCTCCCGCTACTCGAGACCATGCAGCGCATCGGCATGCCGATGCTGGTGCATGGCGAAGTCACCGATCCCACGGTCGACATCTTCGATCGCGAGGCGGTGTTCATCGAGCGGGTGCTCGATGGCGTGCGCCGCGATTTTCCCGAACTGAAGATCGTGATGGAGCACATCACCACCAAGGATGCCGCGGACTACCTGCGTGAGGGCAATGACTACCTCGGCGCGACGATCACTCCCCAGCATTTGCGCCACAACCGCAACGACATGCTGGTCGGCGGCATCCGGCCGCACCTCTACTGCCTGCCGATCCTGAAGCGCAACGTTCACCAGCAGGCCCTGCGCCAGCTGGTGGCGAGCGGCTTCGGGCGGGTCTTCCTCGGCACCGATTCGGCCCCGCACCCGCGCCACGCCAAAGAGAGCGCCTGCGGCTGCGCGGGGGTGTTCAACGCATCCGCCGCACTCGGCGTCTATGCAGAGGTATTCGAAGAAGAGAACGCGCTCGAGCATTTCGAGGCGTTCTGCTCGCTCAATGGCCCACGCTTCTACGGCCTACCGATCAACCAGGGCGAGATTACCCTGGTCAGGCGCGAGACGCGCTATCCCGAGCGGGTCGGCCACGGTGAGATCGAACTGTTTCCCTTCCTCGGCGGCGAGAGCACGCGCTGGGGCGTAGAAAACGGCTGAGCGTCGGCCTTGAACCTTGTGCGCGCGAGGCCTCGAGCCCCGCGCGCGCTAACGCAGGCGGTTCAGATGTCGTCACCCTCACCGCTCTTCATGCCTTTCAGGCACTGTCCGCACATCAACGCCACGATGCTCGAGATCGCCAGGATCCCCGCGGACACGATCAGGAAAATGAAAAAGGTCGTCATGGCTAAGCCCCACTGGCTGTCTTCGCCCGCCTTCTAGTCGAGAAAAGCGCCGAAGCGGCTCAATGGGCTGGAGACAGCCCCGAAAAGGAGGGTCCGGCGGGAAGACTCACCTTCCGAGCGATGGCGCGATCATGGTCTGAAGAAGTGAGGATACTGTCCACGGGGCGATGTCAATCCCAGGAGTAGCGGGGTAAAACGCCCCCATTTGACGCCTTTGCCCGCATAGGACACCGCCTCGGCAGGCAGCGCCCACGATCACGCACATGAACCGCACACCGCCAGCGGGGCGTTTCACGTGAAACGCCCCGCAGCGACTCAAGCCAGAAACAGCCTGTAGGCGGGGTTGTCGCTCTCTTTACCAAGGGGAGCGGCAACCAGCCGCTTGGTCAAGCTGCCGCTCTCCGATACTGAACGATTAGAAGAATAGGTTGCCTTCGCCGATCTCCCAGTTGATGAAACCCGGCTCCCGGTTCTGGTCCGCGGGATAGGGACTGCCAATCGAAGGGTTGTTGTAGGCGGTGTATTCGATGAAGAAATCGGCCTCGCCATCCCCCGTGCGGTCACCCTCGAGGCGTACCGTCGATGACTGCCAGCCATTATCCACGATGATAGGAATCTCGAATCGCTCTCCCACGGTTTCAGTCACGTACCTCAATTCTCCCGGCGTGCCGGAAAAAACGTCGACGCCAATGAAAACGATCTGCTGATGTCCTTCTTGGTTGAGGTCGCCATCCAGGTTGGAGAAATCCAACACGTCGGGATCGATCCGGAACCCTCCCGTCCCGCCTGTTCCCATCGATTCGGGAATGTAATTTCTGCCATTGAAATAATAAGCTTCGTCTTCAGTGGTCAGGCCATGGATGTATTTTGTGGTAATGCCCTCGCCCGAGCCAGGCGTAGTGAAATCTTCATCCCTGAAGACGATACGGTTTCCGCCCCCATGCACTACGATGGTGTCGTTTCCCGAACCTCCGCTGATCGTCATGCCGCCCAGCAGATCACCAATGATGATATCGTCAAAAGCACTGCCTATGATGTAGTCGATATTCTTATATTTTTCTGCCGACATGAAAGACAGCGAAGGTGCATCCAGCTCCTCAAAGACATATTTACCACGAAGAGCCGTTAGTGCATTGTCACGAAACAAAAAGTTGGTCAACTTATCGACCCCTGCATCGGCGGCACGTTGGTCGATCCACTCATCGATCCTATCATTGCCGCTGATGAAGATATCGATGCCCTGTTGATTCAAAGAAAAATCGAGGACGTTGTATCCCTCCTTTCCACCGATGACTTTGTTGTCGAGAGACGGATCGCTGAGCGGCATGAACCAGTTGAACCCGTCACCGCCGATCATCTCGTTCGCATCCTCGTCGCCGATAAAAAGGAAGGAACCATCCCCTTCGGCCACGAAGGATTTGAGCCCCTCCAGGGTTTCCAGCGCACTGAACAGAATCGTCTCCGGCAGCGGCCGGTCATTTACCGCATTTTCACTCTGCTCGGTTTGATCCACCTCCTCGGCCAGGAAGTGTGTTCCGATAGCAGAGACGATGTCTCCTATATGCTCTTCAGCACTCGGGTATTTTTCGGGATGATCCAAGATTTCTTTCAATGCCCGGTAAAATTGGTAACCGGAAACAACCAACTCATCAGCTGGCTCTAAATCACTCGATGCACTCGCTAGAGATGATTGAAGGAACATGACATTGGAGTTCGCACTCTGTCCCGTCTCCTGTCCCAGCATACCCAGATTGCCAAGCGCGGAGCCGATCAAATTACTAGCGGCACCTCTCAAGCCTAGCGCTTCTAATCCTAAAGAAGCTGCAAACCCAATGGCGATACCGCCTATGACTGCAGGACCTCCGGTGAGGCTTAATCCATAAACCACACCCGCGTAAACCAGGCCAATCGCAGCATTCGATGCCAGCATGGCCGCCTCAGTACCAATGGCTACAGCCGGTGGTGTACCGCTATTGATCTCCGAGTTCACGCTGCCCCAGCTCAACATGCCCTGTGTAATGACGTTGTTCTTTAGCGCAACCCCCTTCAGTGCGGAAAACTGCCCCTCCGTAAGAACGGAGCTGAACAGCTCACCCATATACTTTGGCAGCTTGCTTACCTCAGGGATCAAATGATTGAACAAAGCATCACCTGTTCCTTTCTTGCTTTCAGGATCAACATAATGCCTGGACTCATCCTCATAGTTTTCATAGTAATAGTCATTGTTTTGACCGATCAAATTATAAATATAGTAAGTAGGCACCGTGGGCCCACTGCCACTACTGAAATGTACGCCAGCCATTGTGAACCCGCCGCCAGCATAATTCGGTTGCGTTGGAGGAGAATAATATCCCCAGACGGTCATCGCAGAAGCTGTTTGCATCGTCATCGTTCACCTCGAATGATTTTCTTTTTAAGCAAGGCACGATCTAAACGACTTGGGTCAACCACAAAAATAGGTGGCGCCGGGAGATTTATAATAAGTCAGCACGAAAAAGCTAACTGGCATAGGGTTAATACGACACTGACTCAAATGTAAGTGAATATCATTAAGATTTGTCTAAGAAAAGGCTTTTCTCCCCCGGCTATACTGCTAGCAGCCCCGGCCTTCACATTGATCCGTGCGCTTAGCCTCTACCGCATTCCTTGCGGCGAGGCCGGAGACGGATTTTCTTTTTCACCCCGGTCGAGGGCGAATTTCGGCTACCAAGACATTGTTTAACGGTGAAAATCTGGTAGAGGAAGGATGAGCGGATCGAGGCACGAAGCAGTCAGCGAAGCGACTAGCAACGGCCAAGCGACGAAAAAGGGAACGGATAAGAGAAGCAAGCTAGAGGATTAGGACAATGCGTTTGGACGGGTATGGATATGCGTTTTTCGAACGCAAGGAAGATGGCGTCATCATATACCATGGCCAGTTCCGTGGCCCTGGCTATATCATTACCGAGGAGATAGAGCGTAAACTGAAGGCACTCTACACTTTCGTATTCACTACCCAGCTCTTCGTCATCTTTCCTATTTTTTCCTACGGAAACAGGCTGCTGGGATTATTCATCGCGGCAGTAGTTGTAGCGATCTTTTACTACGCCCATGGAAAACTGGTGAAGGACCTCCCGATATCTCCTTATCCGCGCCAGCGCTTCCCTCAGAGGGTCGATCAAGTCGCAAGAAACATGCCTATCTGGGGATTTTTAAGCATCCCCATCTTACTTCTACTCTTATATTTTGTTGCAAACCATTTCTTTACCCAGGATGATCACGAGCTTTTGGCGTTTGCAAGCATGATCTTCCTACTCATACTCAATGCATGGGCGCTCTTATGCTTGGCCGTCAGGATAAAGCATCTTTTCGACTACATAAAGAAACGTCGGCAGATAAAATAATACATAGTATTGCACTGAAAATCACTTGGCTAAGAGAGGAAAACGCCCGTACACACTATTGGTTTCTCGCATTCTTATTCCTCATCTTCTCTCATTACTACACCTGGCTTTTTGTCCAAGGCGATAAAAAACAAAGGGCCTCCCCAGTATGACTGCGCTCTCTATGAATATGACCTCGGAGATCAAAATAAGACTTTTCATAAGATCCAGACAAAACATTGAGTGGTTCGTATTTTTCCACACCATACGCGTCTCGAACAGGAGGAATAGACCAATGCGCTCGAGAGGACTCGGGAATTTTTTTTGAAACCAAAGAAGATGGCACCATTATCTATCATGGTAAGTTTAGAGATCGTGGCTATATCGTCACCGAAAAGATAAAGAGCAAGCTGCTGGCGCTCTATTCCTCTGCCTTTGGTATCCAATTTTTTGTCATCTTTCCTGCATTTAGTACCGGACATTATTTCTTCGGACTTTTCCTGGGAGGCCTGATCGTCATGATTTTCTACTTCATCCACCGCCGATTGGTCAAAAATCTGCCTCTTTCCCCCTATCCTCGGCAACGATTGCCACAACGAGCCGAGCGGGTCGGCAGGGAGGCGCCTTTATGGCTCCTGCTTTTCTCACTTCCATTTCTGTTCATGATTACCTATTTCCTCGCATGGCATTTTTTCACCCAGGATGATCAGAAAGCATTGGCCCTAAGCGCAATGATTTTCTTCATCCTGCTGGATATGATCCTGATCGTGACTCTAGTGATCAAAACAAGGCTTTTCCTCCAATCCCGGAAAAAACGTTGAGAGGCTCATGCTTTCCATGCGCTCCCCGACCAACCGTGCCATTGGCAGCCCCCCTATAGCCTCGTCCAGAAAACCCATATCCAGAAGAACAGCGCCGGCACCTGGATCCAGTACCGTGGGGCCTGCGCCAACAACCGGCAGCGCTGCTGCGGCAGACGCAGATAGAGCAGCGGTTGCGGACTGCATTGAACTAGCGCTCAGCTTGATCCACGAAAGGGAACCATTGCCGCCTTTCGTGAAGACTCACTGGGTATCATTGAATACATCGCGGATGACAATCCCGATGCCGCGCAGCGGCTCAAGAACGGGATTGAACGCAAAGTAGCCGCGCCGCCATCGCTGAACGGCTTTCCCGCCAGCGCGTCACCTCGATGCGGATGACTGCGGCTCAGCGCGTCGGGCCATTCGCCGCAGCCAATGGCCCAATCATTAGCGCCGAAACAAACTCTCCTCGCTGCACACTCCATTTCAAGCCAGAAACAGCCTGTAGGCGGGGTTGTCGCTCTCTTTCCAGTAGCGATAGCCGATTTCGTCGAGGTGGCTCTCGAGCCCTTCGAGCTCGGCGGTGGGTACCTGCATGCCGACCAGCACCCGGCCATAGGCGGCGCCGTGGTTGCGGTAGTGGAACAGTGAGATGTTCCAGCTCTCCGGCAGGTGGCTGAGGAAGTTCATCAGCGCGCCGGGACGTTCGGGAAACTCGAATCGATAGAGCGCCTCCTCCACCCCTTGGCGGTCGCCGACCGGTGGCCTGCCGCCGCCGAGATGGCGGATGTGCAGCTTGGCCAGTTCGTTGTCGGAAAGATCCTCGACCGGGTAGCCCGCCTCCTCGAGCCGGGCGATGGCGCGACGCCGGTCCTCGCCGCCGGGGACGACCTGGATGCCGACGAAGATCCGCGCCGCCTGAGCATCGGCGTAGCGATAGTTGAACTCGGTCACCATCCGCGCGCCGATGCTCTGGCAGAACTGCTTGAAGCTGCCCGGGCGCTCGGGGATGGTCACCGCGATGATCGCTTCGCGCTGCTCGCCGAGCTGGGCGCGCTCGGCGATGTGCTGGAGCCGGTCGAAGTTGGTGTTGGCACCAGAGTTGACGCACACCAGCGTGCGCCCCGAGACGCCGGGGCGCTTGGCGTACTTCTTCAGGCCCGCCAGCGACACAGCGCCGGAGGCTTCGGCGAGCCCGCGAGTGTCTTCGAAGATGTCCTTGACCGCCGCGCAGACCTCGTCGGTGGTCACCGTGATCACCTCGTCGACCAGATCCTTGAGCAGTGCGAACGGCGCTTCGCCGATCCGCGCCACCGCCACCCCTTCGGCGAACAGCCCGACGCTTGCCAGGGTCACCGGCTCCCCTGCGTCCATCGCGGCCTTGAGGCAGGCGGCGTCCTCCGGCTCGACCCCGATCACCTTGATCTCGGGACGCAGGTACTTGATGTAGGCGGCCATTCCGGCGATAAGCCCGCCGCCGCCAACCGGTACGAACACCGCATCGATCGGCCCCTGGTGCTGGCGCAGGAGCTCCATCGCCACGGTTCCCTGGCCCGCGATCACGTCGGGGTCGTCGAACGGTGCCAGGTAGGTGTAGCCGAACTCGCGCTGGAGCTTGAGCGCGTGATCGAGCGCAGCGTTGAATGCATCCCCCTCGAGCACCACCTCCGCGCCCCGCGCACGCACTGCGGCAACCTTGATCTCCGGCGTGATCCTCGGCATCACGATCACCGCCTTGACCCCCATTTGGCGCGCCGCCATCGCCACGCCCTGGGCGTGGTTGCCGGCCGAGGCGGTAATCACGCCCTTGGCGCGCTGCTCCTCGCTGAGAAAGGTCATGCGGTTGTAGGCGCCACGAATCTTGAACGAGAACACCGGCTGCAGATCCTCGCGCTTGATCAGCACGCGGTTGCCCAGTCGTTCGGAGAGGAAGGGGGCGGGAGAGAGCGGAGTTTCGATCGCCGCCTCGTAGACCCTCGCGGTGAGGATCTTCTTGACGTACGACTCGAGCATCGAGGTGTCAGGCATGTTCCAGGTCCAGACAGCGGACGCGTCGCTTGGCTTGAAAAGACCTTGGCGACGGCGAAGGCATGGTTCGGTGGGTGACAGGGGTGCCGCGGCGAAATGGAAACCTCGCCCTGCGGGCGAAACGAAGCGGCTCAGTCCGCCATTGGTATCAGGCGCGCGTCGACGCGTCCAGTACCAAGCGAGGCAGCAACGCTCGCCCCATCGGGTGCGTGGTTACCGAGTCGATAAGGGCGCCACGGTTTCGCTTCCCCCGGGCGGGCAGCCTATAATCTCCGGGTTCGCTACCCTACTCGACGTCGCCGCAAGGCGGCGACCGCGGAGTCAAGCCATGCCTGCATCCCCCTCCGGCGCTACCCGCCAGGATGAACTCAAGCGTGCCGTCGCCCAGGCCGCCCTCGACGAAATCGCCCCGCACCTCGAACGCGACACAGTCATCGGCATCGGCACAGGCTCCACCGCGAGCCTGTTCATCGACGCCCTTGCGCCGCTGCGCGATCGTTTCCTCGGTGCAGTGGCTAGCTCGGAAGTCAGCGCCAAGCAGCTGCGCGACCACGGCATCGAGGTGCTCGAGCTCAACAGCGTCGGGCGCATCCCGTTCTATGTCGACGGCGCTGACGAGATCGACCATGAGCTTGCGATGATCAAGGGCGGCGGCGCGGCGCTGACTCGCGAGAAGATCGTCGCCGCCTGCGCCGACCACTTCATCTGCATCGCCGATGAAAGCAAGTGGGTGCCCCAGCTCGGCCAGTATCCGCTGCCGATCGAGGTGATCCCGATGGCGCGCTCGTACGTCGCCCGCGAGCTGGTGGCACTGGGTGCCTCGCCGATCTACCGTGAGGGCGTGGTGACCGATAACGGCAACCAGATCCTCGATCTCTACGATTTCCCGATCCCGCAGCCCAAGGCGATGGAGAGCAGGATCAACGGCATCGTCGGGGTGGTCTGTAACGGCATTTTCGCTCATCGCGGCGCGGACCTGCTGCTGCTCGGCCGCACCAATGGCGTCGAGCGCCTCGAGCGTCGGCGCTGACCCTCACCGCGCCGCTCTACTACTGGAGTCCTCATGTCACGTCTCGCCTCCTTGCCACTGCTGGCACTGGCCTGGCTCACCTGCTCACCTCAAGCGCTCGCCGCACGTGAGGCGAACCCGGAAGCGATCGCCTTCTGGCGCGCCGCCGGCCCGACGGTGATCCTGATCATGGCGATAGCGAGCATCCTCATCGTGCTGGTCGTTGCCTTGATTCTCGCCCGGCGCGCCAAGCGCCCCTAGAGGCCAATCCGCACGCCCTGGCCGAATCGTCCGAATCCGTGGGGTCGGTGTCATTGTGGACGCCGCGCCACGGCCGCACACTCGAGGCATCTTCCCCATCGAGATGCCACGATGACCAGTCCGCCGCCCATCCGCACCGTCGCCAGCCTGCTCTACCCTGGAGTGATGAGCCTCGACGTCTGCGGCCCGCTGCAGGCGTTCGCCTCGGCCAACGTGGAACTTGCCCGGCGCGCGGCCGAGCCGGCCTATGCCATCCGCTTGCTCGGCACCGAGGCGGGCGCGATCGAAAGCTCCGCCGGTATCCGCCTGGTCGCGGATCGGCCCTACACCGACTGCTCGCCGGCCTCGCTCGACACCCTGCTGGTGCCCGGCGGGGAAGGGGTCGAAGCGCTGCTCGGCGATACCGCACTGATCGACTGGCTGCGCCGGGCCGAGCCGCTGGTACGCCGGCTCGGCTCGGTGTGCTCGGGGGCGCTGCTGCTCGCCGCCACCGGCCTGCTCGACGGCCGTCTCGCCACCACCCACTGGGCCGACGCCTCGCGCCTGGCCAGCGGCCATCCGCTGGTCTCGGTCGACGGAGACCGGCTGCACACCTTCGATGCCTCGGCTCGCGACGGAGACCCGCACCTGTTCACCTCCGCGGGCGTCACTGCCGGAATCGATCTCGCCCTGGCGCTGATCGAAGCCGATCTCGGCCGCAGCCTCGCGCTCGCGGTGGCACGCCGACTGGTGATGTTCGTCCGCCGTCCCGGCGGGCAGGCGCAGTTCAGCGCACTGCTGGTGCCTGACGCGCGCAGCGAAAAGCTCGGCGCGCTGCTCGAGTGGATCGCCATGCATCTCGACCAGGATCTATGTCTGGAGCGCTTGGCCGAGCGCGCCTGTACCACGCCGCGCAGCCTCTCGAGGATGTTCGTCGGTGAGCTCGGCATGCCACCGGGGCGCTATGTCGAACGGCTAAGGGTCGATACCGCGCGCAGCCTGCTCGACGACGGCCAGGTCGGCATCGACACCGTCGCGCGGCTGACAGGGATCAAGCACGCCGAGAACCTGCGGCGGTTGTTCCACAAGCATCTAGCGGTCTCGCCGAGCGCCTATCGAGCCCGTTTCACCGCAGGAGAGAACAGATGAACCCGGTACTGCTAAGACTCTTCTGCCTCCAGGCGCTGTTCTGGAGCGCATCGATCGCCGGGATCACCCTGACCGGACTGGTGGGACTGGAACTCTCTCCCTGGCAACGTCTCGCCACTCTGCCGCTGGCGCTCCAGGTGCTCGGCGGGCTGCTCGCCACCCATCCGCTCTCCAACCTGATGCAGCGTCGCGGGCGCGGCTTCGGCCTGCGCCTCGGGGCGCTGGCGGGGCTCATTGGCGCGATGATCTGCGCCTGGGCACTGCTGGAACGCCAGTTCTGGCTGTTCTGCGCCGGAACCCTGGCCCTTGGCGTCTATCAGGCCTCAGCGATGTTCTATCGCCACTGCGCGCTGGAGGTGGTCGACCCGGCCAAGCGCGGCCGCGCGATCGCCCTGGTCCTTGGCGGCGGCCTGTGCGCCGCGCTGATCGCCCCGAGCCTTGTGGTGCACGGCCGCGATGCGCTGAGCGTCCCTTACCTCGGCGCCTACTTATTGATCGGGCTGCTCGCCGTACTGGCGCTGGTCATACTCTCGGGCTTGCACGCCCCGGCCCCGCCGCCCGCGACGCCAGGGGCGCAAACGCCGCTGCGCGCGCTGCTGGCGCGACCCGACGTTCGCCTGGCGCTGCTGGTCACCGCGACCGGTCAAGGGCTGATGATCCTGGTCATGAACGCGACCCCGCTGGCGATGCACGCGGTCCACCATCCTTTCGGTTCATCCGCGACAGTGATCCAGTGGCATGTGATCGGGATGTTCTTGCCGGCGTTCTTCGCAGGCCCGTTGGTCGATCGATTCAGTGCCAGGTACATGGCACTGGCCGGCGCCCTGGTGCTGGCAGCGAGCGCGACGATCGCACTCAGCGGAGAAGGATTCACCGCCTTCCTGCTCAGCTCGCTGGCACTCGGCCTGGGCTGGAACCTGCTGCTGGTCAGCGGCACCGCGCTGCTCGCCCAGAGTCACGCCGTAGAGGAGCGCGGCCGCGCCCAGGGCGCAATGGAACTGGCCAACGCCCTCGCCGCCCTCGTCGGCAGCGCAGCGGCCGGTGTCGGCATCGGCACGATCGGCTGGAGCGGGATCAATTGGCTGATGCTGGGGCTGAGCGTTGCCCTGCTTTCGCGATTGGCCATCTTCAACCGCTCCTCCCCCCGGACTGAGCGAGCGTAGCGAGTCGAAGGAGCCTCACTGGCTCGCTACGAAAGGATATGAGGGCCTGGCCTTGGGAGGTG
Source organism: Halotalea alkalilenta (assembly GCF_001648175.1). NCBI lineage: Bacteria > Pseudomonadati > Pseudomonadota > Gammaproteobacteria > Oceanospirillales > Halomonadaceae > Halotalea > Halotalea alkalilenta. The sequence goes on along the minus strand of NZ_CP015243.1, from coordinate 750,663 downwards.
GGCCGTGGTTCGACTCGGCTCGTTCCTCGCCGGCTCACCACGAGCGGATATGGCGCCCTCGCCGGCTCACCACGAACGGATGCTGGCCCACCATGAACGGCTGTGGTGCGAACGGGGTGGGGGGGGTATCGAGTCTTGGCGCCACTCCCCCTCCCGTTCGTCCCGAGCGGCGTCCCGCTCGCTGAGCCTTCGGCCAAGCGGGACAGCGGGGGACGCCTGTCGAGGGACCTGGGCGGGGCGCCGAGGAGGGCGCAGCCTCAATCGAGCGGGGCGAACAGTTCGTGCAGGGTGGTGTGGTCGAACGACCAATCGAGGCCGCGTTCACCTTCGAGCAGCGTGTCGCTGAGCGCTGCCTTGCGCCGCTGGATCGATTGGATGCGCTCTTCGACGGTGCCGCGTGCGATCAGCCGGTAGACGAATACCGGTTTGTCCTGGCCGATGCGGTGGGCGCGGTCGATCGCTTGGTTCTCCACCGCTGGGTTCCACCATGGGTCGAAGTGGATCACGGTATCCGCGGCGGTCAGGTTGAGCCCGGCGCCGCCGGCCTTGAGGCTGATCAAGAACAGCGGCGCCTCGCCGGCCTGGAAGGCGCGCACTGGCTCGCGGCGGTCGCGCGATTCGCCGGTCAGCAGCAGGTAGCGCCAGCCGCGCCGCTCGAGTTCACGCTGGATCAGTGCGAGCACCGAGGTGAACTGGGAGAACAGCAGCACCCGGCGCCCGGCTTCGAGCATCGGTGCCAGCATCTCGAGCAGGGTCACCAGCTTGGCCGAGTCGCCGCCGACCGTGACCGGACGCAGCCCTCGCTCCGCCAGCGGTTCGAGCAGCCGGGCATCGCAGCTCACTTGGCGCAGCCGCAGCAGCGCTTCGAGCACTACCATCCGGCTGCCGCTCAGCCCGCGTGCGGCGACCGCCTCTTCGACCCGCGCCAGCATGCTGCGGCGAACCTCCTCGTAGCGCTCGCGCTGGCGCCCTTCGAGCTCGACGCGAACCACGATTTCGCTCTTGCCGGGCAAGTCGGCGGCGACCTCTTCCTTGGTCCGACGCAGCAGGTAAGGGCGCAGCCGCGCGAGCAGCAGTTCGAGTCGGGCACGATCACCACGGCTCTCGATCGGCTGCCGATAGCGGCGGGTGAATCCGCTGGCATCGTCGAGCCAGCCGGGCATCAATAGTTCGAACTGCGACCATAGCTCACCAAGGTGGTTCTCCACCGGGGTCCCGCTCAGGCACAGCCGCAGGTCGGCCTTCAGCCGCCGGGCCGCGAGCGCGGTGCGGCTGGAGGGATTTTTCAACATCTGCGCCTCGTCGCACACCAGCACCCGCCAGGAGCGCTGTTCGAGCAGCTCGACGTCACGGGCGAGCAGCGGATAGGAGGTGAGCACCACCTGATGGCGGTCGATCTCCTGGTGCAGCGCCCGGCGCCCGCCTCCGTGCAGGGTCAGCACTGCGAGGCTCGGGGCGAAACGAGCCAGCTCGTCCTCCCAGTTGGCCAGCAGGCTGGTCGGCGCGATCACCAGCGCCGGGCGGTCGAGACGTTCGGTCTCGAATTCGCCGAGCAGGAAGGCGATCACCTGGAGCGTCTTGCCGAGCCCCATGTCGTCGGCCAGCAGGCCTCCGGCGTGGATGCGATCGAGCCCGCGCAGCCAGGCCAATCCCTCGCGCTGATAGCCTCGCAGCGTCGCCTGGAGCCCTTGCGGCGGCTGGTCGAGCGGCACTGCGTCCAGCGAGCCCAGGGCATCGAGCGATACCTTGGCCGGCCATTCGTAGGCATCGGAGGCGAAGGGCGCGAGTCGCGCGAGCTCCAGCCGCGACCAGCGCAGCGGTTCGCCCTCGGCAAAGGCGGCGGGGTCGAAACGCAGCTCCTCGAAGGCGCTCAACAGCGCTTCGAGCCGTGCATGGGGCAGCGCCAAGCGCAGCGACGGGCGATCGGTCTCCGCTGGCAGCTCAAGCACCAGCGCCGCTTCCTCGCCACCGGCGGCGAGGGTCTGCGGTGAGAAACGCTGCGGTGCACGCAGGATCGCTCGTGCCAGCGCCGCGCGCAGATCGATACGGTAACCGCCCGCGCGGACGCCGAACACCACCTCGAAATGGGCAGCCTCTGGGTCGAAATCGAAAAACCAAGCGTCTATCGGGGTCAGATCGAAGGCGAAGTCGGGCTGGATCACCACCTCCCAACCGCTGTCACGGAGCTTGGGCAGCGCCTCGCGGACGAACTTGAGCCAGCCGCGCTCGCCGTTCATCTCGAACGCATCGCCGCTTGCGGAACTCAGCGCATCGCTACGCCGGGCGGCACGCTTGAGCCCCCAGGCGGCGAGCTCGCGCTGCGCCGCGCGCTCGGTCTCGAAGCGCCGGGTCACCTGCCAGCGCCGCTGGTCGCGCTCGACCACCAACGCCTTCGGGGTCTCACCAAACGCCAGGGTGCCACCGTAGTCGAAGGCCAGCGCAGCGCGGTGGCGCTGACGCAAAGTCATGCGTCCGCTGCGCGGTTGGAACACGCGCTCGCGGAGGCTGCCGAGGGTCAGGCGAGGCACTGGCGCGAAGGCATCCGCCAGGGCGGCGGTCAGCGGCGGCGGCGGCGCCGGAGACCACTGGACGAGCTCCGCGCGCAGCCGCTCGGCGGCATCGACGTCGAGCGGCGCCTGGGCGGCGGCGCGAACCGCCAGCTCGACCGGCAATCCGGTGTCGAGCGGCCCCACCAGGCCATGGCTGAGATCCAGATAGTGCGGCGGCGCAAGCGTCAGCAGCCGCTCGAAGCCCTGCGCGGGATCGAGGGCGAGCCAGACCAGCCGGTAGCGCGGCGCGCGCCCGGCCAGCGCACGCCAGTCGAAGCGCACCGCTCGGGCATCACCCATGTGCAGCGCGAGGCCATCGACGTTGTGGAGATAGAAGCGTCGGCTTGCGAGCAGCGCCTCGAGCGCTTCCCGGCCGCCGTCGTCATCCAGGCGCAGGCGTTCGCCGTCGCCCTGGCGAGCCGCCAGTTCGGCCAGCCGACGATCGAGGGAGTCGGATTCATCGCCGATGTCGGCGATCCCTACCCACTCGACGCCGTCGAGGCTGCCGTCACGACGCCTGCGAACCCGGTAGGCTTCGATCAGGGCGAAGTCGTCACGAGCATAGGGAGCGAGCACGTATTCGCGCTGCCACTGCGACGCGCGGAGTTCGTCGCGAAGATAGCTCGACGCCATGGAGGAACACCTGGAATGCGAACGAAGCTTTCCATGCTATGGCGTCTCATCCTTGCTGCACAAGCCATTGGCTCAGCTCAAGGTCAGATTCAGCGTCGTCGCTCGCGCGGTTCGAGGGGAATCATCGCCAGCAGATGGTCGCGAATCAGCTTCTTGGCCCCGCGGTTGGCCTCGACCACGCCGCGTGCGGCGGCGCCAAGACGGCGCCGCTGCGCGGGATCATCGAACAGTTCGACCAGCGTATCGCCGAGACTCGCGGCGTCGTCGATCTCGATCCGCGCATTCGCGCGGGCGAGCGCATCGGCGATCTCGCTCAGGTTGGCGAGCTGCGGGCCGCTCAATACGGCAACGCCGAGCGCCGCCGGCTCGAGCAGATTGTGCCCGCCGATCGGTACCAGGGTACCGCCGACGAAAGCGACCTCGGCGCAGGCGTAGAGGCCCATCAGCTCGCCCATGGTGTCGCCGAGGTAGACCTGGGTCGCCGCCAGGATCGCATCGTCATGGCTGCGCCGCGCCACCGCCTGCGCGCCCAACTGGTCGATGCAGAGCCCGGCGACGGCGTCGAAGCGCTGCGGATGGCGAGGCACCAGGATCAGTAGCGCCTCGGGGTAGCGGCTGCGCAGCCGCGCATGGGCCTCGAGCGCGGCGCGCTCCTCGCCGTCGTGGGTCGAAGCGGCGATCCACACCGGACGCGGGCCGATCCGCTCACGCATTACCTCGCCCAAGGCCCGCGTCGCATCGTCTACTTCGAGGTCGAACTTGAGCGCGCCCGCCACGGTGATCCGCTTCACCGGCAGGCCGAGGGCGCGAAAACGCTTGCCGTCCTCGCCGCTCTTCACCGCCGCCCAGTTGATCCTGATCAGCATGTCACCGACCAGCCGCTTGAAGCGCTGGTAGCGCTTGAACCCACGCTCGGTGATCCGCGCATTGATCAGCGCGATCGGCACATGGTGGTCGGCGGCGGCGTGGATCAGGTTCGGCCACAGCTCGGTCTCGACGATCACCAGCAGCTCCGGGTCGAGCAGACGCACCATCCGTCGTGTGGCAGCGGGAAAGTCCAGGGCAATGAAGTAATGACTCACTTCGCTGCCAAACAGCGCGGCTACGCGCTCAGCGCCAGTGGCGGTCATGGTGGTGACGACCACCCGGTGCTCCGGATTGTCATCGATCAGCGCGCGGATCACGGGCGCCGCCGTGACCACCTCGCCGACCGAGGCGGCATGCACCCACAGCACTCGCTGGCCGCGATGGTCGGGAATCCGGCCAAGCCGCTCGGCGCGCGAGCGCCCGGGCAGCTGCTCGCGCCAGACTCGCTTCCATACCAGCGGCGAGAGCGCGTAGAACAGGCCGCTGTAGAGTCGTCTTCCCACCCGCTCACTCCTGGCCGCGAATCGCGTCGATCAGCGCGCTGGTCGATACGCCACGCTCGAAGCCGAGCACCTTGACCTCACCGCCGTTGGCGAGCACCGCCTCGTGCCCGGCGATCTGCTCGACGCTGTAATCGCCCCCCTTGACCAGTACGTCCGGCAGCACCGCCTCGATCAGCCGCTGCGGCGTGTCCTCGCTGAACGGGACCACCCAATCGACCGCGGCCAAGGCGCCGAGTACCCGCATCCGCCGGTCGAGCGGGTTGACCGGCCGGCTCGGCCCCTTGAGCCGGGCCACCGATGCGTCATCGTTGACCGCCACGATCAGCCGATCGCCAAGGCGGCGGGCCTGCTCGAGATAGCCGACGTGGCCGGAGTGGAGGATGTCGAAGCAGCCGTTGGTCATCACCACCCGCTCGCCGCGCTCCTGGGCCGCCCGCACCATCCGGATCAGCGCCATCTCGCCCCCCTCGCCGCTCTCTTCCGCGCTCAGCCCGTACTCGTGCAGCGCGCCATAGAGCTCGGCCATGGTCAGCGTCGCGGTGCCGGGCTTGGCCACCACCAGTCCGGCGGAGAAGTTGGCCAGCCACAGCGCATCGTCGAGGCTCTGCCCGGCGGCGAGCGCCAGCCCGAGAATCCCGATCACGGTGTCGCCCGCGCCGGTGACGTCGTACACCTCGCGGGCATGGGTCGGCAGGTGCAAGGGCGGCACGCCCTCGCGGATCAGCACCATGCCGCGCTCGGAGAGGGTCACCAGCAGCGCCTCGAGCTCGAGCTCCACGCGCAGCCGCTCGCCCTTGGCGAAAAGCTCGGCGTCGTTCTCACTGCGCCCCATCACCGCCTCGAATTCGCTGAGGTTGGGAGTGAGCACGCTGGCGCCGCGATAGCGGGAGAAATCGGTGCCCTTGGGATCGACCAGCACGCGCTTGCCTTGGGCACGGCCGAGCCGGATCAGCGTCTCGACCTTGGAGAGCGTGCCCTTGCCGTAGTCGGAGAGAATCATCAGGTCGCACTCCGGAAGCGCGCGCGCGACCTGCTCCTCCAGCGGCGAAGTATCGACCGAGGCGAGCGGGCTTTCGAAGTCGAGCCGGATCAGCTGCTGGCTGCGGCTCATCACCCGCAGCTTGGTGATCGTCGGCACCGAGCGACTAGCGTGGAACAGCGGCTCGACCCCGGCGGCTACCAAGGCGCGTTCGAGCAGCGTGGCGTTGTCATCGACCCCGACGACCCCGGCCAAGCGGCTCTGCGCGCCCAGCGAGGCGATGTTGAGCGCCACGTTGGCGGCTCCGCCGGGACGGTCCTCGACCTCGTCGACCCGCACCACCGGCACCGGCGCTTCAGGAGAAATCCGCGAGGTCGGGCCATGCCAGTAGCGGTCGAGCATCACATCGCCGACGACCAGCAGGCGGGCGGCATCGAAAGCGTTCAGGTCAAGCTTCACGAGGGTTCTCCGAAGAGCGGGAGGAAGTGGCGGCGGTATCGAAGATCAGCCGGTCGAGCTGGGCGCAGACCTCTTCGCTGGTGATCAGCGCCATCGCGTCGGGATGGCGCACCCGCGCGCCCCAGCTGATCTGGTCGGGGGACTTGTGCATGAAGGTGCGCACCGCGTCAGGGTAGCGATTGACCACGTAGTCGCGCCACAGGTAGGGCGCGGCGCGTTCGGGGTTGGTGGTGGCATAGAGCCCGACCACCGGCGTGCCGAGGGCATTGGCCATGTGTACCGGCCCCGAGTCCGGCGCGATCAGTACCCGCGCACGCGCGATCAGCGCCAGCAGCCCCTTCAGCGAGGTGCGTCCGAGCAGGTCGACCGGCGCACCCTCGCCGAGGTGGGCGCAGAGCGTCTGGATCCGGGCGACCATCTCGCGCTCGGCGGTGCTGGTGCCACCGGTGAGGAAACAGGTCAGGCCGTGGCGACGCCAGGCGTGTTCGATCACCGCGGCGTAGCCCTCTGCCGACCAGTTGCGGAAGTTGCGCAGCCTCGGGTTGGCGCAGGGGCTGATCACCAGCGCCCGGCGCCCGGCGAGCAGCCCCTCGGCTTCGGCCTCGGCGGCAGCGGGAATCGCCAGGTCCCAGCGCAGCCGGGAGAGCTCCTGCTCGGCATCGAGCCCGAGGGCGACCGCGAAATCCATGAACGACTCGAGCACGTGGGCGTGCGGATGCGGCGCGATCCGGCGGTTGGTGAACCAGGTCTGCCAATCCTTGGAGCGCTCGCTGTCATAGCCGATTCGCACGCGGGTCTTGAGCCCGAGCGAGAGGATGCTTGCGCGCAGCGACTGCTGCATGTGCAGCAGCAAGTCGAAGCGAGTGTCACCGAGGCTTTGCCACAGTGCACGCATCCCCTTGAATCCGGTGGCTTTGTCGTAGACCACCAGCTCGACCCCGTCGAGCCCGCTGAGTAGACTGTATTCGGCCTTGCCGACGATCCAGGTGATCCTGGCTTCCGGCCAGCGGCGCGCCAGCGCGCGCACGGTGGGTACCAGGTTGCAGACGTCACCCAGGGCCGAGAGCCGCAGCACGCAGATGTGGCCAGGGCGTGCTGGCAAGGGTTGTTTCATGCGAATGACCATGTCTGGTTGGCGATGCTCTGACCGGCACCCGCCGCCGCCATCGACGACGCGCCCCGGTCCAATGGGGCCGCGCGCCGTTCTTTTCACTTGCACGGAACCTAGCAAGCCGCTCATCCATGCCAATCATCCGCTCACGACGCGCGAATGCGCACATTCTATATGATGCCGATCGTCTTTGCGGCGTCGCCGGGATACCGCGCGACACACCAAGCGAGGGGGTCGATCCGGCGCTGTTCGAACCGCGCTTCTGGGAGCAGCGCAAGGCGGTGGTGGCGCGCGCCCCGGGGCGCGGCGAAAGCCTGTTCGTCGAACCGGGGAAGCTCGCCGCCACAACCGACGAGCAGTGGGTACTGCGCCCCTATCGGCGCGGTGGCGCAGTGGCGCGGGTAAGCGAGAAGCGCTACCTGTGGCGCGGTGCCGAGCGCTCGCGGGCATTTTTGGAGCTGCGCCTCACCGCGCGACTCCACGCCGAGGGGCTGTCGGTACCGGCGCCGGTCGGCGCCTGCGTGTGGCGATTCGGCTTGGGCTACGAGGCGGCGCTGCTCAGTGTGAGGATTCCCGGCGCCCAGGCGCTCGCCGCGCGGCTCGAGGGGATCGATCGCTCGACCCTGGAGGCGGTCGGCGCGCTGATCCGCCAGGCCCACGCGCGAGGTCTCGACCATGTCGATCTCAATGCGCGCAACCTGCTGATCGACCCCGAGGGCCGCCCCTGGCTGATCGATCTCGACCGCTGCCGGCTGCGTCCACCCGGGCGCTGGCGCGAAACCAACCTGGCGCGGCTCGAACGCTCGCTGGCCAAGTTCGCCCCCGGCCGCGAGCACGAGCTGATCACCGCGATCCGCGACGGCTACGCGGCCCCGGTGTAGTAGCCGATCAGCGCTTCGACGTGGCGCCCGAGCTCGAACGACTGCTCGACCCGCAGCCTTCCGGCGGCACCCAGCGCTGCCCGGCGAGCGGGGTCGCGCTCGAGCGCGAGCATCGCCTCACGCCAGCCCTCGACATCCTCAGCGCCGACCAAAAGGCCGGTGTTCGCGGTGACGATCTCGGGCAAGGCCCCCGCATCGGCGCAGATCACCGCCCGTCCAGCCGCCATCGCCTCGATCACGGTGAGCCCGAAGGCCTCGTTGCGCGAGGGCACGCAGACGATGTCGAGTGCGGCGAGCACCTGCGGCAGGTCGGCGCGAAAGCCGCTGAAGCGTACCCGCCCGCCCAGCCCCAGCGCCTCGATACGGCGGTCGAGCTCGGCGACGAAGCGTACGTCGCTGCCCTCCCGAGCTTCCCGCCCGCCGATGATCAGCCCCTCGATGCGACTCTCGGCGGGCAGTCCCGCCAGCGCATCGAGCCACACCAAGTGCCCCTTGCCATCGGTGAGCCGCCCCGGCAGACCGACCGCGACGCGCTGTTCATCGATACCGAGCGAGGCGCGCAGGGCGCAGCGCGCCCCGGCCGCCAGTTCAGCGGGATGGCGAGCCAGGTCGAGGCCCTGATAGAGCCGCGCCAGCCGTTCGCTCGGCACCGGCAGCGCACGCCGGTTGCGCGCAAGCGTCGCGTCGCTGATCGCCAGCACCTGGTCGACCCGGCCGTAGGCCCAGCGATGATAGAGGTCGCGCTTCGGCTTGCTCACCCCCATGTGCTCGGTGAACACCACTCTCAGCGAGGGATCGAGGGTCTTGAGCAGTGCGCAGATGCGCAGGTCGCTGGATTTGTGGCAGTGGACCACCGAGATACCGCGCCGGCGGATGAAGCGCGAGAGCGCGACGACACCCAGCAGCGCACGCCCTCGGCTGGCACAGCTGAACACCTCGACACCCGCGGCGCGCATGCTCCGCTCGACGCTGGAACCGGCGATCGCCGCGCCATACACTTGCCACCCTTGCGACTTGAGCTCCGCGATGATCCTCGATGGGTACATCTCGAGCCCGCCCCAGCCGGTCGAGAGGCAGAGCTGGAGCACTTTATGGGTCATACGCGCTTCCTGTATCGACTATGGTGATCCGCGACCAGCCCCCGTTAGGAGAGAAGAGGCCATGACCGCCAAGCCCCGTATCCTCGTCGTACGCAACGACAAGCTCGGCGACTTCATGCTCGCCTGGCCGGCGCTGAGGGCACTGCGCGAGGGATCGCAGGCGAATCACATCGCGGTGCTGGTGCCCGACTACACAGCGCCTCTGGCGCGGGTCTGCCCATGGATAGACGAGGTGATCGTCGATCCCGGTCCCAAAGGCGACCGCGAGTTGCTGACACGGCTGCGCGCGGGGCGCTTCGACGCCCTGCTGACGCTTTTCTCCACCCCAAGGATCGGCTGGCTGGGCTTTCGCGCCGGGATCGCACTGCGCATGGCGCCAGCGACCAAATGGGCGCAGCTATTCTACAACGCACGCATTCGCCAGCGCAGATCGCGCTCGGAGAAACCCGAGTATCGCTACAACGTCGAACTCGCCGAGCGGCTGCTCGATCGATTGGGCCAGCGAGCGCCCGAGGCCGCGCCGCCCCACTGGCCACGCAGCCCCGAACAGCGCCAGGTGGAGCGACAAAGGATCGCGGCCGAGTGCGGGCTCGACCCCGACCGCCCCTGGTGGTTTCTCCACCCGGGCAGCGGCGGCTCGGCGGTCAACCTCACCGCCGAGCGCTACGTCGAGCTGCTCACCAAGGTCCATGCCCGGCTGGATCGTCCAGTCGGCTGGCTGATCACCTTCGGCCCGAACGAAGAAGCCAACGCCGAGCGGATACGCGCTGAGCTCGCCGCCGCCGGCCTCGATGCCAGGCTGATGCCCAGGCGCGAAGGGATCGCTGGGTTCGCCTGCTCGCTCGCGGCCGGCGATGGCATGATCGCCGGTTCGACCGGGCCGCTGCACATCGCGGGCTGTCTCGATCTTGGCACCGTCGGTTTCTATCCGGCCAAACGCTCCGCCACTTCGCTGCGCTGGCAGACCTGCAACGACGCATCGAAACGACTCGCCTTCAGCCCGCCCCCCGGCAGCGACCCGGCCGCCGCCACCGACATGGGCCGGATCGATCTCGATGCCGCCGCAGCGCCTATCGCGGCGCTGATCGAGCGGCTGCGTTTCACGTGAAACGTACCCACCGCAGGCGCACCTAGCGTTCGGCCCTGGGGGTCTCGTCGAGCGCCTCGATGACCGCTGCCGCGTCGAGCTCGGCGGCCAACCGCGCGAGCAGCTCCATAGCCCCCATCCGCCGCAGCCGCGCCACGCCTTGACCGGCCCAAAGCGACAGGTACTCGGCATCGTTGCGCCGCGCGCCCTCGGCGCGCATCGCGGCGGTCAAGGCGTTCTGCAGCGGGTAATCGGGCGCTTCGCGCTCGAACTCACCGAGCAGCCTCATCGCATGATTGGGCAGGCCCCGCGCGGCGCGCCCAGAAAAGCTTCGGGTCAGTCGCGTCTCTCCGCTCGCCGCCTCGAGCGCCTCCTTGTAGGCCGCGGGGATGCCGCTCTCGTCGCAGGCGAGGAAGGCGGTGCCGAGCTGGGCGGCCTGGGCGCCTCGAGCGAGCAGCGCGGCGATTTCAGTACCGTCCATCACTCCGCCGGCGGCGATCACCGGCAGGTCGATCGCCTCGACGCAGGCTTCGACCAGTGCGCCGGTATCGTGCAGCGCCTCGTCAATAGGGCCGATGAAGGTGCCACGGTGGCCGCCCGCCTGGGCGCCCTGGGCGCATACCGCGTAGGCGCCGGCACGCTCCCAGGCGATCGCCTCCTCGACCCGGGTCGCGGTGCCGATCACCAGGCTCTCGGCCGCGTGCAGCCGTTCGACGGTCAGCGGGTCGAGGATGCCGAAGGTGAAGCTGGCTACCGCCGGGCGACACTCGAGCAGCGCATGGAGCTGCTCGTCGAACGGCTGGCACCAGCGGGTGGGAAGCGACGGCTCGATGCCGAGCTCAGCGTGCAGCGGCGCGAGTCTCGCCCAGGCCGTCTCGACCTCGGCCGGATCGGGTCGAGGGGTGTCGAGGACGAAGAGGTTGATCGCGAAGGGGCGGTCGGTGAGCTCACGAATCTCGGCGACCGTATCGACGATCTGCTCGGGCGAGAGCATCGCCGCCGCCAGCGAGCCGAGACCACCCGCATTGGAGACCGCGGCGACCAACGCGGGCGTAGTGGCACCACCGGCCATCGGCGCTTGGATGATCGGCAGACTCAGGCCGAGGGTGCGGGTGAGCGCGGTGGAGGGAATCATCGGCAGGCTCCTTGATCCAGTTGGGGATATGTCCCATTCAAGCATGCCTGCCGAACAGCAGCGCTAAGACCTTGGCACGTTCAGCGCACGCGATGCGCTGGCGCGCGCAGGTCCTCGACCAGCTCGGCCCCGGCCAGCGCCTGCGCCTCGTGACCCGCCTCGGCCGGCTCATCGAGCGCGGCGGCGCGCCATTCCCGCAGTGCAGCGGATGCCAGCAGCCGCTCGGCATAGGCTGCGCTCTGCGCCGAAAGCGGCAGCCCGAAACCAGCCCAGCGCAGCGCCACCGGAGCGAAGAAGGCGTCCACCGCAGTGAAACGCGAACCAGCGAGGAAAGGGCCTGAGAAGCGCTTGAGCCCGTCGCGCCAGAGCGCGTCGATGCGCGCGAGATCGGCAGCGAGCGGCGCATCGATCGCGGCGAGGCGCAGTACCAGCGCGCAGTTCATCGGGCAGCGGCTGCGCAGCGCGGTGAAGCCGGCATGCATCTCCGCCGCCGCCGAACGCGCCCAGGCGCGAGCCTGTGGCGAGTCGGGCCAGACGCCGGGATGACGCTCGGCGAGGTATTCAATGATCGACAGCGACTCCCACACCGTCGTCTCGCCATCGACCAGGCAGGGCACCTTGGCGTTGGGGGAGAACGCAGCGAACCGGGCATGATTGTCCTCGGCATCGGTGAACGGCGTCAGCATCTCGTCGAAGGGAATACCGAGCTCGCGCATCAACGCCCAAGGACGCAGCGACCAGGAGGAGTAGTTCTTGTTGGCGATGTGCAGCAGATATCCCATCGGATGGCTCCTGAAGCGGTCGATGCGTGCCACTGGCTCGCAGCATGCGCATCGGCCTGCTATTGGTGGATAGTGTTAGAGTGGATCATACCCCAGCCCCCTTCCCCACCCGCCCTACCCAATCGGCGCGATCGCGCCGAGGAGACGCGAAATGGATCCACGCCGATGGTTCGGCGCGGCCTGCTGTGCGCTGGTGACCGCCAGCAACGCGGCCGAGCCCGTGTCCCCGGCGCTGAGCGACGAGTTGAGCGACGCCCTCGACACCTGCCTGTCGCATCCGCCGCCGGTGGTGCGCAACCTCGAGCTCGACGTCTCCGAGCGCATCCGCGCCACCAGCGACGCTCGCCAGCGCCTCACCAGCCTCACCCTCGATGTATCGGCGCCAGGTCGTCCGCACGTGCGCGGCGAGGTGGTCTGCCGCTTCGACAAGGGTGAACTGATATCGTCGGAGCTGGTGACAATCCAGCGCTGAACGCTCGCCTGGCATCGACCGCAGCGAAAGACTCAGCGTGAGACATCGACCGAAGGTGTCGCGACCGCGCTCTCCGACCACTTGACCTCGACCAGCTGGTGACCGAGGAAGCGCCCGGCGGCATCGAAGTCGTAGGCCACCGAGAGCCAGCCGTCGATCTCGCAGGCGTGGCAGCCGCGCAAGGCGGTATCGAAGCGAAGCTGCTCGCCGCCACCGTTGAGCCGCTCGCTGCGCGTGAGGCTCGCCGGCGGAAAGGGCATCACTCCCGGGTGGGCGGCGAGAAAAGCGGAGTAGTCGGCCCGGTGCTGGTCCTCCTCGGAGAGGATCGCCCGATCGACGTCGATGGTGGTGCCGTCGCTCGCGACCAGCAGGGTGCCTTGATTGGTGTTGGCCCGAAACGGATAGGTGACTTGTGCGACGCCGATCAAGCCTTCGCGGCGAAAGCCCGAAACGAAACCGGCGTCGCCTTCGGCGGAGAGCGTCTCGACCGCCTCGATCACCTCATCCGGCGCCTTGGCGCGGTGCAGCACATCGACCATGCAACCATCCAGCGACAGCGCCTCGTCCTCGCTGCGACAGAGCTCGAAGACGCCGCTATCGCGCCACACCGCGCGCTCATCGATCATCGCGACATCCTCCTGGGCCTGCTCGGAACGCTCATCCGGTACCTGGTCGCAGCCCACCAGTGCTACCAGCACCAGCAGCGCGAACGCGCAGGGGCGATACGGCATGTCGCAACCTCTCAAAGGACACTCACGAGATCGCTCGCGATCGATGATGGAACGAAGCCGAACTCAGTCGGGCGACCCCGTATGGGTACGGACCCAGAGATCGGCATACTTGGCGAAGGTCGAATGCGCCGACAGCAGCGCTAGCAGCAGACCGGCCCGGCCATCGAGAAATCCCGCCCGCAGCAGGTACATGCGCAGAAAACAGCCGATCCCGTGGCCGATCCCCGCAGCCAGGCTGCCGCGCTTGCCGCGCGCCGCGCGCGCCTCGGACCACGCCTCGGCGTAGTGGGCGGATTTCTCAAGATAGTGACGCAGGTCGCGGTAAGTGTAGTGCAGCAGGTCACCCTCGAGGGAGCGCTCGGGCAGCCCGCTTCGGTTCTTGAGCTTCTCGTGCACCAGGGCGTCATTGTAGCCCGCGCCGTCGCGTGGGTAGAGCCGCGCCACCGGGTCCGGATACCAGCCGCTGTGGCGAATGAAGGCACCGAAGCACCAGGAGAGCCGCGGCATCGAAAGGATCGCGGGCGGACCGGCGATCGCCTCGCGAATGCTCTGCGCAAGCTGAGGAGTGACCCGCTCGTCGGCGTCGATCATCAAGATCCAGTCACCGCTGGCGTAGGCCTCGGCGCGCTGGCGCTGCACGCCGAAACCGCGCCACTGCGCCTCGACGAAGACCTTGTCGGTATAGCGCGCGGCGATTTCGCGGGTCGCATCCTCGCTGCCGCCATCGACCACGACGATCTCATCGGCGAAGCCCAGCGTGTCGAGGCAGGCGGCAAGGTTCTGCGCCTCGTTCTTAACCATCAGCACGGCGGAGAGACTCACGCGCGACGCTCCTCGGAGTGTGCCTCGATCGCCGCCTCGATACGCGCCGGGGAGATCTGCTTGAGACAGTTGGTGTGACCGAGCGGGCAGACGCGCTGGAAGCACGGTGAACAGTCCAGCGCCAGCCAATGGACCTCGGCATGATCGGTGAGCGGCGGGGTGTAGTGCGGGGAGGAAGAGCCGTAGATCGCCTGAATGTGAGTACCCACTGCGGCCGCAACGTGCATCAACCCGGAGTCGTTGCTGACCACCTGGGCACAGGCAGCAAGCAGGTCGACGGCGTCTTCCAGGCGGGTCGCGCCGCACAGGTTGTGTACGTCATCTAGTCCTGAGGCGATCTCCTCTCCCGCCGGATGGTCCTTGGGGCCACCGAGCACGACGACCCCGATGCCACGCGCGACCAGCCGCTCGGCGAGGGTGCGGAAGTAAGCCAGCGGCCACTGCTTGGCCGGGCCATATTCAGCGCCCGGCATCATGCCGACCAAAGGCTTGCCGAGCAGACCGAAGCGCTCGAGCAGCGCCGCCTGGTTGGCGAAGTCGATACGCAGCCTGGGACGTGGAATCTCCGCCGGCGGATTGGCCTCGGGCACCGGCAGGCCGAGCGAGACGAAGCGCTTCACGGTCTGGTCGAGCACCTGCTTGTCGAGCCGGCGGCGGCGATTGAGCAGCCCATAGCGCTGCTCGCCGGTGAAACCGATCCTGCGCGGCACGCCAGCGAAGAACGGCACCAGCGCGGATTTGAGCGAGCGCGGCAGCACGATCGCGCGATCGTACTCGCCCTTGATCCGCCGCCCAAGCCGCCATCGCGCCTTGAGCCCGGTCTCACCGTGGCCGACCGACAGGGTCAGCGCGCGCCGCGCCTCGGGCATCCGATTGATGATCGGCGCCGACCAGCTGGGGCCGAGCACATCGATCACGCATCCCGGATCCTGGCGCTTGAGCGTGATCAGCAGGCTTTGGGCCATTACCATGTCGCCCACCCAGGAAGGGCCGACGATCAGGATCCTCTCGCCCAGAGCAGTCTCAGGCGCGTGAGCGCTCACTTCGAGGCAGCCACCCGGTCCGCGTTGAGCCATTCCAGATAGGCGCGCACGCCCTCGGCAACGGTCTTGAACGAATGATCGAAGCCGGCCTCACGCAGCCGTGCGATGTCGGCGCAGGTGTAGCTCTGGTAGCGTCCCTTGAGCTGCTCAGGGAAGTCGATGTACTCGATGTCGCCCTTGCCGTAGTAGTCGATCACCGTCTCGGCGATGGCCTTGAACGGCTCGGCGCGACCGGTGCCGAGATTGAACACCCCGGACTTCTCCGGATGGTCGAGGAACCACAGGTTGGCCGCCACCACGTCGCCGACGTAGATGAAGTCCCGGCTCTGCATCCCGGCCTCGAAGCCGTCCCACGCGCCGAACAGCTTCGGATCCTGTCCATCGCGGACCTGCTGGTGATGATGGAAAGCGACGCTCGCCATGCTGCCCTTGTGCTGCTCGCGCGGGCCATAGACGTTGAAGTAGCGAAACCCGACGACCTGGGCGGTGAGCGCATGCTCGCGCGCGCGCACGTACTGGTCGAACAACAACTTGGAGTAGCCGTAGACGTTGAGCGGGCGCTCGAACTCGGGCACCTCGCGGAACACCGGGCTGGCGCCGTAGGTCGCCGCCGAGGAGGCATAGAGGAACGCCACCCGATGATCCTGGCAGTAGTGGAACAGCTCCTTCGAATAGGTGAAGTTGTTGTCCAGCATGTACTTGCCGTTCCACTCGGTGGTGGCCGAGCAGGCGCCCTGGTGGAACACCGCATCGATCGCGGGCAGCCGCCCCTCTCTGAGCATCGCGCGGAATTCGTCGACGTCGAGATAATCACTGATCCGACAGTCGACCAGGTTGACGAATTTGGTGCCGTCGGTCAGGTCGTCGACCACGATGATGTCATCGCGGCCGCGATCGTTCAGGCCCTTGACGATATTGGAGCCGATGAAGCCGGCTCCGCCGGTCACTACGATCATGTTTCTCTCCGCTGGTGTCGCGGCCACGCCCCGATGGGCGGCGCAGCCCTATAACCAAATAGAGGTCGATTGTATACTTGCGGGTCTTTTAATTCATGAATTCTAGGCTCACCCGCCGCTCGGCCGGGATGGGCCGCCATCCCAGCCGGACGGAGCCAATGACACAGTCGACGCCAGACGTGACAACCTTTCAGGGCCTGATCCTCGCCCTCCAGCAGTACTGGGCCGAGCGCGGCTGCGTGATCATGCAGCCGCTCGACATGGAGGTCGGCGCGGGCACCTTCCATCCGGCCACCTTCCTGCGCTCGATCGGTCCGGAACGCTGGAACGCCGCCTACGTCCAGCCGTCGCGGCGCCCGACCGACGGCCGCTATGGCGAAAACCCCAACCGGCTGCAGCACTACTACCAGTTCCAGGTGGTGATGAAGCCTTCGCCGCCGGATCTTCAGGACCTCTACCTCGGCTCACTGCGCTATCTCGGCCTCGACCCCGAGATCCACGACATCCGCTTCGTCGAGGATAACTGGGAGTCTCCGACCCTCGGCGCCTGGGGCCTTGGCTGGGAGGTGTGGCTCAACGGCATGGAGGTGACCCAGTTCACCTATTTCCAGCAGGCCGGTGGGATAGAGTGCTTTCCGGTCACCGGTGAGCTGACCTACGGGCTCGAGCGCCTGGCGATGTACCTGCAGGACGTCGACAGCGTCTACGACCTGGTCTGGGCACGCTCGCCGGAGGGCATCGAGGTCAGCTATGGCGACGTCTACCTGCAAAACGAGCGCGAGCAGTCGGCCTACAACTTCGAATACGCTGACGTAGAGGTGCTGTTCGCCGCCTTCGAGCAGTGTGAAAAGGCCTGCTCCCGGCTGCTCGAAGCCAAGCTGCCGCTGCCCGCCTATGAGCAGGTGCTCAAGGCCTCGCACACCTTCAACCTGCTCGACGCCCGCCATGCGGTCTCGGTCACCGAGCGCCAGCGCTACATCCTGCGCGTGCGCACCATGGCCCGCGACGTCGCCCACGCGTACTACGCCTCCCGCCTGGAGGCCGGTTTCCCGCTTGCAGATCCGGATATCCGCGAGCCGCTGCTAGCCGCCCACCGGGCCGAACTCGAGGCCGCCGCCTCCACCGCATCCGCGCAAGAACAGAAGGCTTGAGCATGTCATCGGACTCCACTTTCCTGGTCGAACTGGGTTGCGAAGAGCTGCCCCCGAAAAGCCTGCCCGCGCTGGCTGAATCCTTCGCCGCGAGCATCCGTGAAAGCCTCGGCGGCGCCGGCCTGAACTTCGGCGAAGTGCACGCCTACGCCACTCCGCGCCGGCTCGCGGTGAGCGTCGAACGGCTGGCCGCGCGCCAGCCCGATCGCGAGACCGAACGCCTCGGTCCTGCGCTGGCCGCCGCCTTCAAGGACGGCGAGCCGACCAAGGCCGCGCTCGGCTTCGCCGCCTCGCTGGGCATCGACGTCGCCGAGCTCGCCACCATCGATACCGACAAAGGCCCGCGCATCGGCTATCGCCAGGTCCAGCCGGGCGAAGCCACGGTGGCGCTGCTGCCGGGCATCGTCGAGCGCGCGGTGGCACAGCTGCCGGTGCCGAAGAACATGCGCTGGGGTGCATCCAGGATCGAGTTCTCCCGCCCGGTGCACTGGCTGACGATGCTCTATGGCGGCCAGCTGGTGGAAGGCGCGGTCCTCGGTCTGGCTTCCGGCCGCACTACCCTCGGCCACCGCGTCCACTGCCCCGCGCCGATCGAGCTCGACCACGCCGACGACTACCTCGCCAAGCTCGAATCCCCCGGCTACGTGATCGCCGATCCAGAGCGTCGGCGCGAGGCCATCCGCGCCCAGGTCGAGGCCGAAGCGGCCAGGATCGGGGCCACCGCGGTGATCGACGAGGCCCTGCTCACCGAGGTCGCGGGGCTGGTCGAGTGGCCGGTGGCGCTGACCGGTAGCTTCGATAGCCGCTTCCTCGAGGTACCGCAGGAGTGCCTGATCTCGTCGATGAAGGCGAACCAGAAGTACTTCCACCTGCTCGACGCCGAAGGCCGGCTGCTGCCCTCGTTCATCACCATCGCCAACCTCGAGAGCAGCGATCCGCGCCAGGTGATCGAGGGCAACGAGCGGGTGATCCGCCCGCGCCTGTCGGACGCCGCCTTCTTCTACCAGACCGATCGCACCAAGCCCCTCGACGCGCGCCGGCCGATGCTCGAGTCGGTGGTGTTCCAGCGCCGGCTCGGCTCGCTGGCCGACAAGTCGCGCCGGCTCGAGGCGCTCGCCGGCGCGATCAGCGAGCTGATCGAGGGCGACCGCCAGGCGGCGATTCGCGCAGCCCAGCTCTGCAAATGCGACCTAGTCACCGAGATGGTGCTCGAATTCCCCGAGCTGCAGGGCATCATGGGCACCTACTACGCCCGCGATGCCGGCGAACCGGAAGAGGTGGCACTGGCCATCCAGCAGCAGTACCTGCCACGCAACGCCGCGGACGAGATTCCCTCGACCAAGACCGGCGTCGCCCTGGCGCTGGCGGACCGCCTCGACACCCTCACCGGGATATTCGGCATCGGCCAACGCCCGACCGGCGCCAAGGACCCGTTCGCCCTGCGCCGCGCGGCGATCGGGGTGCTCAACATCCTGATCAAGGGCGAGTTCGACCTCGACCTCAAGGCGCTGCTCCACCTCGCGGTCGAACAGCATGTCGAACTCAGCGACGACGACCGCCAAGGCCTCGCCCTCGACGTACTCGACTACATGCTCGAGCGGCTGCGCGCCTGGGCCCAGGACGAAGGGATCGACACCGACGTCTACAACGCGGTACGCGCCCGCCCGGTCACCCGCCCGCTCGACTTCGCCCGCCGGCTGCGAGCCGTCCAGGCGTTCGGCGACAGGGCCGAGTCCAAGGCGCTGGCCGCCGCCAACAAGCGAGTCGCCAACATCCTGGCGAAGTACGAAGAGCCGCTGCCGGCCGCGGTCGACCCCGGGCTGTTCGAAAGCGATGCGGAGCGCGATCTCGCCGCGGCCGTACAGCGCCTGCGCGAAGAAACCGCGCCGCTGCTCGCCCATGGCGCCTACCAGCCGGCGCTCGACGCGCTCGCCTCGCTGCAAGGCCCGGTGGATGCGTTCTTCGAACAGGTGATGGTGATGGCTGAAAACCCGCGCATCCGCGGCAATCGCCTCGCCCTGCTCGCGAGCCTGCAAGCACTGTTCCTCGAAGTCGCCGATATCTCGCTGCTGCCGCAGTAAGCGCTGACTAGCAGGCCAGTGGCGAAAAGAGGCCCGTTCGGCGCAAGCCGAACGGGCCTCGTCACATCAGCGGCCACTCTTTTGCACCGCGCCACCGCGCACATTGCGACCCCAATCGCCAGACACTATCCTGGGAACTGGAGATGGCATGCCTCCAGCCTTCGGCCATTCACCCAGCGAATCACGAAGCGAACCGCCCTCACCGGGCCGATGATGCCTACGCACTGCGCTCGAGCCAGCTCTCGAGGAGCGCTGCGTGGGCCGCGCCACCGTGCTCTCTTCGCTGCCGCGAGCGCCTCGACATTCGTGGTCGGAGAGTCCATATGCTTGCTTCCCTCATCGCCGTAGCCCTCGGTGGCGCCACCGGCAGCGTTTTGCGCTGGTGGCTCGGCCTGCGCTTGAACGGCCTGTTTCCCGCCCTGCCGCTGGGCACGCTGACGGTCAATCTGGTCGGCGGCCTGGTCGTCGGTCTGGCGCTGGCGATCCTCCTGCGTCTGCCGGGCATCGACCCGGTATGGCGCGCGCTGATCGTGACCGGCTTTTGCGGGGGGCTGACCACCTTCTCGACCTTCTCCGCCGAGGTAGTAACGATGCTCACCAGCGGCCATCCGGGCTGGGCACTGGCGATCATCAGCACACACCTGCTGGGATCGCTTGCGATGACGCTGCTCGGCTTCACCCTGGTCGACTGGCTGGCGCCGCGCTGACCCAGGGCTGCGCCATGAATGCCGATTCGCCCGGGCGGTTGGTTTAGTCCGCCGGGGTGCCTAAACTGGGGGTCCTCTGCCCAGGGAAGGCCCGATGTTCGACAAAACGATTGATAAGTTGGTGATCCTCGATCGCGACGGCGTGATCAATCGCGACTCCAAATCCTTCGTCAAGAACCTCGATGAGTGGATACCGCTGCCCGGCGCGATCGAGGCGATCGCGAAGCTGTACCGCGCGGGCTATCGCGTCGCGGTGGCGACCAACCAATCAGGCATAGCCCGCGGCCTGATCACGCCTGATGCGCTCGAACGGATGCACGCCCACCTCACTGCGCTGGTTGCTGAAGCCGGTGGCGAGCTGGCGCGGATCGAGGTCTGCCCCCACGGGCCCGACGATGGCTGCGCCTGCCGCAAACCGCTGCCGGGGATGCTGCTGTCGATTCGAGACGCGCTCGGCCTCACCGACCTCACCACCGCCTGGATGGTCGGCGACTCGCTGCGCGACCTGCAGGCCGGCGAGGCGGCGGGCACCCGGGTGGCGCTGGTGCTGACCGGCAACGGCGAGGAGACCTTGGGCAAGCTCGGTGCACTCGAGCACCCCGAGCGGGTCGCGCGCTTCGCCTCGCTGGCCGACTTCGCCGATCGGCTGCTGGCGGAGCACTGAGCCGATGGCGCGCGAGCGGCTGTCGGCGAGCCAAGCGCGGCGCCTTGCGCTCAGCGCCCAGGGGTTCGCCACGCCGCGACCGCAACGCTGCGACCGCGGACACCTGCGCCGGATGCTCGAACGCATCCAGGTGCTACAGATCGATTCGGTCAATGCCGTGGTGCGCGCCCATTACCTGCCGCTGTTCTCGCGGCTCGGCGACTACCCGCGCCAGCTGCTCGACGAGGCGGCGTGGAGCGCCGGGCGCCACCGCCAGCTGTTCGAGTACTGGGGGCATGAAGCCTCACTGCTGCCGCTCGAGCTCTACCCGGCGATGCGCTGGCGGATGCTGGAGGCTCGTGCGGGGGTGGGCATCTACAAGGGGCTCGCGCGCTTCGGCGCCGAGCACCGCGACGTCATCGAGCGGGTGCTGGGCGAGATCGAGCGCCACGGCGCGCGCCCGGCGTCCGCGCTCAATACCCGCCAGGGCCCGGCCGGCCCCTGGTGGGACTGGAGCGATGAGAAACAGGCGCTGGAGTGGCTGTTCGCCGCAGGCTTGGTGACCGTCTCCGGCCGGCGCGGTTTCGAACGGCTCTACGACCTGCCCGAGCGTGTACTGCCTGAAGCGGTACTGGCTCGCCCGGAACCGGACGCCGCCGCAGCCCAGCGCGAGCTGGTCGAGCGCTCGGCCAGGGCGCTCGGCGTCGCCACCCAGCGCGATCTTCGCGACTACTACCGGCTCTCGCCCAAGGCGACCCAGGAGGCGCTGCAAGCGCTGGTCGAAGAGGGCCGGCTGCGCCCGGTCGAGGTCGAGGGCTGGCGCGGCCCCGGCTATCTGGTCGGCGACCCGGTGATTCCCCGACGGATCGAGACCAGTGCACTGCTCGCCCCGTTCGATCCGCTGATCTGGGATCGAGCGCGCACCGAACGGCTGTTCGGCTTCCATTACCGGCTCGAAATCTATGTGCCCGAGGGCAAGCGCCGCTATGGCTACTACGTACTGCCCTTCCTCTTTGGTGAGCGCATGGTCGCTCGGCTCGACCTGCGCACCCGGCGGCGCGAAGGCATCCTCGAACTGCTCGCCGTCCACCAGGAGCCCGACCTTGCCATCGACGAGTACGAGCTCGAAGCGCTGGCGCTCGAGCTCGAGCGCCTCGCCGACTGGCTCGAACTGCCGCGACTGAAGCTCTCCTGCCCACGCCCGCTGGCAAGCCGCCTGGTACCGCTGCTGCAGCATCGGCGCTGAACCGGCGCGGCTGACCCACCGTTTCACATGAAACATCCCGCGCGAGCCGAGCGCGTGGAGATCGCAGGATAAGCGCCGTGCATAGGCCACGGCGCTTGCTCCTCCGGGGAGCGTGGGGGCCCCACATCCGGTCCGAACAGCTTTTTCCTCACCAGCAACGACAAAAATCCTAATTTCGCCCATCGCACGCGCTGCACAGAATGGGCGCAGTGGTCGCCGGTGGCACAGCGGCCTCGCGACCTACGACCAACATCAGAAGGCACGTCATGACCGAGACCGACAAATCCAAGCTGCCGACGGATTCCGACACAGGCCCCGAGACGATCGAAACGGATACGCTGGTGGTGGGGGCCGGCCAGGCAGGTGTTGCGATGAGCGAGCACCTGAGCCGCCTCGACGTGCCTCACCTGGTGCTCGAGCGCAGGCGCGTCGCCGAAGCCTGGCGCAGCGGGCGCTGGGATTCGCTGGTGGCCAACGGCCCGGCCTGGCACGATCGCTTTCCGGGCCTGGAATTCGAGGGTCTCGAGCCAGATGCCTTCGCCTCGAAAGATCGGATCGCGGCCTACTTCGAAGCCTACGCGGCCAGATTCAACGCCCCTATCCGTACCGGCGTAGAGGTGACGAAGGTCACCCGCAACGCTCGACGACCGGGTTTCACCGTCGAAACCTCCATCGGCGTAATCCAGGCCCAGCGGGTGGTCGCCGCCACCGGCCCCTTCCAGCGCCCGGTGATTCCCTCGATCGCACCGCAGGATGAGCGCCTCACCCAGCTGCACTCCGCCGACTACCGCAATCCAGAGCAGCTGCCCGAGGGCGCCGTGCTGGTGGTGGGCGCAGGCTCCTCGGGCACCCAGATCGCCGACGAGCTGCAGCGCGCCGGCCGTCGGGTCTATCTGTCGGTCGGGCCGCATGAGCGTCCGCCGCGCAGCTATCGCAACCGCGACTTCGTCTGGTGGCTGGGGGTGCTCGGCGAGTGGGATGCGCAGGTCGCCAAACCCGGCAAGGAGCATGTCACCATCGCGGTCAGCGGCGCCCGCGGCGGCTACACCATCGATTTTCGCGCGCTGGCCCATCAGGGCATCACCCTGGTGGGGGTGACCCGAGCCTTCGATCAGGGCGTGGTCAGCTTCCAGCCGGATCTTGCCGACAATCTGGCCCGCGGCGATGAGAACTATCTGGCGCTGCTCGACGCAGCCGACGCCTACATCGAGCGCAACGGCCTCGACCTGCCAGCGGAGCCCGAGGCCCGTGCCGCCTACCCGGAGCCCGTGTGCGTGAGCCAGCCCCTGCGCGAACTCGATCTCGCCGAGGCCGGGGTGAGCACGATCATCTGGGCCACCGGCTACGCGGTCGATTTCGACTGGCTGCAGGTCGACGCCGTCGATGCCCAGGGCAAGCCGCGGCATCAGCGCGGCGTGTCGAGCGAGCCGGGGGTCTACTTCCTCGGCCTGCCGTGGCTGTCGCACCGGGGGTCGAGCTTTATCTGGGGCGTCTGGCACGATGCCAAAACGATCGCCGAGCACATCACCATCCAGCGCCGCTACCTTGCCTATCGCGATGCCGGGCAGCGCCGGGCGGACGGCTGAGCCGCCGAGGTCCTCGCTCCTACCCAGGCGTCCCGCTGCGGCGTGCCGGGGATGAGTAACAGGGGTCGGCCAGCTGCTCCTTGCAGAAGTCGATGAACAGGCGCGCCGGCCTGGTCAACTGGGCGCGCTTGAGCCAGGCGGCCACCAGGCCGGAGCCGGTCACCGGCTCGACGATCTCGACCGTGACCAGCCGGCAGCCGTCGTAGCTGCAGTCACAGTGTGGGCGGGTGACCAGAATGGCGAAGCCGAAGCCCTGGCCGACCATGCCGCGCACCATCTCGATCGACGGCGAACTGAACACGATCCGCGGGCTCAGGCCCAGTTCGTTGAAGAGGCTGACGAAGTAGTTACGGCTTGGCAGCACGTCGAGCAGGATCATCGGCTCCGGCGCCAGATCGTGCAGCGAGACACTCTGCCGCAGGGCGAAACGGTGGCCCGCGGGCAGCAGTACGTAGGGGCGCTGGGGCTCCATCAGTGCCTCGGTCTCGATGGTGGTGTCGAGATCGTGGCGGTAGAGCAACGCCAGGTCGAAGCTGCCCGCAGTCAGGCCCTGCACCAGTTCGTGCTGCTCACCGTCGCGCAGACGGATCTCGACCCCCGGATAGCGCTGGCCGAAGTCCGCGATCAGGCGCGGCAGGATCAAGGGAGCGACGGTCTCGAAACAGCCGATGTCAATTTGGCCTGCGACCACGTCGTTGTCGGCCAGGGCGTTCTGCTCGAACTCATGGGCCACGCGCAGCAGCTGCTGCGCCTTGCGATAGAAGCGTCCGCCCGCCGGCGTCAGCGATACCCCCTGGGCGTGGTGGCGGATGAACAGCTGCACCCCGAAACTTTCTTCGAGGTTCTTGATCGCGGTAGAGATCGAGGGCTGCGCGATGTAGAGCTTGCGCGACGCCTCGGCGACGCTGCCGCACTCCACGGTGGTGACGAAGTACTTCAACTGGCGCAGGGTATAGGAAGCCACGAAATACCTCTCACGGCGCGATTTGGACTGGGCTTGCCTAGGCCGCGCTGTGCTTTCGGGCTGGGAGGACAGCGCCGCCGCTGGCATGGCGCCGGCGACCCGGCGACCGGTTGGGCATAGGATGGAAACAGAGTTTCCGGCAGCGGCTACCCATGATGCAAGGAGCGGGTCAACTCCGGCTAGGGCGCAGAGGCCTCCCCACCGCGGTCGACGTATGGTCGTATTCCCCTTCAGTCAACTTGCGTGGGCGAGCGGATCGAGAGGCAGCCAGATAGTGACGGTCTGCCCGACACCGACGCAGTACCACGGTGCCATCCGTCGAGAAATCCCTATTCCGTCGACTCAAGAACAAGACCTCTCGCTGCATGAAGTATCGGCTCATTCACTGGGATGACTGGCCGAACGCCTTGCGGCTGCGCATGCGCAGCCAGTTGAGGCTGGCGAACAGCGCCACCGCGAATAGCACCAGCAGAGTAGCCACTGCGAGGATCGCTGGATTGATCTGGTCGCGCAGGCCATTCCACATCTGCCGCGGTACGGTGATCTGCTCTTGCCCGCCGATGAACAGCACCACGATCACTTCATCGAACGATGTAGCGAAGGCGAACACCGCACCGGTTACCACCGCCGGACTGATCAGCGGCAGGGTGATACGCCGAAAGCACGTCCAGGGATTGCCGCCCAGGCTGGCGGCGGCACGCAGCAGGTTTTGGTCGAACGACAAAAGCGCCGCGGTCACGGTAATCACCACGAATGGCGTACCAAGCGCGGTATGGGCGAGGATCACCCCGAGGTGTGAGTTGACCAGCCCGATGGGCGCAAAGACATAGTAGAACCCCGCGGCGACCACCACGATGGGAATGATCATCGGCGAAATCAGCAGCGGCATGATCAGTCCGCGCAGAGGGAAGGCCGCACGACTGAGGCCCAAAGCGGCGAGGGTGCCGAGCCCGGTGGCGATGAGCGTGGAGGCTAGACCAATACCCAGGCTATTGAGAAAGGCGCGCTGCCAGACGGGACTGGTCAGGGCGGTTTCGTACCACTGCCAGGAGAACCCGGCCATGGGATAGGAGAAGTAGGAGCCTGCATTGAATGACAGCGGCAACACCACCAGGATGGGAGCGATCAGGAAACACAGCACAACGGCGCTATGCCACCCAACCCAGTAGCGTGCCAAGCGTTCACTGCGGGTGAGATTGACCGGCGTCTCGGCCATCGAAGGTCTCCTTAGCCGAAGCGCAGGCGGTCGATACCGACCAGCCGGTT
Source organism: Halotalea alkalilenta (assembly GCF_001648175.1). Taxonomy (NCBI): domain Bacteria; kingdom Pseudomonadati; phylum Pseudomonadota; class Gammaproteobacteria; order Oceanospirillales; family Halomonadaceae; genus Halotalea; species Halotalea alkalilenta. The sequence continues at coordinate 724,909 of NZ_CP015243.1, read as the reverse complement.
GAAGACGAAATAGAAAAACGTGGTGAACAGCACCAGATAAAGCGACAGCGCGCCAGCCAGCCCCCAGTTGAGCTGCTGATTGGTCTGCATCGCGATCAATTGGCTGATCATCTCATCGCCGGCGCCGCCCAGTAGCGCCGGGGTGATGTAGTAGCCCAGCGATAGCACGAAGACCAGGAAGCTGCCGGCCCCCACGCCAGGCAGGCTCTGCGGCAGGTACACGCGCAAGAAGGCGATGGCGGGATGCGCGCCCAGTGAACGAGCCGCGCGCAGGTAGACCGGCGAAATGCCCTTCATCACCGAGTAGATCGCGAGAATCATGAACGGCAACATGATATGGGTCATGCCGATCAGCACACCGACGCGGTTGAAGACCAGTGACAGCGGCTGGCTGACCAGCCCGAGGCTGGTCAGCAGCGTGTTGATCACACCGTTGGGCTGCAGCAGTACGTACCAGGCAGTGGTGCGAACCAGAAGCGATGTCCAAAACGGCACGATGACCAGCAGCATCAGCCGATTGCTCTGGCGCTCGGGCAGGTTGGCCAGGAGCCATGCCACCGGGTAGCCGAGCACCAGACAAATCACGCTGACCAGCGCGCTGATCCAGATCGTCCGCGCCAGCGCCGGCACATAGATCGACTGCTCGGCAGGCAGCGTTTCGAGCCCACCCTGCGGCGCGATGCGCGCATCCAAGGCGGTCAGCAGGTAGTCCGGTGTCGGCGAGTGGGCGGCTCGCTTGAGCAGTTGCCAGATCTCTACCTCGTCCCAGCGCGGGTCGATACCGATCAAGGTCTGGCGCCAGTCATCGGCCTGCTCAGGCAGATTACGCGCGGTTTTGAAAATCAGGCTACGCATCTCGGCGCGATAAAAATTCAAACGCCGTGCGACGCTGCCTAGTTCGTTGGCATCGGCCGCCGAGCGAAGTTCACTCGCCAGTGCCGGATAGCCTTCGGCCGGCGGCATCCCTTGGCCATCCCAGCGCTGCAATACTGTGCTCAGCTGCGGCATCGCGCCGGGGAGCTCGTCGTTTATCAAACTGCGGGCGAGCAGCCCGCCGGTCGGCACGATGAAGGTGAGCAGCAAAAATGCCAGCAGCGGTATGACCAGCAGCAGCGCACGGCCAGACTCATGCCGGCGAGCTCGCTGATGGGCCTGCCTGAGCGAAGGCTCGATCAGCGCCGGCCGGTTTACGGCGGGTTCTGTCATCGCGTGGTCCGTCAGTCAATGATGGCGTGATGAATGACGACCGGCAGCGCCCCAGGGCGGTGCCGGTTCTTGCTTCATTGCTGGGCCAGCCAAACCTGAAAGCGGGTATTGATGGTGTCGAAATGATCGATCCAGAAGTTGCTATCGAGCTGCAGCGCGTTGGTGAAGTTTTCCGGCGCGGTCGGCAAATCGGCGAGCAGCTCCGGATCGACCAGCTCGATGGCCTTCTCGCGCGGCGGGGCATAGGCGATGTAGCGCGGCAGCCGGGCCAGCACCTCCGGCTGGGAGGCGTAGGCGATGAAACGCTCCGCGGTTTCGGCGTTGCGGGCCCCCATCGGGATGCCCCACCACTCGTAGTCATACACCTGAGCATCCCAGACGATTTCGAACGGCTTGCCTTCCTGCTTCGCTGCATCGAGGATGCGCCCGTTGTAGGCCTGGGTCATGACCACGGCACCGTCGGCCAGCAATTGGGGCGGCTGGGCGCCAGCCTCCCACCAGATGATTTCCGACTTGATGGTATCGAGCTTAGCGAAGGCGCGGTTCATTCCCTCCTCGGTGGCGAGTAGCGAGTAGACCTCCCGCGGTGGCACGCCATCGGCGATCAATGCCCACTCCATGGCGACCTTCGGGTTCCTGCGCATACCGCGCTTACCGGGAAATTGCTCTATATCGAAGAAGTCGGCCAGGGTGGTCGGACCTTCGGTCAGCAGGCTTTGGTCATAGGCGAAGATGGTCGACCACACCATGGTGGCGATGGCACAGTCACCGACCGCGCCCGGAATGAAGTCGCTGAGATCTCCCATCTCGGCGGTGTCGAGCGGCTGCAGCAGCCCCTCCTCGCAGGCAGCCAAGGCATCGTTGCTCTCCATGTCGACCAGATCCCATGTGGGATTGCCGGCCTGGACCATGGCGGCCAGCCTCGCCAAGCCACCGTCGTAGGCTTCCAGCCGGAAATTCGTGCCAGTTTCCTGGGTGAAGGGGTCGAAATAGGCCTGTTTGACGGCGGCTTCGAAGGCACCGCCGAAAGTGACCACGGACAGCTCGGCGGCCTGGGCGGTCGCTGGGGCAGCCAAAGGGGCGATCAAGGGAGCGGCCAGCACCAGGGTGAAGGCGCACATACGTCGTTGCAGCAAAGCGAGTCGCATATCGGGCACTCCTTATTGTTGGTCTTGTTGGTCGATTGAGCTTCTGGGAGGTGGAGGAAGGATGTTGCAGTCGTCTTCGCTCCAGCCGACGGTGATTCGCCCTCCCAAGGGGGGCAGCGGATACTCCTGGGTATTGGCCAGCTTGGCGACCATCAGGCCGCTTTGGCCCAGATCGATCTGCACACGGAGATGGTCGCCGTGGTAGACGATGTCGGCCACCTGCCCCTGCAGCCGGTTGTCATCGACTTTGACCGCATCGCCAAGCCGCACCCGCTCCGGGCGCAACACCAATGTGGCCCGGCTGCCGACGGCCAGATCGTCACGGTAGCGCCCAAGCAGCCGGGCGCCGCAGGATAGCTGCAAGGTGGCGCGATCTCCCTGGATATCACCGACCACCCCTGCCAATCCGTTGTTTTCGCCGATGAAATTGGCGACGAAGGCATTGCTCGGATGCTCGTAAAGCACCGCGGGCGGCGCAACCTGCTGGATGCGCCCGTCGTAGAACACCGCGACCCGATCGGACATCGTCAACGCCTCGCCCTGATCGTGGGTGACGTAGACCAGCGTCACCCCCAATTGGCGGTGCAAGTGCTTGATCTCTGCCTGCAAGGTTTCCCGCAGGCGCTTGTCGAGCGCGCCGAGCGGTTCATCCATCAATACCAAGCGCGGTTCGAACACCAGCGCACGTGCCAGCGCGACACGCTGTTGCTGCCCGCCTGAAAGCTGCGACGGGCGGCGATCGGCAATATGCGCCAGTTCGACCATCTCCAGCGCCTTGCGGATCTTTTCTCGCTGCTCGGCGCGCCCCATGCCCCGCACCGACAGCGGGAAGCCAATGTTCTCGGCCACGCTCATATGCGGAAACAGCGCATAGTGCTGAAACACCATGCCGATATCGCGCTTGTGAGGCGGCTGATGATCCAGACGCTTGCCGCCCAGCGTAATCGATCCCCTGCTGGGGGTTTCGAACCCAGCCAGCATCATCAAGGTGGTGGTCTTGCCCGAGCCGGAGGGACCAAGCAACGAGAGGAACTCTCCCTCCTGGATCGAAAGGTCCAAACCATGGACGACGTAGCTCTTGCCGTCGTAGCTCTTGCTGACGTCGCTGAAGCGGATGAAGGAATCTTGTTGTGTCGTGTGTAATCGGGTCTGGAAGCGTGTCATCCGGGACTCCGCATTGCTCAGCGCATACGAACCCGCCGCATCGGATAGCGGGAGAAACATCACCAAACAGCTAAAGGTGGGCGGTGCAACGGATGAAGGCCCACCGGGGCCTTATGCAAACGTCGCGGTGATCCTTCGGCACCTGACTCGGCGCTCTTGTACAGATCCTCGGGCGATCCAGCGCGACTGAACCGTCCAGGCTCATATTGGCAAAGCCATCGAGGCGGGAAAACCAGTAAAAATATGTTCAGGAGGCAAGAAAAAGCTGTGCTTGCGAAGATCGAACACCCTTGAGGCAGGGGACGATGCGATAGTAAATGAGTCGTCGCGCCGGCTGGGCAGGAGCGTCGCAGGATCAAAAAAATTGATCTCGAAGCCCATCTAAAAATATTTTAAAGATGCCGTTCGACTCTCTAGCGTGGAGCCACGGTCGAAAAATGAATAACGATAACAATGGAGTCCCCCGATGCTCGATCGCATCCATCGCCCCACCCCGCCTTGGCGACTCGATGCCGGGCGCGTAACGCCCCAGGTTCGCTGCGTCACAGGCTGAAAAACTTTTTTCGTCATCTCGCCGCGCCAGGCCGAGAGAGCCATGCGCATCATTTCTTCCCGGAGCCGACATGAACAACTACAAACCGAGCTCGATGCTCAAGATCCTCGCCGCCGCTTTGGTCTTCGCCATTGGTTCCCAAGCGGCCCACGCCGATGTGCTCAGCGATGCCAAGGCGAGCGGAGAGCTCAAGATCGCCACCGAGTTCCACTTCGCCCCCTTCGCCTACCTGGTCGACGGACAGTACGCCGGGCTCAATCTCGAGCTGATGGATGAAGTCGGCAAACGCCTGGGCTTCGAAGTCAGCTGGATCGACCTGCCCTGGGCGAGCGTGCTGCCGGGCCTCGAGGCGGGCAACTACGACTTCGTCGCGGGGCCTGCGATGGTCACCCGTGAGCGCCAGAGCCGCTATGCCTTCACCCTGCCGATCGCCGATGCCACGGTCGGGCTGATCAAGCGGGAGAACGACGGCAGCATCGAGAAACCCGAGGATGTCGCCGGCAAGCGCGTCGGGTTGCAGCGCGGCTCGGCCCAGGCCGACGAGTTCCGCGCCTTCAACGAGACCCTGCCCGAGCCTGCGACGATCACCGAATACGTCGACTTCACCCAGTCGATGGCCGATCTGGCCGCGCGTCGCGTCGATGCGGTCGCCAATTCGCTGCCCAACATCGCCTACACCGCCACCCAGCGGCCGATGTTCGCGGTGGTCGAGCCGACCTTCGGCAAGCCTGCCTACTTCGCCTACATGGCGCGCAACGACGCTGAATCCGCCTCACTGGTCGAGGCGATCAACGAAACGCTTGGCCAGATGCACGAGGACGGCTCGCTCGCCGCGCTGCAGACCAAGTGGTTCGGCGCACCGATGGATGTACCGACCGGCGACTTCGTCCCCGAGCTGTGAGGCCGCGAGGCCCCGCCGTGCCTGGTTTGCGCGGTGTGGAAAAACCGCAACGGGAGACTTCATCGCCATGTTCGACTGGACATCCTTCGTCCATAGCCTGCCGCTGCTCGGGCAGGCGCTGCTGGTGACGCTCAAGGCGTCGCTCGCGGGCAACCTGTTCGGTTTCCTGATCGCGATTCCCGTCACCGCCCTGCGCCTCTCCTCGCGACCGCTCGCCCGCGCGCTCGGGGCGGGCTACATCTTCGTCTTTCGCGGCGTGCCGCTGCTGGTCCAGCTGCTGGTGATCTACTACCTGCTACCGACCACCGGGCTGCCCAACCTGTCGCCGATGACTGCCGCCGTGCTGGCGCTGTCGCTGTGCTCCGGCGCCTATATCGCCGAGATCCTGCGCGGCGGCTTCCTCGCCATTGCTCCGGGACAGATCGAAGCCGCCCGGCTGCTCGGCATCGGCGCGACGACGACGCTGATCCGCATCGAGCTGCCACAGGCGGTGCGCCTGACGCTGCCGTCGCTGGTCAATGAACTGGTGCTGCTGATCAAGGCCTCGGCACTGATCTCGGTGGTCGGCCTGGCCGATCTCAGCCGGGTGGCGCAGAACCTTGCCGCATCGGACTACCTGTTCTTCCAGCACTACCTGGTGCTGGCGCTGGCTTACTGCCTGATCAACCTGCCGCTGACGTTCAGCGGCAGGTTGCTCGAGCGCCACCTGGCTCGGTCGCAGCACAGGGCCACCGAATGAATTTCGATCCTTCTATCCTCACCACGCATGCAGGCGAGATCGGCGACGCCTTCCTGGTCACCGTCAAGACCTGGCTGCTCGGCAGCGCGCTCGGGTTGATCGTCGGACTCGCCCTCGCCCTGCTGATCCGCTCGCTGGGCCGATGGGCGCGCCTGCCGCTGCTGGCATTGAGCGAGCTGATACGCGGCACGCCGTTCCTGGTGATCTGCTTCATCCTCTACTACGGCGGGCCGAGCATCGGGATCGACCTGAACGCGATCTTCGCCGGTATCGTCTGTATCGGTTTCTATTCCAGCGTCTACTTCGCCGAGATCTTCCGCAGCGGCTTCAATGCAGTGCCTCGCGGGCAGCTCGAGGCAGCCGAGTGCCTGGGGCTCGACCGCTGGCAGCTGCTCCTACGCATCGAACTGCCGCAGATACTGGTGATCATTCTGCCGGCGCTCACCAATCTGCTCACCGTGCTGTGCAAGGAGACCGCGATCCTCTCGATCATCACCGTGCCTGAGTTGACCGCGGTGCTCGGCGGGATCGGTACGCGCACCTTCTCCTTCGCCGAGACCCTGGTCGCGCTCTGCCTCGCCTACCTGCTGCTGGTCGAGCTCACCGCACGCGTGGGCAACTGGCTGGAGCGGCGCGTCGGCGCCTACCTCAATTGACCCGGGAGCGAATCCGATGAGCCAATCCCCGACCACCCCACAGGCCCGCTTTCCCGCGATTCGGCTCGACCAGGTCGGCAAGCGCTTCGGCGATCACCAGGTGCTCGAAGGAATCGATCTGGAGATCGCCCACTCCGAGGTGGTCTGCCTGATCGGCCCCTCGGGCTCGGGCAAGAGCACCCTGCTGCGCTGCATGGCCTTTCTCGAGGAGTACGACCAAGGCGAAATCTACATCGAGGGCGCGCTGATCGGCTGGGAGATCGACGACCAGGGCCGCCGCAGGCGGGCCTCGAACCGCCGCCTGCGCCAGAGCAGGAGCAATCTCGGCATGGTGTTCCAGCAGTTCAATCTATGGCCGCACATGACCGCCCTGGGCAACGTCACCGAAGCGCTCAAACGGGTGAAGGGGCTTTCGCGCCTGGATGCCGAGCGCCAGGGTCGCCAGGCGCTCGAGCGCGTCGGCCTGCTCGACAAGGCCGACGCCCACCCTGCGCGGCTCTCCGGCGGACAGCAGCAGCGGGTGGCGATAGCCCGCGCCCTGGCGATGGAACCCAAGATCATGCTGTTCGACGAGCCCACCTCCGCGCTCGATCCCGAGCTGGTCGGCGAAGTACTGGCGGTGATGAAAAGACTCGCAAGCGAAGGCATGACCATGGTCGTGGTCACTCATGAGATGGGCTTCGCCGCGCGGATGGCGGACACCCTGGTGTTCCTCGATCACGGACGCATCATCGCCCGGGGGGCGCCGACCCAGGTATTCGGCGAAGAGGCGCCGCCGCGCGTGCGCCAGTTCCTCCAGGACTACCTGGAACGCAACGCCCTGCTGCTCGACGCCAACACCGAGGCCCCCGAGGCGATGCCATCGAGCATCAGCGCAGGCGACGGGGCCGCCGCCCCGACCAAAGGCATATTCTGAGCTCGATCGAGCCGACGCACCGCAGGCTCTGCGCTCCAAAACAAAGCGGGGCGGCCACATGGCCGCCCCGTCATCCTTTTACACGCTCATCCGTGAGCGCTCGTCCTTGTCCGTTCGTCCCTGGGTCGTGAGCCTCAGCCCTGGGGAATACCCCCGTTCTGCCCAGGCAGTACCACCTGGCCGTTGTAGACCGGCAGGCGCTTGCCCGGGTCCTGCTCGGTACGCACGGTGCGATTCTGACCGTCATAGCTGTAGACCACGTCGAAACCGACCTGCTCCTCATGGCTCTCGGTGACCGTGTGGCAGCGGTTCTCGGTGGTGGTATAGGTGCTGCCGCGATTCATGTTGCCTTGGATCTGGTTACCGGCATAGCCGCCACCCACCGCGCCCGCAGCGGTCAGGATCTTCCTGCCGGAGCCACCGCCGAACTGGTTGCCGACCAGACCACCGATCACCGCGCCCGCGGCGGTGCCGATGATGTTGTTGCTGTCAGCCGGTGGCTTGTAGTGGTTGACGCTGACCTGCTCGCAGACCTGCCGCGGGGTCTCGACGGTGCGGGTCACCGGGGTGACGCTGAGCACTTCCGCGTAGGCCGGTTCATTGCTACCGCCGACATAGGAGGCCACCGCGACGCCGCCGACAATGCCGAGGACACCGATCGTGGCACCGATCGCAATCGATTTGTTCATCGCTCAACTCCCTGAATGGAACGTCCCTACCCTTCTCGTCGGGGCTAACGACGCGCACGCCGACGGGACGAATCATGCGCTGCTGGAAGCGAATCCTATGCGGTGCCCAGGGGCGCCACCACGGGCATTTGGTAATCATTGTATCGGAGGGTTAAATTCGCCAAATGAGCCAAAGCTCACAAAAAATGCGGCCATTTCCGGCAAAAATGACGTTTTCCCAGTTACATTCCATAGTGTATGTATCTGTCTGAGAACAGCGCTTACGCCGCTATCCGCCAAGATCGCTCACCATGAGCCAACGATTCTTTACCGAAAGCTGCCCGATCGCGTACAGCGCAACGGGTGCTACCATGCCCGCCTTGGTGAGGAAACCAGGCGCCGCGACCGCGCCGACGGCGGCGGAGCCCTTTGGCAAGCTCACGCACGCCGTCCTGGCAACGCGCAAACAGGGCGATGTGTCGCTGCGTTTCGAGCGAGCTGGAGACGGGAATGGATGTAGAAGTAATGGAATTCGACGTGGTGATCGTCGGCGCGGGCCCAAGCGGACTGGCGGCGGCGTGCCGCCTGATGCAGGGCGCTCGGGCGGCGGGCCGCGAACTGAGCGTCTGTGTGCTCGAGAAGGGCTCCGAAGTGGGCGCTCACATCGTCTCTGGCGCGGTATTCGACCCTAGAGCGCTCGACGAGCTCTTCCCTGACTGGGCCAGCGAAGGCGCCCCTACCGGGCCTGAGGTCGCCGAGGATGGCCTTTACTGGCTGAGTGATGCCGAACGCTCCAGGCGCCTGCCTGACGCCTTGGTGCCGAGGAGCCTGCACAATCTTGGCCACGAGCCTTCTCATCGCCTGATCTCGGCCTCCGAGCTGTGCCGTTGGCTCGCCGAGCGCGCCGAAGAACTCGGCGTCGATCTGTTCCCGGGCTTCGCCGCCCAGTCATTGATCATCGAACAAGAGCAGGTACGCGGAGTAGTCACCGGTGCGCTGGGGATCGCCGCGGACGGCAGCGAAAAGCCCGGCTATGCGCCGGGCATGGAGCTGCGGGCCCGACATACCCTGTTCGCCGAAGGCTCCCGCGGCCATCTCGGCAAGCGGCTGATCGAGCGTTTCGCGCTGGCGCAGGGACGCGCCACCCAACACTATGCGATCGGGCTCAAGGAGATCTGGGAAATCACCCAGGCCCAGCACCGCCCCGGGCGCGTGCAGCACGGTGCCGGCTGGCCGCTGGGTCGCGGGAGCCACGGCGGCTGGTTTCTCTATCACCTCGATGCGCGACGGGTAGCGGTCGGGCTGATCGTCGATCTCGACTACACCAACCCTTGGCTGTCACCATTCGAGGAGTTCCAGCGGCTCAAGCACCATCCGCTGATCCGCGCCCAGCTCGAGGGCGGCGAGCGCCTCGGCTACGCCGCGCGGGCGCTGACCAAGGGCGGGCCGGAAGCGCTACCCAGGCTGGCCTTCCCCGGCGGGGCGCTGCTCGGCTGCGACGCGGGCACTCTCGATGTCTCGCGGATCAAGGGCCTGCACATGGCGATGAAGTCGGGCATGGTCGCCGCCGACACCTTGCTCGCCGCCAGCGACGAAGCGCTCGAGCTTGGCCGTGGACTGGCGGAGTTCGACACCGCCTGGGCGGACAGCTGGGCCGGGCGCGAGCATGCGGCGAGCCGAGGGTTCGGTGCCGCACTGCACCGCCTGGGCCCGCTGCTCGGCGGCGCCTGGAACCTGATCGACCAGTGGCTGGGCAAGCGCCTGCCGAAGCTCAGCGACCTGCGCCCGGACCATGCCAGCCTGCGCAAGGCGAGCGAGGCGCCGCGCATCGACTATCCCAAGTCGGACAACCGGCTCTCCTTCGATCGGCTCTCGTCGGTATATCTCACCGACGTCCACCATGAAGAGGACCAGCCCTGCCATTTGCATCTCGCCGATGCCGAGGTGCCGATCAGGGACAATCTGCCGCGCTACGCCGAGCCCGCGACCCGCTACTGCCCGGCGGCGGTCTACGAGGTAGTGGAAGAGCAGGGGCAGACGCGGTTGCGGATCAATTTCCAGAACTGCATCCACTGCAAGACCTGCGACATCAAGGACCCGGCGCAGAACATCACCTGGGTGCCGCCGGAAGGCGGCAACGGCCCCAACTACCGCGGCATGTGAGGCGCTCGCTGAAGCGCCCGGGACTCACGCCGGGGCGCTGCGCTCGGCCAGGGCGTGGATGAAGCTCACATCGCCAACCCATACCAGCGCCACCAGATTGAGCACGGTGACCAGCGTACCCAGCAGCAGCGGCCGCTTGGTCGGGCCCTCGGCCGCGATGCCGAGCCCGACGGCGTGGAGCAACGCGCACGCGAACAGCAGTGGATAGCCATCGAGAGTGCTCATCGCGAGCAGCGGCGGAAGTGCAACCACCAGCACCGCGACTGCGGTCCAGGCATAACGAAGACGAACGGCGCCCATGCAGCGAGCCTCGAGGCAATTCAAGGGGGCCATAGGATATACGATCGAGACAGCCTCGGCGATCCGAGCCGGATCACCTTCAGCCAGTGGCGAGGCGCAGCACCAGTCGACCCGCGACCAGCGCCACGCCCGCGGAGATCGCAAGTCCCAGCGCGCCGGCCAGGTACTGCTTGAGCCGCGCCGGGGTGGCCGAGAACAATTTCCACTTCTTGATCAAGTAGGCGATCCCGTCGATCGACTGCATGAACAGCAGCACGAACAGCGTGAGCGCCACTGCGATCACCAGCCAGCCTGACGGGGTGTTCACATAGCGGGTCCCGGCGCTGAACAGGGCCCCGACCAGCACGAGCCTGGCCACCCAAGCGAACAGGGCGTCCACATAGCCGTGCGACTTCATCCATTCATAAAGATCAGCGAAACGATCGAGCATACCGTGTCCATCCCATGGATATCGTCCGCCACCGCCACCGCCGGCGGCCGCGCGATGCAAGGCAGGATAGCACCCACCTCATCGATGTAGGTGACAACCGCGCGAGGTCGACTTAGCATAGTGGCGCGCCGATTTAATCAGCAACTTGCGGGGCGCGCGACACCTTCGGGCAGTCGAAGAAATTCCGCTAAAGCAGCTTGCCGGCGACGCCTCGCGCCTCCGGGCCAGCGGCTCTCATCGGCCCAGGAACATCATTCAACATGAATCAAGCGCTATCCTCGGCACAGCTCGCCGAGCTCTCCGTCCGACCTCATCGTGCGCTGCTCTACGGCATCGACCAGCCCCAGCTACTGAAACGCCTCGACATGTGGCGGCGCGGCAAGCGCCTCACCACCACCGCCGTAGAGATCAAGTTCATCAGTTCGAGCGTCGAACTCGCCGCGCTGAGCGGTCGAGTCGAACTGCTGGTCTGCCAACCACGCAGCGACGATGACTTCGCCAACCTCCTGCGGCTCGCGGCGACCCGCGCCGAAGAGGCGCTGTTCCTGCGCCCGTGCAGCGACGGCCGCGCCATGCGCCCGCGCTGACGCCGAGCCCCGGGCTAAAGCTTGCGCTCGAGCTCGGGCAGCAGCTCGAACAGGTCGCCGACCAGCCCATAGTCGGCTACCTGGAAGATCGGCGCTTCTTCGTCCCGGTTGATCGCGACGATCACCTTCGCCCCCTGCATGCCGGCGAGATGCTGCATCGCACCGGAGATACCCACCGCGATGTAGAGATCGGGCGCGACGATCTTTCCGGTCTGTCCGACCTGCAGCTCGTTGGGCACATAGCCTGCGTCGACCGCGGCGCGTGAAGCCCCGATCGCGGCGTCCAGCTTACCCGCCACCCCCTCGAGCAGGGAGAAATTCTGCTTGCTGCCGAGCCCACGGCCGCCGCTGACGACCACGCGCGCCGCGGTGAGCTCCGGGCGCTCGCTGGCCTCGCGATGGGACTCGACGAAACGCGCGCCGAGTGCCTCACCCTGCGCTTCCACGGTCTCGATCGGCGCCGGTGCTTGCTCACCGACCGATTCGAAAGCGGTGGCGCGAATGCTGAGCACCTTGAGCGGCGCGTCGCTTCTCACCGTGGCGACCAGCGCACCGGCGTGGATCGGCCGCTTGAAGGTAGCAGGATCCACCACCTCGATGACTTCGGATATCTGCCCCACTCCGGCGAGCGCGGCAGCGCGCGGCAGCACGTCCTTGCCAAAGGTCGAGGCGGCGGCGAGCAGGTACCCATACCGCTTGGCATGTGCGGCGAGCAGCGTGGCGAGGGGCTCGGCGAGCTGATCCGCATAGCGCGCATCGTCGGCGACCAGCACCCGCGACACGCCGTCGAGCCGCGCGGCCTGGGCGGCAACCTCGTCGACCCGGTACCCCGCCACCAGCGCCTCGATCGGCGCACCGATCTTGCGCGCCGCGGCGACCACGCGCGCGCAGGCGGGGCTGACGCGCCCGTCGTGGTGTTCGATCAGAATCAGGCTGCTCATGGGATCACCTTCTCCACGTTGCGCAGTTTGTCGATCAGGGCGTCGACCGAATCGAGGATCACCCCCCTCTGGCGAGGCGTCGGTGTCTCGACCGCGAGCACCTCGGTCTGCGCCGGCAGGTCGAGCGCCATCTCCTCGAGCGCGCGCCGCTCGATCGGCTTCTTCTTCGCCTTCATGATGTCCGGCAGCCGAGCGTAGCGCGGCTCGTTGAGCCTGAGATCCGCGGTGACCACCGCGGGCAGCGCAAGCTCCAGAGTGACCATGCCACCGTCGACCTCACGGGTGACCCGCGCCTTTGCGCCCTCGAGCTCGAGTGCGGATGCGAAGGTGGCCTGCGGCCAGCCGAGCAGCGCGGCGAGCATCTGGCCGACCTGGTTGTCATCGGAATCGATCGCCTGCTTGCCGAGCAGCGCCAGTCCCGGGCGCTCTTCTTCGACGATCCGCGCAAGCGTGCGCGCCACCGCCAGCGGCTCCAGCGCGCGCTCGGTCTCGATCAGCAGCGCCCGGTCGGCACCCACCGCCAGCGCCCCGCGCAGCTGCTCCTGGGCCGCGGCGGTGCCGATCGTCACCACCAGCACTTCACTCGCGAGCCCCCGCTCCTTGAGCCGCACCGCCTCCTCGAGCGCGATCTCGCAGAACGGATTGATCGCCATCTTGACGCTGGCCGAATCGACGCCGGTGCCATCGGCCGTCGGCCTCACCCGGACGTTGTGATCGATCACCCGCTTGATCGGCACGACTATCTTCATGCGCGCATGCCCCCTTGGAACCCAATCGATGAAATCGTGCGCCACGAACCCAGGCGCGTGGGCGGACATTCTACGCGAGCCGGACGATCGAGGTCGAAGCCCCCTGGAACAGCGCAAGGTTTCACGTGAAACCTGCGCACCCGGCGCACGACGATGGGAAGGCTCGACTTTTCGCTACTATGGCGATCGGAGAGGGCCGGGTAGTCTTTTGTACTATGTATGACAACACCAAAGGCTACCGATCATGCCCACCCGCGTCCCACTCATCACCTCGGTCGAGGTAATCCCCGTCGCCGGCCAGGACAGCATGCTGCTCAACGTCGGCGGTGCCCACGCTCCCTACTTCACCCGCAACCTGCTGGTGCTGCGCGACGACGCGGGCAACATCGGCGTTGGCGAAGCACCGGGAGGAGAGGTCATCCAGCGCCAGCTGGAGAGCGCTCGCCAGGCACTGCTCGAACAGCCGATCTCGCGACTGCATGGACTGGTGGCGCAGCTCCATCGCCGCGGGCGGGAGGAGGATTTCGAGGCTTTCGGCAACGGCGCCTGGACCTTCGAGCTCAAGGTCAACGCGGTGGCCGCACTAGAGGCGGCGCTGCTCGACCTGCTGGGCAAGCATCTCGAGGTGCCGGTCTGCGAACTGCTCGGCGAGGGCCGCCAGCGCAGTGAGGTCGAGGTGCTCGGCTATCTGTTCTTCGTCGGCGACAAAGAGCGCACCGACCTCGACTATCGCCACGCGCCGGGCGGCGGTGAACGCGACGACTGGTTCTCCCTGCGCGATGCTCCCGCGCTCGATCCGGATTCGATCGTCGCCCAGGCCGAGGCCGCCCAGGCCCGCTATGGCTTCCAGGACTTCAAACTCAAAGGTGGAGTGCTGGAGGGCGCGCGCGAGATAGAAGCCGCTCGCGCGCTGGCCGCACGCTTTCCCGATGCACGAATCACCCTCGACCCCAACGGCGCCTGGTCGCTGGCCGAGGCGATCGCCCTGTGCCGCGACCTGCACGGCGTGCTCGCCTATGCCGAGGACCCCTGCGGCGCCGAGCAGGGCTACTCCGGGCGCGAGATCCTCGCCGAGTTCAAGCGCGCCACCGGGCTGCCGGTGGCGACCAACATGGTCGCCACCAACTGGCGCGAGATGACCCACACGATGATGCTGCGCGCGGTCGACATCCCGCTCGCCGACCCGCACTTCTGGACCCTCTCCGGGGCTGTGCGGGTCTCCCAGCTGTGCCATGAGTGGGGAATGACCTGGGGTTCGCACTCCAACAACCATTTCGATGTGTCGCTGGCGATGTTCGCCCAGGTCGGTGCCGCGGCGCTGGGTACCCCAACCGCTCTCGATACCCACTGGATCTGGCAGGACGGCCAGCGACTCAGCCACGAACCGCATCGTATCGAACGAGGCAGGATCAAGGTCGACGACACTCCGGGTCTCGGGATCGAGCTCGACATGGACGAGGTGGAACGTGCCCATGCGCTCTACCGGCGCCTGCCTTCCGCGGCACGCAACGACGCCATGGCGATGCAGTACCTGATCCCCGACTGGCGCTTCGACCCCAAGCGTCCCGCACTGGTGCGCTGAACCACTTCTACTCCAACCACCCGTTCGACGAGCCGCTCCCTCCCGCCCACCGGGCGCAAAGGCCGGCCTGAGCGTTCAATGAGGAAAGCAAGATGATCGATGTTGCCCGCCTTCGAAGGCTGCTGCTGCTCGCCTTGCTGGGCTGCGCCTCGCCGGCCTTCGCCTATCCCGACCGTAACCTGGACATCATCGTTCCGTTCTCCGCCGGCGGCGGCAACGACGTGTTCATCCGCGCCTTGCAGCCGGCCCTGGAGCGCGAACTGGGCACCCACCTGGTGGTACGCAACCTCGCCGGCGGCGGCGGCGCGGTAGGACTGACCCATGTCGCCCGGCTGCCCGCCGATGGCTACACCCTGGCGGTGGTCAGCGACGGCCTGCTGACCCAGGTGGCGATGGGCAACGTCGACTTCGTCCCTGGTGATTTCGACTTCGTCGCCAAGATCCTCGAGGAGCCCTATCTGCTCGCCGTCAGCCGGGACTCCCCCTACCCCGATCTCGCCGCGATGATCGAGGACGCCCAAGGCGGCAAGCGGATCAAGATCGGCGTCTCGGGGGTCGGCTCGTCCGCCTACCTCACCGCCGGCGCGATCGGCGACGCGCTGGGCATCGATCCGATCCTGATCCCCTTCGACGGCGGTACCGAGACCGTCTCAGCCGTCATGGGCGGTCACATCGACGCGGTGGTGCTCGGCGGTGCGGAGCTGCGCTCGGCGCTCTCCTCCCAACGGGTGCGGGCTTTGGCGACGAGCTACCCCGAGCGCAGTACGAGCCTGCCCGAGGTGCCGACCTTCATCGAGCAGGGGATCGACTACCAGACCTCGGTGTTCCGTGGCCTCGCCGCCCCCAAGGGGCTCGAAGACAGCCACCGTGCCCGACTGGTGGAGGCGCTGCAGCGCGCGACCGAAGACGCCGGCTTCCATACCACCATCGGCCATCTCGGCACCGACCTCTCGCCGCTTTATGGCGAGGAGCTGGACGAGTTCGTGCTCGCCCTTGCCGAGCGAATGAACCAGCAGGCCGAGCAGCTCACTCAATGACCGCCTTTGGAGATCGACGATGAACGGATCGACCGGCTCGATCGCATTCAATGCGCTGCTGCTGCTCGGCGCGCTGGCGGCCTTTTTCGCCGCTTCCGGGCTACCCAGCGGCAATGCACCGGAAACCCTGCCTCCCGCGGCGCTGCCCCAGGCGGTGGCGGTGCTGGTCGGCGCACTCGCGGCGCTGTGCCTGGTACGCGAGCTGCGCGCCTGGCGCTATCGCCGCGCGGCCACCAAGGTCGCGGGACGCCGGAGCGCGACCGCAGGCGTTGCGCTGATGGCGCTGATGGCGGCCTACGCGGCGGCGTTCGAAACCCTTGGCTACCTGCTCAGCACCATGGGTTTCATCGTCGCCTGCGTGGTGATGCTGGGATTCGCCAGCCGCGCGCGCAACGACGACGAGGCGATTTTCTCCACCCGCAGCCTGGTGACGCTGGCGATCATCGCGATCGGGGTACCGGTCGCGGTCTATTGCGCCTTCACCTGGGGCTTCGAAGTCCCGCTGCCGACGCTACGCTGATACCGGAGCCTTAAGATGATCGAGAACTACCTCAATGGGCTGAGCATGATCAGCGACTGGGGCGTATTGCTGGCGATCGCCGCCGGTACGCTGCTCGGCGTGGTGATCGGTGCGCTGCCAGGACTGACCTCGGCGATGGCGGTGGCACTGCTGCTGCCGCTCACCTTCGGCATGCCGGCGGTGATGGGCGTCGGCATGCTGCTCGGCGTGCTCTGCGGCGCCGGCGCCGGTGGCGCGATCCCCTCGATACTGCTCAACATCCCGGGCTCTCCCGCCTCGGTGGCGACCTCGCTCGACGGCTTCCCGATGGCGCGCAACGGAGAGGCGGGGCGGGCGCTCGGCATCGCCATCGTCGCCTCGTTCGTCGGCGGCATCGTCAGCGCAATACTGCTCAGCATGCTGGCGCCACCGATCGCCGAGTTCGCGCTGCGCTTCGGCCCGGCCGAATACTTCGCACTGAGCGTTTTCGGCCTGGTGATCATCGCCTCGGTCGCCAGCCAGTCGATGATCAAGGGGCTGATCGCGGGACTGCTCGGGCTGTTCGCCGCCACCGTGGGGATGGACCCGATCACCGGCGTCGCCCGCTTCACCTTCGGCGAGCTGTCGCTGCTCACCGGCATCAGCCTGCTGCCCGCGCTGATCGGGCTGTTCGCGGTATCGCAGCTGATCAAGGATGCGATCGACTATGCCAACGTAGGCAGCCGCCACGATGCGCCGATCGATGCGCTGCAGATCCGCACCGCTCGTCCACGCTGGCGCGATACCTTCAGCCACTGGCGTGCGCTGCTCTCCGGGGTCGGGGTCGGGTCGGTGATCGGACCGGTGCCAGGCGCGGGGGCCAGCATCGCCAGCCTGATCTCCTACGATCAGGCCAAGCGCTGGTCGAAGACCCCAGAGCGCTTCGGCACCGGCAATCCTGAAGGCGTGGTCGCCACCGAGAGCTCGAACAACGCAATGATCGGCGGCTCGCTGATTCCGACCCTGGCGCTGGGCGTTCCGGGCGAAGCGGCCACCGCGGTGCTGCTGGGTGGGCTTCTGATCCAGGGCATCACCCCGGGACCCGCGCTGTTCGCCGATCCGAGCGGCACCATCTATGGGATATTCCTCGCCTACTTGGTCGCGAACATATTCATGCTGCTGGTGATGTGGCTGGGCATCCGCTACTTCGTGCGCATTCTCGCGGTACCACGCAAGCTGCTGCTCGCCACCGTCACCACCTTCTGCTTCATCGGGGTGTATGGCGTCGCCGGCGATATCTTCGACATCTGGCTGATGCTCGGCTTCGGCGTGCTCGGCTACTTTCTCAACCGCTACGGCTTCGGCACCGCACCGCTGGTGCTCGGCCTGATCCTCGGTCCGATCGCCGAAGCCAACCTGCGCCGCGGCCTGCTGATCTTCGAAGGGGACTGGACCCCGTTCCTGACTCGCCCGATCAGCGCCACCTTCCTGTGCCTGGCGATACTGCTGCTCGCGCTCACCCTGTGGCAGAACCTGAGGAGCAGGGCATGATCGAGATCGCGCTCGAGCAGCTGCGAGCCACCCTCGAGCGCGCCTTGCTGCACGCCGGTGTCCCGGCGCCCGAGGCCTCGATCTGCGCTCGCGTGCATAGCGAAAGCACCCGCGACGGCGTCGCCTCCCATGGCATAGGGCGAATTCCGCGATTGATCGAGTTCATCCAGCGCGGCTGGGTCGATCCCAGGGCGAAACCGAGCCTGGTACAGGCGCTATCGACCCTGGAAGTCTACGACGCCGGCTTCGGCCTCGGTGTACCCAACGCCCTGTTCGCGACCGAGCGCGCGATGGCGCTCGCCGCCACAAATGGCCTCGGCATCGTGGCGCTGCGCGATACCAGCCACTGGATGCGCGGCGGCAGCTATGCCTGGCACGCGGTGGAGCAGGGCTTCGCTGCGATCATGTGGACCAACACCGAATCGGTGATGCCCGCCTGGGGCGCCAAGGATCCATGCATCGGCAACAACCCGCTAGTGATGGGCGTGCCACGCTCGAACGGGCCGTCACTGGTGCTCGATATGGCGCAGTCGCAATTCTCCTATGGCGCCCTCAATCGCGCCGCCGCCGCGGGAGAGCAGCTTTCGGTCGATGGTGGCTTCGATGCAACGGGGCGGCCAAGTCGCGATCCGGAAGCGATCCTCGCCACCCGGCGCCTGCTGCCCGCCGGCCACTGGAAAGGTTCGGGCCTCGCGATCCTGCTCGATGCGCTTGGCGCAATGCTCGCCCAGGGCCGACCCAGCCACCGGATCGATTCGATCAAACGCGGCAGCGGCAGCGGATGTTGTCAGGTATTCATGCTGTTCGACCCGACCCATCTCGGCGGGCGTGACGCCTGCGAAGCGATCGCCGACGGCATCGCCGCCCATATCGACGCCAGCGCCGCACTCGACCCCCAACGCCCGCCCCGCCCCCCCGGAGCCGGCTCGCGCCGGGATGCGGGATCTACCCATGTAGCGGTGGATGAGTCGCTATGGCGAGAGGTAAAGCGGCTCGCCGCTGGTACTTAGCATGGGTTTCAGCCCGCCACGAACGGGCCAACAAACCCCTTCGTCCCGAGCGGCGCCCACGCGCCAAGATCGAGCACCGGCTCGGCAACGGGGGGCGCCTGTCGAGGGATCGTGCGGCGGCGGTAAGGCCGTGGTTCGACAGCCCTCGTTCCTCGGGCGCTCACCACGAACGGATGTCGAGGCGCCCTCGCTCCTTACCACGAATGGGCCAAGCGCCATTGGACTTCGGATCGGGTCGAGTATTTCGTCTTATCTTGACCTTCGTCCTATGTGAGAGCGGATATCGCGATGATATTTTTGTCATACATATGACAACACACTTACTGGTTCGAAGAAGCCATTCACCCGCCAGATATCACTCTCGATCGAAGGGTCAACGCCAAGGGATAGCGCTGGAATTTCGGTGACACGAGCATTCATCCGATGAAGAGGAACAGCAATGAGAACCAAGCCGGCTGCGCTGCTGACCGCGACGATGATCACAGCGGCCACATTGACACTGTCTCTTCTCCCACTGCCAGCGCAAGCGCAGGAATTCAGAGGGCCGGTGCGCATCGTCGTCCCCTTCGCGCCCGGTGGCACTTCGGACATTCTCGCCAGGCATATCGCCCCCAGGCTCTCGGATGAAATCGGCCAGCCCGTCATCGTCGAGAACAAAGCCGGGGCTGGCGGCAACATAGGTGCCGATTTCGTCGCCAAGGCGGCTCCCAACGGACACACGCTGCTGCTTTCCGACCTGACCGCGCTGCTAGCGGCTCCCAGCGTGTTGAGTGGGATTTCCTATGACATCGAAACCGATCTCGAACCGGTCACGATGGTCTCCTACTCCCCCTACGTACTAGGCGTCGCCCGGCGGCATACGTTCTCGAGCTTCGATGAGCTGGTCGATTACTCTCGCGAGAATCCGGGCGGCCTGTCGGTCGCGACTTCCGGCGTAGGCGCCAACAACCACATCACCTCGGAACGGCTGAGCCACGGCCTGGACCTGGATTGGAACATCATCGCCTATCGCGGAGGATCCGACGCCACCAGGGCCGTGGTTTCAGGGGAAACCGACATGCTGCTCAACGGCACCACGGCTTCGCTGCCGTTCGCCTTGAGTGGCCAGATGACGCCTCTCGCCGTGACCGGGGAAGAAAGGCTGCCCGAGCTTCCGGACACGCCCACTTTCCGCGAGCTCGGCCTGCCGGGGGAAATGGATGGAACCTACCAGGCAATCCTGATCACCGCCGGCAGCCCGCCTGAGATCATCGACAGGCTGCATCGTGCGCTGGTCGAGATCCTCGACGAAGAAGAGATACGCGGCAGAATCGCCGAACAGGGCGGCATCGCAACGCCTTCGAGCTCGCGAGAAGAGGTGAGCGAGTGGATGAAGGCACAAAAAAGCGAGCTGGCGAGCTTCATCGAGGAGAGCCAGCTGGCTGAGCGCTGACCCTGGCTCGCCTATCTCGACTTACCTTCTCTCATCTCCACTTACCCCGATGCCTATGCATGCCTGAAACGCTGAGCATGCATAGGCGCTCCCCTCATGCTCACGCAGACCGCCGACGATGAAATCATTGCTCAAGAGAGATTTTATTGCTGGTATCGCCTGTCTCGTCATCGCCGCGTTCGTAGTGTGGCATGGACAGGACTACTCCTATGGCAACTTGAACAATATGGGACCGGGATATCTCCCTCGAATCCTCGGAATCGCCCTGGCGATCTGCGGGATACTGACCATTCTCGGCGCGATCAACTCGATGGAGAGAGTCCCACGCATCAACGTAAGAGCGCTGGTTTTCGTCACCCTGGGCATTCTCACCTTCGCCTTCACCATGAACCGAATTGGAATGCTACCCGCCACTTTCCTGCTCATTCATATCAGCGCGCTGAGTGAGTCGCCCTACAGAATATTTAGAACCCTGGCCCTCTCGCTGTCGCTCTGCCTGCTGTCCTATCTGATTTTCATCGTCGGACTCAACATGCCCATCCGGCTGCATCCCTGGAGTTTCTGATGGAACTTTTCGACAATATCTTGCTGGGATTCAGTGTCGCGTTCACGTTGGACAACCTGCTCTATTGCGCGCTCGGCGTAACCATCGGCATGTTCATCGGCGTGATTCCGGGCGTTGGGCACCTGGCGGCGATTTCGATGCTGCTGCCGCTGACCTTCTACGTCCCGCCGACGACCGCGCTGGTGATGCTGGCCGGGATCTACTACGGCGCGCAGTACGGTGGATCGACCGCCTCGATACTCCTCAACCTGCCCGGGACACCGGCCTCGGCGGTGGTGTGCCTGGATGGCTATCCGATGGCCCAGAACGGCCGCGGCGGCGTCGCCCTGCTGATGACGACGCTCGCCTCGTTCGTCGGCAGCTTCATCACCGTGTTCGTGCTGGCCGCCTTCGCTCCGCCCCTGGCTGCTTTCGCGGTCTCGTTCAACTCGGCCGACTACTTCTCGATGATGCTGCTGGGCCTGGTGGCCGCGGCCATCCTGGTGCAGGGAAGCCCCGCCAAAGGCGCCGCCGCGGTGATCATCGGGCTGATTCTCGGCATGGTCGGCACCGACGTGAACACCGGCGTGCAGCGATATACCTTCGGCTTCTCCTTCCTCTACGACGGCATCAACATCGTCGCCATCGCCATGGGCATATTCGGTATCGCCGAAGTGATCGCCAACGTCGGCAAGATCAAGGGAGCCCAGAACGATCACAAGATCACCCTGAGATCGCTGATCCCCACCGCGCAGGATCTCAAGCAGAGCATCATGCCAATGCTGCGTGGCACGGGCATAGGCACCGGTATCGGTATCCTTCCAGGCACCGGCACGTCGATCGCCTCGTTCCTCGCCTATGCGATCGAAAAAAGGGTCTCCCGCGACCCGAAGAAATTCGGCAAGGGCGCCATCGAGGGCATCACCGCGCCAGAGAGCGCCAACAATGCCGCCGCCCAGTCCGCCTTCATTCCCACCCTGACGTTGGGCATTCCGGGCGACGCGGTCATGGCACTGATGCTGGGGGCGCTACTCATTCACGGCATAGCGCCAGGCCCCAACGTGATCACCGACAACCCGGGGCTTTTCTGGGGATTGGTGGTGAGCTTTTTGATCGGCAACGTGCTGCTGCTGATCCTCAACATTCCACTGGTCGGTGTCTGGGTCAGGCTGCTCAAGATTCCCTATCCGCTGCTCTATCCCTCGATCATCCTGTTCATCGCCATCGGCGTTTACAGCATCAACTACTCGCACCTGGACATCGTGCTGGTCGCATTTTTCGGCCTCGTCGGATGCCTGCTGCTGGTGCTCGGATTCGAACCCGCGCCGCTGCTGCTCGGCTACATCCTGGGCCCGATGATAGAAGAGAACTTTCGCCGCACCCTGCTGATCAGCCGGGGCGATATGATGGTCTTTCTCGAAAGGCCCGTCAGCGCTACCTTCCTCGCGCTCTGCCTTTTCCTGCTCATATGGTCGATCCACTCTTCCAGCAAGGAGCGGCGAATCCGAAAACGAATCGAGTCCTCGCGTTGAGCGGCCCTTCGCGACCGGCGGCGACTGCATGGCGGTGACATCAGCGCCTGCGCATGCCCGGCAACGGTGTGCTGCACTGCGGCAATGCCATATCATGACAGCCGAATTCGAGGAGATCCGATATGGCAGTTTCACGGCGCGATGAGATCGCCGGGCGACGCAGGGGCAGCCTTTCGTCCCATGTCGCCGATGCGATCGAGGAGATGATCCAGAGCGAGGAGTTCGACGTCGGCGACAAGCTACCCACCGAGAGCGAGCTCGGGAGGATGTTCGACGTCAGCCGCACCGTGATCCGCGAAGCGGTTTCCCACCTCAAGTCGCTCGGCGTGGTCGAGTCGCGCCGGGGAGTAGGGGCATTCATCCGCCGCCGGCATGCCGGCGGGGCCTTCCTGTCACGCGGGCTGTCTCCCAGTACCGCCGACGAGATTCTCCAGTTGCTCGAGTTTCGCCTGCCGATCGAGATCGAGGCCGCGGGCCTGGCCGCCCAGCGTCGAACCGATGCCGACCTCGCCGCGCTCGCCGAGAGCCTGGAGAAGTTCGCCTCGCCACTCGATGACAATCTCGCCCGGCGTGAAGACTTCGAGTTCCACCGCCTTATCGGCGCCGCCGCTCGCAATCCGGTCTTCGTCGCTTTCTACGACTCTCTCGGCGAAGCGCTGGTGCCACGCTCCCACGTCAGCGAACTGGTGATCCAGGCGCGGATCAAGCGCTACCTCGAGCAGGTGCTCGGGGAGCACCGCCAGATCTTCGCGCGCATCGAGGCCGCCGATGCCGAAGGCGCCCGCGCCGCGATGCGCGAGCACCTCAGGCGCAGCTTCGAGCTCTACCGCTCGCGGGTCGAGCCGGAGAACGCCTGACGCTCTCCGGCGCTCAGCGAGCCCTCGCTTCAACGCACCAGGCAGGGGCGCTTGGGATCGAAGCGCCAGCCCTCGATGAAGTATTGCATCGTCGCCGCGTCGTCGCGTCCGGCCTTACCCAATGCCAGGTAGCGCTGATGCGCCAGCTCGATCTGCTGCTCATCGAGCTCGATCCCAAGCCCTGGCCGCTTCGGCACAGCGATGCGGCCATCTTCGATCCGCAGCGGGTCGACGGTGAGACGCTCGCCGTCCTGCCAGATCCAATGGGTGTCGATTGCGGTGATCTCGCCCGGACAGGCGGCGGCGACGTGGGTCATCATCGCGAGCGAAACATCGAAGTGATTGTTCGAGTGCGACCCCCAGGTCATGCCGAGGCGATCGCACATCTCGCCCACCGCCACGGCACCCTGCATGGTCCAGAAGTGGCAGTCGGCGAGCGGGATGTCGACGGCGCGCTGGCCGATCGCGTGATGCAGCTGGCGAAAATCGGTGGCGATCATGTTGGTCGCGGTGGGAATACCGCTGCGCCGGCGGAACTCCGCCATCGTTTCCCTGCCGGAGTAGCCACCCTCCGCCCCGCAGGGGTCCTCGGCATAGGAGAGGGTGCCTTTGAGCGGGGCCAGGTAGCGTAGCGCCTCATCCAGCGACCAGGCGCCGTTGGGGTCGAGGGTCACGCGTGCCTGCGGGAAGGCACGGTGGATCGCCCGGATGCACTCGGCCTCGAGCTCGCCATCGAGCACGCCCCCCTTGAGCTTGAAATCCTTGAAACCATATTTCTGGTGGGCGGCCACCGCAAGCGCAGCGACGGCGTCGGGGTCCAGCGCCTCGCGATCGCGCAAATAGTCCCAGTCCGATGTGCACTGCTCCCGCTGCGCGCGACGATATGGCAGCCCGGTGCGCTGGCTGTCGCCAATCAGGAAGAGATAGCCGAGCGCCTCGACGCTATCGCGCTGCTGGCCCTCCTGGCCGAGCAGCTCGGCGACCGGCAGACCGATGGCCTGGCCGTGGAGATCGAGCAGCGCCGACTCCACCGCGGTGACGACATGGACCAGCACGCGCAGGTCGAAGGTCTGCAGGCCGCGCTCACCGCTGTCGCGCTCGGCGAAGCGTGACTTGATCTCGCGCAGGATGCGCTTGTACTCGTGCGCATGGCGACCTTCCACCAACGGGATGCAGGCTTGGAGTACGTCGAGGATGCCTTGTCCGCCGGGTACCTCGCCGGCGCCCTTGCGGCCATCGGCGTCCTCGAGGATCACCAGGTTGCGGGTGAACAGCGGCGCATGCGCACCGCTCAGGTTGAGCAGCAGGCTATCGTGCCCGGCCACCGGCACTACCCTCATGCGTGCGATCGGCGAGCTCATGGTGTCGCTCCTTCCTTGGCCAGGGCGTTGAAGGTCTCGATCAGCCCGGCGAGCGTTTGGCGCTGGGACTGGTTCGGCATGATCAGCGGAGCGCGTACGTGCCCGGCGCCGTGCCCAACCTGCTCGGCACCGGCTTTGATCAGGCTCACCGCATAGCCAGGACAGCTGTCGCGCAGCTCGACGAAGGGGACGAAGAAATCGCGGACCATCCGGCCCACGCGCGCGTCCTCTCCGGCGCGCAGGGCGCGATAGAACGCGAGCGCGGCCTCGGGCACGAAGTTGTAGACCGCCGAAGAGTAAGTATTCACTCCTATCGCCAGATAGGCCTCGGCGAAGATCTCCGCGGTCGGCACCCCGCCGATGTAGACCAGCCGGTCGCCTACCGTCTTGATGATGGTGTTGAGCGCCTGGATGTTGCCGACGCCGTCTTTCAATGCGATCAGGTTGGGGCAACGCTCGGCGAGGGCGCTCACGCTTTTGGCATCGAGCTGGCCATTGGCGCGGTTGTAGAGCACCACGCCGAGCCGAGTGCTGTCGCAGACCGCGGCTACGTACTCGACCAGCCCCTCGCGCGGGCACTCGGTGAGATAAGGCGGCATCAGCAGCAGGCCATCGGCGCCGCCCTGCTCGGCGATACGCGCATGCTCGATGGCATCGCGCTGGCTGCGGCCCGCGCTCGCAAGGATCGGCAGCTTGCCGCCGCAGATCCTGCTCGCGCTTTCGACCACTCGGCCGAGCTCGGTATTGGTCAGTGAAAAGAACTCCCCCGTACCGCCAGCGACGAACAGCGCCGAGACAGGATAGGACCCCAGCCACTCGAGCCGGGCCTCATAGCCGGCCTGATCGAGATCACCATTGGCATCGAAATCGGTCACCGGAAAGGAGAGCAGGCCATCGTCGAGGGCGGCGCGAAGCTGGGCATGATCGAAATGCATGAGAGATGACTCCAAGGGATGAAGGGTTAGTGCGATTCGCGCTTGCCGTCGACCAGCCGGACGAGGCCAAGCGGATTGCCGTCGGCGAGCGCCTGCGGCAGCAGCGCAGCGGGCAGGTTCTGGTAGCAGACCGGGCGCAGGAAGCGCTCGATCGCGAGCGTCCCTACCGAAGTGGTACGACTGTCCGAAGTGGCGGGATAGGGCCCGCCATGGACCATCGCATCGCACACCTCGACACCGGTGGGAAAGCCGTTGGCGAGAATTCTCCCGGCCTTGCGCTCGAGCACCGGCAGCAGCTCCCGCGCGGCGTCCAGGTCGGCGTCGTCGAGGATCAGCGTGGCGGTGAGCTGGCCCTCCAGGGCATGCGCGATCTGGCTCATCTGAGCCTGGTCATCGCACTCGATCACTAGCGAAGTGGCACCGAACACCTCTTCATGCAGCGCGGGCGAGGCGAGGAAGGTGGCGGCATCGACCGCGAACAGCCCGGCCTGGCAGCGGTTCGGCCCGCTCCCTACACGGCTGCTGGCGACCTCGCGCACGCCGTGCTGGCGGCCCAGGGTGTCGCGCCCCTCGACGTAGGCCCGATGGATTCCCGGCGACAGCATCACCGAGGCGTCCATCTCGGCGAGCGCGAGGGCGACGGCGGACTTAAAGCGCTCGAGCGCAGGGCCGGCGAGGGCGATCACCAAACCTGGGTTGGTACAGAGCTGGCCAGCGCTGCCGGTGAGCGAGGCGGCGAAGCCCTGGGCGAGCTCCTCATCGCGCGCCTCCAGCGCAGCGGGAAGCATGAACACCGGGTTGACGCTGCTCATCTCGGCGTAGAAGGGAATCGGCTCAGCGCGCCCCTGGGCCACCCGCCATAGCGCGGTGCCGCCGGAGCGTGAGCCGGTGAACCCAGCGGCCTTGATTCGAGCATCCGCGACCAGAGCGGTGCCGATCTCGCGGCCCGAGCCATGCAGCAGCGCGAACACGCCCGCAGGCAGGCCGGTAGCCGAGACAGCACGCTGGATCGCACGCCCGACAAGCTCCGAGGTACCTGGATGGGCGCCATGGGCCTTGACCACCACTGGACACCCAGCGGCCAAGGCGGAAGCGGTATCGCCGCCGGCGACCGAGAATGCGAGCGGGAAGTTGCTGGCGCCGAACACCGCGACCGGGCCGAGGCCGATCTTGCGCAGCCGATGGTCGAGTTTGGGCAGCGGCTGGCGCTCGGGCTGGGCGCGGTCGAGCCGCACATCGAGCCACTCACCGTCGCGGACCACCCGAGCGAACAGCCGCAGCTGCCCGCAGGTGCGCGCCCGCTCGCCGCTGAGCCGCGCCCGAGGAAGGCCGGTCTCGCGCATCGCTCGGACTATCAACTCATCACCCAGCGCCTCGATCTCGCTGGCGATCCGCTCGAGGAAGGCCGCACGCGTCTCGAGCGAGGTCTCGCGATAGCTGTCGAACGCCGCAGCGGCGTACTGGCAGGCCAGCTCGAGCTGTTCGAGCGAGGCGCCGGGAAAGGCAGGCGCGAGGGGCTCGCCGCTGGCCGGGTCGATGGCATCGATCGGCGTACCCGGCCCCGGATGGGCGGTGCCGGCGATCAGCTGGTGGCCGGTGATGTCGATCATTCGGTGCTCCTACAAGAAGTGGCGGGACGGAACTCAGTTATAAGACATCATACAAACTAGAATCGACCACGCCTATCGACTTTAGGCTGACAGCGCGGCCAGGCCTCGCCCTTGGTTTCACGTGAAACAAGCGAACCTCGCGGGCAACGTGCGCCGGGGTGGGCTAAGTTGATATTCACCTTGGATTACCGTCAGAAGGTCAACCATGTCCCGTGGCCGCAAGATATCGCTTTGGATCGTAGCCGTCGTACTGGCGCTGATCGCCATCGTGCTGATCCTGATCGCAACCTTCGACTGGAACCGGCTCAAGCCGACGATCAACGCGCGGGTCAGCGAAACGATCCAGCGCCCGTTCGAGATTCGCGGCGATCTCGGTGTCGATTGGGGCCAGGACCGGGAGGCGGGCGGCTGGCGCGCCTGGGTACCGATGCCCTACATCCACGCCGAGGACGTCCACCTCGGCAATCCCGAGGGCTTCGACGGCGAGATGGCAAGCCTCGAGCGAGTCGAGGCGAGCCTCGCGCCGCTCTCGCTGCTGCACCGTGAGATCCGCGTGCCGAAGGTAGCGCTCACCCGGCCGAGCGCGGATCTGGTGCGCCATGCCGACGGCGCGGCGAACTGGGTGTTCGATCTCGGCGAGCAGCAGGGCGAGGGCAGCGGCTGGAGCTTTCGCCTCGACGAAGTGGCGTTCGACCAGGGTACCGCGCGCTTTCGTGATGCGATTCTCGATTCCGACTTCAACATCGCAATCGACCCCCTCGGCCAACCCGTGCCCTATGAAGAGATCGCCGGCGCCCGGGCGAACGGCGAAGGGGAAGAAGCGCCCCAGGCGCAGCCGGGGGCTTTCATCTTTGGCTGGAAGGCCGAAGGCCGCTACAAAGGCGAGCCGCTCGAAGGCGAGGGCAGGATCGGCGGGATGCTGTCGATGGACGATCCCGATCGGCCCTTCCCACTCCAGGCCGACGTGCGTTCAGGCACCACGCGAGTGCAGCTCAACGGCATCTTGTTCCAGCCGATGACCTTCGGCGGGCTCGATCTAGACCTGCGCTTCGAGGGCCAGAGCCTGGGCAATCTCGATACCTTGACCGGTCTGGTGCTGCCCAATACGCCCCCCTACGCTACCGACGGGCATCTCTACGTACGCTTCAACCAACCGGACGGCGCGGTGTTCGAGTATCGCGACTTCAACGGCCAGATCGGCGATAGCGACATCCACGGCAGCGTCACCTATACCCTCTCGACACCCCGCCCCAAACTGGTCGGCGAGCTGACTTCGAACCAACTGCGCTTCGCCGACCTGGCACCGCTGATCGGCGCGGACTCCAACCAGGACAAAGAGGCCCGGGGCGGAACCACGCGCCAACCGGAGGGCAAGGTACTGCCGGTGGAGAACTTCGATACCGCCGCCTGGGCGACCATGGATGCGGACGTGCGCTTCTCCGCCAGCCGGATCGAGCACGGCGAGAACCTGCCATTGACCGATCTCTCGACCCACTTGCGCCTGGAGGGCGGCGAGCTGCTGATGGACCCGCTGCGCTTCAGTGTCGCCGGTGGCCAGCTCAATACTACGCTTAGGCTCGAGGGCCAGCGCGAGCCGATGCGCGGGCGGATCGATGCCCACGCACGCGGTATGCAGCTGCAGCAGTTGATGCCCAACGCGGGCGCCCTGCAGGACAGCCTTGGCCGGCTCGACGGCGATGCGACCTTGAGCGGCAGCGGCAACTCGGTCGCTTCACTGCTCGCGACCAGCAACGGCGAGCTCAGCATGCTGCTCAGCGATGGCCAGATCAGCCGCAACCTGATGGAGCTCGCCGGTCTCAACGTCGGCAACTGGGTAGTCGGCCAGCTGTTCGGCGACGAGCAGGAGCACATCAACTGCGCCGCCGCCAACATCGGCATCACCCAGGGCGTGGCCGAGCCGAGGGTGCTGGTGTTCGATACCGACAACGCGGTGATCAACGTCACCGGCCAGGTCAATTTCGCCACCGAAGGGCTGAACCTCGACATTCACCCCGAGAGCAAGGGTTTCAGAATCTTCACCCTGCGCTCGCCGCTCTACGTCCACGGCACCTTCGCCAATCCCTCTCCCGGAGTCGCCGTCACGCCGCTGATCCTTCGCGGCGCGGCGGCCGTGGTGCTCGGCACCGTGGCGGCACCGGTAGCGGCGCTAGGCGCACTGATCTCACCGAGCGCCGGCGAGGAAGACCAGTGCGCCCCGGTGATCGAGAGCATCCGTGCCCAGGGGCAGTGACACCCCTGGAGCGCTTGGGAAGTTCAGAAGGTATAGCCGAGGGTTGCCACCACGCTGCGCTCGGCGCCGAAGTAGCAGTAGTCGAGGCTATAGCAGGAAGAGACGTAGTCGCGATCGAACAGGTTGTTGAGGTTGAGCCGCAGATTCAGCCCTGGCGCGCCCAGGCGCTGGAAGTCGTAGCCGACCGAGGCGTCGACCAGGGTGTAGCTGGCAAGCTCCAGGGTATTCTCGGCGTCGGCCCAGATCCCGCCGATGTAGCGAACCCCTGCACCCAGCTGGAGACCGGCGAGGCTGCCCTGGTCGAAGCGATAGTCGCTCCAGATCGAGGCCTGGTGGCGCGGCGCCTGGTAGGGAGTATTGCCCTCGGTGCCATCGAGCGTACGGCGGTACTCGACGTCGGTGAAGGCGTAGGAGGCGAGCAGCCGCCAGCGCTCGCTCAGCGCCGTATTGGCCTCGAGTTCGACCCCCTGGGAGCGGATCTCGCCCACCGCGCGGTAGAAGCTCTCCTCCGGCCGCTTGGCGGCAACGTTCTCCTGCTCGATGTGGAACAGCGCAATGCTATAGAGATCGTCGCTGCCCGGACGCTGGTACTTGAGCCCGGTCTCCCACTGCCGCCCCTCGGTCGGCTCGAGCAATTGGCCGTCGGCGTCGTAGGCGCTGCTCGGACTGAACGATTCGGAGTAGCTCAGGTAGGGTGAAAGCCCATTGTCGAAGGCATAGAGCACCCCGGCGCGACCGCTGAAGTGGCTCGGTTCGTCCGACACGGCGGTGCCGGCGTCCCGATCGGCGACCTCGGTCTCCACCCAGTCCTGGCGTCCACCGAGCGAAAAGCGCCAGCCGCCGAGTTCGATCTGGTCCTGTAGGTAGATCCCGGTCTGCCGCAGGTCGCGCCGGTAACGGGTGTTCGAGGTGATCTCCACATCGGCGGGCTGCGAGTAGTCGGGCGCAAACGGGTCGATCGGGCTCGCCGTACCGCCCTGCCAGCCGACATCGTTGCGCCGCCATTGATAATCGAGCCCCATCAACAGGGTGTGCTCGAGAGGCCCGGTGGAGAAGTCGGCCTGGACGATGTTGTCGATCGCATAGGCATCGAGCGACTCCTGGCCACCGCTGTAGTAGCGGTTGAGCAGGTCGGAGTCGCCGTTCACCCAGCCATAGCCGTAGACCTGGCGCAGATCGACCTTGCTGTGCAGGTAGCGGAAGTTCTGCCGCACCGACCAGATATCGTTGAAACGATGGCCGAACTGATAGGCGAGCATGGTCTGGTCGCGCTCGAAGCGGTCGGACTCGGGATCGCCGTCGAAGAAGTGGCGCGAGATCCGCTTGCCGTTATGGGCATTCACCGCACCATCGGCAGGTACACCGCTGTGGTAACTGTTGCCCGGCTCATGCTGCAGGTAGGCCTGGAGGTTGAGAAAAGTGTTCTCGTCCGGCGTCCAGGAGAGCGACGGCGCGAGGGTAAAACGCTTGTGTGGGTCGACCGCGTCGAACTGGGTATCGGTCTGCTCGGCAAGCCCCACCAGCCGATAGGCCAGGGTGCCGGCACGATCGAGCGGAGCGCTGAAATCGAACGCGGTGCCCTTGCGTCCCTGCGTCCCGAAGCGGAACTCGACGTGACGATAGGGCTCGAGCAGCGGCTTCTTGCTGGTCAAGGCGACCAGTCCGCCGGGCGAGCTGTTGCCGTAGAGCACAGAGGAGGGCCCCTTGATCACGTCGATACGCTCGAGGAAGAAAGGATCGATCTGGATCGAATTGTAGCCGCCGGCGTCGCCCATCGATTTCAGCCCGTCGAGGAAGACGTTGTCGATGCTGCCATCGCTGAACCCACGCATCACCGCGTAGTCGTAACGGTCGGTAGCACCGATCTGCTCGCTGAACACCCCAGGGGTATAGCGCAGCGCCTGGGAGATGCTGTTCGAGCCTTGGGCATCGAGCTGCGCACGGCCGATCACCGAAATCGACTGCGGCGTCTCGACCAGGGCGGTAGGGGTCTTGGTCGCTGCGCGACTGGCATTGGAGGTATAGCCGCTGACACGCTCCCACTCGTCGGAGCTCTGCCCGGTGACGGTAAGGGTATCGAAGCGCTCACCCTGCGCCTGCGCCGCCTCCACCAGCCGATAGCCGCGCTTGGGGTCGCCTTCGGCGACAAGCCCGGTGCCTTCCAGCAGTCGCGCCAGCGTTTCACCAGGGTCTTCCCCGACGCTTGCGCCCGCGCTTCGCTTTGCGCTGGTGAGCCGTGCGTCGGCGACCACCATCACCCCAGTGACACTGCCGAATCGGATCAGGCTGGCATCGAGCGCGCCGGGGGGAATCGTCACGCTCTCGGCATGGACGGGCGATGCCAGGCACAGCGCGCTCGCAAGCCCAAGGGCCAGCAACGGACGCCCGGCAAAGGCGACAGAGCAACCAAAAGGATATACAGCCATTTCAAGCGAGACCTCTCGTCGATGAGGCACCCCAAAGAAGGTGCGTCGGGCGGGCGTTCATCGACTAGGCCGCTTGAGATGCGAAAATCTGCCCCGCCGCGGGAGAATTCTTTCAGCCTGCGTTGGATGGATCGGCAACCAGCCGGGTCCAATAGCGGGTCAGCCGCTCTACCTTCACCGGCAACGCGCGGGCGATGGCCTCGAGTACCCGCTCAGGGTCCGAGACCGGGAAGCTTCCGGTCAGCCTGAACTCGGCGACATCGGCATCGCAGCCGAGATGGCCGGGATGATAGCGGGCAAGCTCGCGGAGAAACTCATCCAGCCGGCGGTCCTGTGCTTCGATCCGCCCCGCCGTCCAGGCGATCGCCTGGGGGTCGAGCGCCTCCAGCGACAGCGCACCGAAGGCATCGAATCGCGCCCCCTGCCCAGCCTCTATCACCCGCCGCTCACCTCCGAAGCGAGCGCTAACTTCCACCGCACCCTCCTCGACATCGAGCCGAGTCTTCGAATCATCGCCCCAGCGCGTGACCCAGAAACGGGTCCCGAGCGGACGCAAATCGCCGTCCTGGCTGATCACTTCGAATGGACGACCGCGGGGATCGACCGCGGTCTCGACCATCACCGCACCGTCGAGCAGCCGTACCTGGCGGCGGCGGTCATCGAAGCGCAGGTCGATCGCGCTGCGCGGCCCAAGCATCAAGCGGCTGCCGTCGGGGAGGGACAGGGCGCGCGGGACGCGCCCTGTCCGCTGGTCGGCCCACAGACGCGGCCAGGGAGAGGGTGACCCACCGTTTCCGACCACCCCGAGCAAGGCCAGCGCCGCGCCGCCTTTGAGCAGCATGCGACGCTTTCTCGCCCGCTCCATGCCAATGAGGGCGGCGTTCGCCGCGCCTGCATCCAACCGGTCATTGCCGAGCTCACGGTCGATCGCAGCCAGCCGCTGCCAGATCCGCTCATGCAGAGGGTCGCTCCGCCGCCAACGCAGGCAATCCTCGAATGCCAGCGCATCGGCGCTACCGGATGAAAGCCTGACCATCCAGCCAAGCGCCTGCTCGAGCGCGACCTCCTCTCTTTCATCGACGGTATTCATCGCAGACATCGCGGATCAGCCATAGAGCAGCTGGTAGCAATGGCGGTAGGCACGCAGCATCGATTTCTGTACCGCATTGACGCTTACGCCCTGGCGTTCAGCGATCTGGGCATAGCCGAGCCCATCGAGACGGGAGAGCAGAAAAGCCTCGCGCACCCGCAGCGGCAACCCGTCGAGCAGCCGCGCGACCCGCTCGAGCGCCTCGAACACCAGTGCGCGCTCCTCCTCGGAGGGCGTGCAGGCATCGGCACGCGCCGCCAGTGCTTCGAGATAGGCTCGCTCGATCTGTTCGCGCCGCCAGAGCCCGACCACCAAGCCATTGGCGATGGTGCTGAGATAGGCTCGGGGCCGTTCGATGGCCATTGGCTGCCCGCGTCCCAGCAGCCTCAGGAAGGTGTCCTGCGCGATGTCCGCGGCCTGGTGATGGCAGCGCAGCCGGGTTCGCAGCCAGCCGACCAGCCATTCGCGGTGCTCACGGTAGAGGCACTGAAGCTCGTGATGAACGGGCTCCTCGGTGGTCGGCATGGGTTGGGCAATCGCCTTAGATGAAAGTGATTATCATATTTCTCCGCCCGATCAGCGGCAACCACGCCCGAAGAAGGATTATTGCCGCTCTAGACCAAGATCGTACTTGACGTTGCATCGACAATAGGCGCAGGATGCCTGCGTGGGTTGGCAAGTCGTATTCGTCACAAGGCCGTCGAGATTCCTCGATGTTCGGGTGGATATCCCTTGTTTACCTTCTTCATTCGGGTAACACCCGGCAACACGAAGTTATTGACGCTCTCGCGTCATCGAGGAATTAGCAATGGCAACTGGCACAGTTAAGTGGTTCAACGACACCAAAGGTTTCGGCTTCATCTGCCCGGACGACGGTGGCGATGACCTTTTCGCACACTTCTCAGAAATCAAGGCAGAGGGCTTCAAGTCCCTGCAGGACGGCCAGAAGGTTTCCTTCGAGGTCACCCAGGGCCGTAAAGGCCTCCAGGCGTCCAACATCCAGGCTGCCTGAGCTCCTAGAGCTCTAGCGTCTGTCGACGAAGCCCGCGAAAGCGGGCTTCGTCGTTTTCGCGTCTTTCGTTTCCAGCTTCCGCCCATCCTACGCCCGCTCGATCTCCCACCATGGCGGCAGCATCCCGCGCACCTCCGCGGTATCGAAACGATCATCGATCAGCCATAGCGCGCCGCGATCGTCCTCATCCCTAATCACCCGCCCCGCTGCCTGAATCACCTTGGTCAGGCCAGGATAGAGATAAGCATAGCGATACCCCCGCGACTCGCCAAAAAGCGCGCCCAGCCGCTGGCGCAGCGCCTGGTTGACGGCATTGAACTGAGGCAGGCCCAGGGTGGCGATGAAAGCGCCGACCAACCGGTCGCCTGGTAGATCGACCCCCTCGCCGAACGCGCCGCCGAGTACCGCGAAACCGATACCCTGCCCTCCGGGCGCGAAGCGCTCCAGAAAGGCGCGACGCTGCTCCTCTCCCATCCGCCGCGACTGCCGCCACTGCACGAGCCCGGGCGCCTTCTGGGCGAGCCGCTCAGCGACACGTTCGAGGTAATCGAAACTGCTGAAGAAGGCGAGGTAGTTGCCGGGGCACGCAGCGTAGCCGGCCTCGATCAGCTCGACGATCGGCTCGATCGACGCCTCGCGATCGCGATAGCGGGTGGAGATCCGCGAGACCGCCCGTACTCTCAACTGGGCGGCTGCGAACGGCGAGGCGACATCGAACCAAGCGGTCTGCGCTGGCAGCCCGAGCAGGTCGATGAAGTAATCGGTTGGCGCGAGCGTGGCGGAGAACAGCACGCAAGCGCGAGCTGCCTCGAAGCGCGGCGCAAGCCAGGGCCCTGGCACCAGGTTGCGCAACCTCAGCAGAAGCGTCTCCCGCGGCTTGCCGGGCAGCCGCTCGAACTCGCACTGGAAGTGTCTGGCGTCGAACAGCTCGAGCACACGGGCGAAGCCGAGTGCTTGCAGATAAAAGCGCATGAGTTCGGGGTCGACCGGCTCGTCGAGCTGGGTGGCCAGGTGCTCACCAAGTCTTGCCGTGAGCCCGGTAAGCTCCCCGACCAGTGTCGATGGGACCTCCTCGAGCACTCCTTCGAGCGGCGCCTCGCCCGCCGATGGGGCGAGCGCCTGGCGCTGGGTGCGAAACGCACGCGCCAACCGCTCGAAGCCCCTACGCAGCCCCTTGGGGGCACTGCGGGCAAGCTCGCGTACCGAGCGCTCATCGAGCTCGGCACTGAACATCAGCCGCCCGCGCTCGACCAGGTTGTGCGCCTCGTCGACCAGTACCCCGACCCGCCAGCGCTGCTCCTGGGCCAATGCGTGCAGCATACCGCCCAGGCCGAAGTAGTGGTTGTAGTCACCGACCACCACGTCGCTCCAACGCGCCATCTCCTGGCCGAGATAGTAGGGGCAGATGCCCTCGGCCAGGGCCAGCCGGCGCAGCGTCTCGGCATCCAGCAGTGAGCGCTCGCGAGCTACCTGCTCCAGCGCCTTCGCGCGTGCGGCGGGAAGACGGTCGTAGAAGCCCGCGGCCAGCGGGCAGCTTTCCCCATGGCAGGCCTTGTCCGGATGCTCGCAGCTCTTCTCCCGCGCGATCAGTTCGAGCGCGCGCAGCGGTGTGTCGAGGCCGGGGTCAAGCCGCGCCAGCGCATCCAGCGCGAGCTGCCGCCCGGGCGTCTTGGCGGTGAGAAAGAACACCTTGTCGAGCTTGCCGGCGGGCAGCGCCTTGAGCAGCGGAAACAAAGTGCCCAAGGTCTTGCCGATACCGGTCGGCGCCTGGAGCAGCAGCGGCCGTTCAAGGCGCGCCGCCTTGTACACCGTCTCTGCCAGCGCGCGCTGCCCGGGTCGGAAGTCGGCCATTGGGAACTTCATCGAAGCGAGCGCTCGCTCACGCTGGAGGGCGTGCTGCGCTTCTTGCTGCGCCCAAGAGAGAAACGCCTCGCAGGTCTCGGTGAAGAACCGCTCCAGCGCTTTTCGATCGTGCCGCGCGCGAATCACCGTCTCGCGCTCCCGGTCGATGTCGAAGTAGACCAGCGCCAGCTCGATCTCCTTTAGCGCGAAACGCTGGCAGGCGAGCCAGCCGTAGATCTTGGCCTGGGCCCAGTGCAGCTGGCGATGATTGTCGGGCTGGCGCTCCAGCTCGCCGCGATGGGTCTTGATCTCCTCGAGCCTCGGCACCGTCGCATCGAAACCATCGGCGCGTCCGCGTACTTTGAGCTCGCGGTACTCGCCCTCGAGGCTCAGCTCGCGCTGATAGCCCTCGCCGCGCCGCGCGGCCACCTTGGCATGCCCCTCGATCCCTTCGAGCGCGCTCGGCGAAGGCGTGAAGCGCAAATCGAGATCGCCACGCTTGGCGACGAACTCGCAAAGCGCCCGCACCGCGACGGTATAGCTCATCGCGGCTCTTCTGCCCAAGCCACCCAGCACACCGACACCGGGATGTCGTACTCGAGGCAGTGGGCGATCATCCGGCGCTGGTTGTCCTGCAGCCGGTCGCCCGGCCCCTTGACCTCGACCATCCGGTAGCGGCGCTGTTCAGGCCAGAACTGGATCAGGTCGGGGAAGCCTGCACGGTTGCGCTTGAGATCACTCAATAGCCACAGGCACCACTGTTTCAGGTGCGCCGCCGGCAGGCAGGCCAGCGCGCGTTCGAGCAGTGTCTGGTCGAGCACTCCCCAATGGACGAACGGCGACTGGATACCCTGCTTGTCAACGAAGCGTCGCCGGATCGTCCCCAGGTAGCGGTCATCGTCGAGCTCGGCCAGACAGGCATCGAACAGCGCGCGGCGACGCTCGACGAATCCCTCACGCATCAGGTCGGCCGGCCCCGTGTGGAAGGGATGGAAGAAGGCGCCGCTGATCGGGGCGAAGATCGCCTCCCAGCAGAGCAGCCCGAACAGCGAGTTGAGCAGGCCATTCTCGACGTAATGGACCGGCGCCTCCGGCCGGGTCAGATGATCGCGCACCGCGGCCTCGACGCTCAGGCTGCGCGGCAGGCGCAGCTCGAAGCTCTCCACCGGTGCGCTCTTGGCCACTGTAGGGCGAGGCAGCCCGAGACGACGATGCAGCCTGGGCGCGATCCGCGACAGCTGCTGGCGCTCCTCAGCGCTCTCCGGCGCGTCCTGCGCCTGCCGGGCCAACGACAACGCCGCCTCCGTGCGCCCCAACCGCTCGAGCAGCCGGACCCTTCTTACCCTGGCCCCCTGGGCCTGGCATAGGGCATAGATCGAGAGCGAGCGCTCACTATGACCGTGACGCTCGAGCTCCTTGGCGTAGGCGAGCAGCAGTCGCTGGCGGCGCTGCTCGATCCATGGATTGTCGAGCGCTCCCTCCACCGCCCAGCGCCCCTCCTCCCCTTCCATCGCCCCGATACCCTCCCGCTCGAGGCGATCTCGCAGCCGATGCAGGCGCAGGTAGTCTTCCACCTCTCCACGATGGTGGAAGCCACGTGATACGGGATCGAGCTGGATGCGCTCGAAGCGGTAGATGCCGAGGTCGGCAAGCACGAACTCGGAGAAGTCCTGGCGCAGGTTGCCGAAGAACATCAGCCGCAGCCGGTCGTAGCGGGCCGGATCACGCAGCTCGACCACCCGATCGGCGAGGCCCGGCGCCCACTGCGCCAGCGGACGTGGCTCGGGCTGCCTGGTCGAAAGCGACGCGCACCAGTCGGCCTTGCGGGTCGCCACCGGCGGCACACCGAGGAAGGTTTCGAGCTCGGCACGCCGCAGCAGCGAGAACAGCGCCTCGAGCGAGAGCGCAGGCTCCGGATCGACCAGGCCGGCATCGGCCAGCGCCTGCAGTGCGCTTTCCCGGCCGCCGACCGCTTCGATCTCGGGATAGACCAGCTTCGAGACCCGGAACAGTTCACCCTTGCGCATCACCATTCGCGCCAGCAGCGCGCGTGCCGCGACCGGCAAGCGGGAGAAACGCACGATGAATCCGCGCTCGTCATCGTCGAGCAGGTCGCCGTAGCGACCAGCGACCCAATCGAGCAGGGTGTGAAAATTGTCGAGGTAGTAAAGCGGGTCTTCGAGCGGATGGCTCATTGCCGATCCCATTGGGAACTGTATATCCGCACAAGATATCAGCCTATCCTCAGCTTCGCCAAACCTTGCGCGAACGCTCGACCGGGCGAGGCTGCTAAGATGAAGGCAATCTGATCCGTCCAGATCCGTTCCACCGAGGAGGCTTGATGATCCGGACCGTGCTGCTCGCCCTTGCCCTGGCCCTGCTGGTGCTCGGTCTGGTGTTCTGGCTGTTCAACCTGATGGCCTTGGGCACCAAGCGCTCGCTCTACGCCACCCTCGGCGTCGGTGCCGCCATGCTGGTCGTCGCTCTGCTGATCGGCCTGGTGGTCAGCGGCCAGGAGCGCCCGAGCAACGACCCCACCTTCCAACAGCGCTACCTGCGCGTCGCCACCCTGCGCGAGCCGAAGCGCATGCCGTCGCTTGCGATCTGCCCCTCGAGCGACCCCCGCCACCTGCTGCTGCTCGACGCCGATGGCGAACCGGTCGACGACATCCAGCAGGCGCAGAGCGTCTGGTGCGAGCGGAACCCGCGGAACTAACCGGCTTCCTCACCGCAGCAAGGGATCGAAACGATCGCGACGAACGAGGCCGGATGCGGCAATCACGCACGGGCACTTTACGTCAACGTCACCATGCTTAGAATGCCCGCTATCCGCCAGGCGCGCGGAAGCCACAGCGCCCTTTCGTTCGACCCCATCTCCCCAAGGTCCGCTCGCATGTCAGCCACCTACAGCATCTCCGCGCTCGCCAGCGAACTGGCCATCACCACACGCACGATTCGCTTCTACGAGGAGCAAGGGCTGCTCGAACCCGAGCGCCGCGGCCAGGAGCGGATCTACCACGAGCGCGACCGCAGCGCGCTGATTCTGGTGCTGCGTGCCAAACGGCTCGGTTTTTCGCTCAACGAGTGCCAGGCGCTGCTAGCGCTGTGCACGCAGCCGGCCGGCGACGATGCAGCCGGCCTGGGTGCGCGCATGGAGGGTATCGTCGCGCTGAGATCGAAACTGGCCGAACAGCGCGAAGCGATGGAGCAGCTCGACCAGCGCCTCGCCGACGCCGAAACCAAAGCCCGGGACCAGCTGGAGACGCTGCGGGTACCGCGTCGCGGCTCGCGCCCGGATGAGCAGCAGATGACGCTGTTCCGCTTCGACCAGCCGGACGGCTAGCACCAGCACTCACGGGCTCTCCGGGCAAGCTTCTACGCACCCGGCCCGAGTGCTAGACTCGGTCCTTGGAGTGGACCGCTGGGCGCTCCGCGCTGCTCCCATCCAGTCCGTTTCCCCGTCTCCGAAGGCCCGCCCCATGAGAAGCAACGTACTGCCCATCTCCCGCCAGTGTTCCAGCAAGGAGCAGCGACTGCTGCGTGCCTTGCGTGCCATGAACGGGCGTAACGCCTGGCCCTCCCATGCGGGGCACCTGCTCGAAGAGCTGGGCGTGGACAGTAGCGGCATCTATTCCCTGGCGCGCTTGATGCGTGCGATCGAGGACGAGCTCGAGGACTTCGAGCTGCTCGGACCAAGCTCGCCGTTCGTCTCGCGCGATGAGCTCAACCTGCTCGCCGCGCTGGGCCAGCCGCTCGAGGTCGAGGAGGCTGCCCGCACCCGTGCGCGGATCATCGGCAACGAAGAGTTTCGCGGCGCGGAGCTGATCAGGGCCTGTGCGGAAGCGCTCGAGCGCGCCAATGTGGCGCTGCGCCCGCGGGCGCCGCTCAAGGTAGCGCTCAATCCGCTCGACGACAGCGCCAACCTGCGGGTACGCCCGCAGTCCGAGCGGCGGCTGCGCGCGGTGGAGGTCGAATCGATCGAGGAAGTGACCCCGCGCGTACGCCGCCTGCACCTGACCGGCGAGGCGTTCGATGACTTCGACCCCAGCCTGCCGGCGCAGTGGGTGCTGCTGTTCTTGGGCGAAGGCGAGCAGCGCAACCGCGGGCGGATCTACGTCGTGCGCGAGTTCGATGCCGCGGCCAGGCGGTTGACCCTCGACCTGGTGCTCAACCAGGAAGGCGAGACCTCGAATTGGGTACGCAACGCCAAGCCCGGCGATCGGGCGCTCATCGCAGGTCCCCGCGGCGGCTTCGCGCTGCACGAGGAGGAGCCTTGGCTGCTGCTGGCCGGCGATGAAAGCGCGCTGCCGGCGATCGTTTCGATCATCGCCGCCCAGCCGCAAGAGCGGCGCATCACGGCGCTGATCGAGGTCGAGGATCGCCATGAGATCCAGCCGCTGCCGAATCATCCGCATCTAGATGCAGAGTGGCTGGTGCGCGGCGAATCGCGCTCCCTGGCCGCCGCGATCCAGGCCTGCGCCAGCGACCACCAGCACGGCTATGCCTGGGTCGGCACCGAAGCCAGCGATGCTCGCGAGATCCGGCTGCAGCTGACCCGGATGCGTGGCTTCGGCTTCGAACGCACCCATGTCACCGGATTCTGGAAGCGTGGCGAGCCGCGCTACAAGGACCTCGCCGCCGGCTGATGCCGCGAAAAGACGCAGACCAGGGTCGCCCATGCCAGTTCCATATCCTTCTTTCGACGCAGTGACCATCACCAGCGTCGCCAATCCGAGAGTCAAAGCGCTGCGCAAGCTCAAGGAGCGCAAGTATCGAGAACAGCTTGGCCAGCACCTGGTCGAGGGGGTGAGGGCGATCGCCGACGGCCTCGATGCCGAAGCGCGACTGGCCTGCCTGCTGTTCGACGCCGATGCGCGCGCGACCGAGCCCGCCCTGGCGGCGCTGCTCGCCCGTGCGGCCGGCCTTGGTACCGATCTGCTGCCGACCACCCGCGAGGTGCTCGGCGGCTTCTCGGCCCGTGCCAACCCCCATCACGCGGTCGCGGTGTTCGAGCAGCGCTGGACCGCGCTCGATACGCTCTCGCCGCGAGCCAGCGAGGTGTGGATCGCGCTGGAGTCACCGCGCGATCCTGGCAACTTAGGCACCATCATCCGCAGCTGCGAGGCGGCAGGCGGTGCCGGCGTGATTCTCATCGACGACGCCTGCGACCCCTACTCACCGGAGGCGATGCGCGCCAGCACCGGTGCGCTGTTCGGTGTACGCCTGGTCCGTAGCCGCCGTGACGAATTCATCGCCTGGGCGGCGCGCGAGCCGCTCGAGCTGATCGGCACCGGGCTTGCGCGCAGCGAAGACTATCGCTCGCCGGCCTACGCCGGCCCCACGGTGCTGCTGATGGGCACCGAGCGCGACGGCCTGAGCGAGGAGCTCGGTCTCGCCTGCGACCGTATCGTGCGGATTCCGATGCGCGGTCGCACCGATTCGCTCAACCTCTCGGTCGCAAGCGCCCTGATGCTGTTCGAGGCGACCAACCGCAAGGCCGGCGCCTGAGCCAGGTTTCACGTGAAACGTCATCATTCGGCCAGCGCGTACTCCACCGCCGCCTCGACGTGCAGCCGGGTGGTATCGTAGAGCGCCACACCGGTGTCCGGCGGGGTGACCAGCAGTCCGATCTCGGTACAGCCGAGGATCACCCCTTGGGCACCGCGAGCAGCCAACGCCTCGATCGCTTCGACGTAGCAGCGACGCGACCGCTCATGCAGCTCGCCATGGCACAGCTCGTCGAAGATGATCCGGTCCAGCTCGGCGATGTTCGGCGTATCCGGCACCAGCACATCGAGCTCGAACTCCCGTTAACCATCGGCGAACGATGCGCCCAGCGCTTTTTCGCCACCCCGACAATCCGACGGCCTTGGCTGGGACCCAGGACCAAAGTCGCGGCTCGATTTGTCATTGCCGCCCCGATTGGCCACCATGAAAGCCGGTCCGGCCCAAGCGTACGACGCCCTGCGGCCCTTCGAAGAACGACAATGAGAGGATTCGCGATGCATGACGCTCACCCGATCGAGGCAGTGATTTTCGATATGGACGGGCTGCTGCTGGACTCCGAGCGGCTGGCGATGGAAGCGCTGGTGGCGGCGGGAGACGAGCTCGGCTATGAGATGCCCGAATCGTTCTGCCAGGCGATGATCGGCGTGCCGGCCGATCGCTGCCGCGCGATGGTGGTCGAAACCTACGGCGCGGATTTCCCACTCGAGCGCTACTTCGCCGCCCAGGAGGTACACCTGCGCGCGATGGTCGACAATGGCCGGCTGAGCACCAAGGCGGGGGTCGGCGAGCTGCTCGACCTGCTCGACAACCATCGCCTGCCCCGCGCGATCGCCACCTCGTCGAGCCGCTACCGTACCGATCACCATTTGGCGCTGGCCGGCATCGACGGCCGCTTTCAGGCGATCATCACCCGCGACGACGTTTCGCGCGGCAAACCCCATGCAGACCCCTATCTCGCCGCCGCCGATAAACTCGGTGTAGCGCCGGCCAGCTGCCTGGCCCTCGAGGACTCCTACAACGGCATTCGCGCCGCGCGCGCAGCGAACATCCCGGTGATCATGATCCCGGATCTGCTGCCGCCGACCGACGAGATGCGCGATACCGCGCTGAAGGTGGTCGACACGCTCCATGACGTGGTCGAGTGGCTGACGCCGAGGCTCACCGTCCGAAGCGCCTGAGCGCCCCCCGGGCTCCTCGCGCGGCGCGGATGCTCAATCGGGATAGCGCTTGCCGAGAATCGTCTCGCCGAGCTGCGCGGCGATCACCTCGTGAATGTCGTAGCGGTGCAAATCGCTGATCGCCTGGGCGAGCTGGCTCGCGACCTGCTCCTGGCGCGGCAGCGCGTCGCCGAACACTTCGTCGTAGTCGAGGAAGGTCTCGGCGCGCAGCATCGGGTTCTCACGCGTCGCCCTGCACAGCCGCCTGATCTCGTCTTTGTTCGGGTCCTGGATGCTGACCGCGGTGCCGGCGGTATCGACCAATGCGAACCAGCGAATCCATGCAGCGATGGCGAGGATGGTGCAAGGGATGTCGCGACGCTCGGCGAGGTTGTAGCGCATCGGTTCGAGCAGCCTGGTGGCGAGCTTCATCGAGCCGTTGCGCCCGACCCGGCCCACCTCGTGGCGAATCGCCGGGTTGGCCAGCCGGCTGATCAGGCCATCGATGTAGTGATCGCGCCGCTCGCGCGATACCGGCACCGTCGGCCCCTGCTCGGAGCGCATGAAACGCTCGGCGAGCCGGGCGATCAGCGGATCCTGGATCGCCTCGGCGATGGTGCGATAGCCGGCCAGCGCGCCGATGTAGGCGAGCAGCATATGGGTGCCGTTGAGCAGCCTGAGCTTGGCGATCTCGAACGGCTCGACGTCGCTAACGAAGGTCGCACCTCCTTCCTCCCAGCGCGGCCTGGGGCCATCGAACTCCTCGATCACCCAATCGAGGAAGGGCTCGGCCACCACGGGTGCCGCGTCCTCGACACCGAGCAGCCCGAGCGCCTCGGCGCGATCCGAGTCGCCGGTCGAGGGCGCGATGCGGTCGACCATGGTGTTGGGGAACTGCACGTTGCGCTCGATCCAGGCCGCAAGGCCGTCATCCTCGAGCGCGGCGAAATCGCTCACCGCTTGCTTGAGCGTCGCACCGTTGGCGGTGAGATTGTCACAGCAGAGGATCACGGGAGGCACGTGCCCTGCATCCCGGGTCAGCGCCAGCCCTCTCACCAGCGCGCCGATCGGCGTCGCCGGGCGCGCGGCGCCAAGATCGGCGCGAATCGCCGGGTCCCCGGCGTCCAGCCGGTGGCTTGCGGGATCGAGAAAATAGCCACGATCGGTGACCGTCAGGGTGACGATCCGGGTCTCGGGGTCGGCCAGCCGGGCGGCGAGACCGCGAGCGTCGCTCGGGGCATGGACCACCTCGGAGATCGCGCCGATCACCTCGGCACGGCAACCCTCGGCGCTGCGTTCGATCAGGGTGTAGAGCCCCTGTTGAGGGGCCAGCGCATCGGGAGTGGTGCGGCGCACGAGGCTCGCCGAGCTGATTCCCCAGCGCAGCCCGGCATCGCCCTCGGCCTCGATCGCACGCTGGGTCACCAGCGCCTGGTGGGCACGGTGGAAAGCGCCGCAGCCGAGATGGAGTATGCCGCTGCGCAGTTTCGCCGGATCGAAGCGAGGGCGGCGTATTCCAGCCGGAAGTCCGCTCAGGCATGTCCGGTCGAGCCGGCGCACGGAAGAGATCGCATAGGACGGCGGCGTCGTATGGGTTTCAATCACGCTCATGGCTCGTCTCCTGGGACGCAAGCCGCAGCGTTGGATACAGCGACGGGCGATGATTCGGCCCGCTTTCGACTCACAGCGCCGGATGGCGCACGCGACCA
Organism: Halotalea alkalilenta; assembly: GCF_001648175.1. Taxonomy (NCBI): domain Bacteria; kingdom Pseudomonadati; phylum Pseudomonadota; class Gammaproteobacteria; order Oceanospirillales; family Halomonadaceae; genus Halotalea; species Halotalea alkalilenta. The sequence continues at coordinate 680,864 of NZ_CP015243.1, read as the reverse complement.
AAGTCAGCTTGCGACCTGTCGGGTTTTATTGTTGAACCCTATTAGGCTTACCACACCGACGCCTCGAGGTCACCTTCACTTGGCCCGATCGCGCGCAAAGCGAAGCGATTCATGATAGCTTCACGCCGCCCAACCAAGCCCGCAGCAGGCCCCGCGATGACCACTCTCGAACGCTTCCAAGCCATCCTCAGCCGCTACCACGATGCGCTCGTCACCGCGCTCGAAAGCGACGGCCTGGTGCCCGAATTCCTCGCTACCGCCACCCGCAGCGACCGCCCTCCGCGGCTCTTGTGCCAGACCCGGGGCATCATCTACCTGGTGCACTTCCACCTTGCCTGCGCCCATCCGCCGGCGGCCAAACGGGCAGCCAAACTCTACGAAGAGATGCGCCCGCGCTATCTGCGCCACCACGACGGCCGCTACACGCCGCCCGCCCAGCACGACGGCGGCGCGCGCTACGAACTCGCCTTCCTGCTCAACGCTCAGGTACAGCTGGCCGAGCTCGAGCCGGTCGAAGGGCTCGACGATGATCTCAACGCGACCCTCGACGACATCCTCTCGGCGCCGTTCGAAACCTGGCTGCAGCCGCGGGCGGGCGGCGACTTCCTCGAGCTCAACGCCCTGATGCACCTGTTCGAGGCCCTGGCCATCACCCAGCGCTACCGGCCACAACCACGCATCGCCACGCACATCGAACGCATCGCCCAGGTAGCCAGCGAACGCTTTCTCGATACCGAACACGGCCTGCTCGCCGAACGGATCGCCGAGGACGGCCGGCTGCTCGAGTACGATCTCGGTCACAACTACGAATGGGCGTCGCTGCTACTGCTGAATGCCGATCTCGGGCTGGACTTCGCCGCCCTCGACCCGAAGACGCTGTGCAGCGCATCCGAGCGCGTCACTCTCGAGTCCTTCGCACCGCGGATGATCTCCAACCGGCTCGACGCCGAGCGCCGCCCGATGGCCTTCGACGCACGCATCTGGGTCAACCTCGAACGCCTGCGCTGCCTGGCGCTGAGCGGCTCGCCCCTGGCCGAGCCGCTGCTCGAGGAGATCCTCGATGCCTACTTCCCCGCCGACCTGCCCGAGGAGTACCTCGGCCAGCGCGGGCCGATCAAATCGACCACCGGCTACCATGTGATCGAGTGCTATCGGGCAGTGGCGGGCACGCGCTGAAACCACGCAGCGAGCAAGGAAATTCGGTCACCATCGGTGAATTGCATACTGCTTGCGCAGTTGGCGCATAGATTGCGCCCACGGCTCCCGCAGCGGAGTCCCGTGTGAACCGAGGTGATTGAAATGATCAAACGTATGCTATGGCTGGCCCCGGTGCTGCTCAGCCTGACCCTCAGCGGCTGCTTCCTCTTTCCGCCTCCGGGCGGCGGCGGTGGCGGCCCGGGCGGAGGGCCGAGCGGCGGCCACGGCGGCGGCCCTGCCGCCGGCGGACATCCCTGAGCAAACCGACCAACGGAACCCCATGCGGGTGCCGTTCGCGTGTCAGCCCTCGTCGAGATCGAGCAGGGTCAAGGCCAGCGCCTGGGCCCGGGGAACGAGGCTCGACAGCAGCAGATACTCACGCTCGGTATGCATCAAGGCGCCGACCGGGCCGGTGCCGCAGAGGGTGGGGATGCCGAGGCTCGCGGTGGTGCCGGCATCCGAGCAGCCGCCGGTGAACTCGCCCTCGACCTCGAAACCCAGCTCGGCCGCCGAGCGCTGATAGCGGGCCAGCAGCGCCTCGCTCATCGCCCGCTCCAGCGGCAGGAACCCAGAGACCTGGGTCAACGTCGCCTGGGTACCGGGCAGCTCTTCCCGCGCGGCAATCTCTTCGAGTGCCGCGAACAGCGCTTCGCGCTGCTCGAAGGTGACGAAGCGGGTGTCGATCCGCGCCCGGGCCCATGGCGCCACGGTATTGCTCGAGGTGCCCCCTTCGATCACGCCGACGTTGGTGGTGACGCCGGTGTCGTAGTCGGTCAGCGCGTGGATGCGTTGAATCTTGCGCGCCAGCGCTTCGATCGCGCTGACGCCATCGGCGTGGCTGACCCCGGAGTGCGCCGCGCGACCCGACACCTCGAGCACCAAGTTCGCCCCGCCCTTGCGCCCGGTGACCAGATTGCCACTGACCCGGCCAGGCTCGGCGTTGAACACTGCGCGAGCGTGGCGCACCGCGTCCTCGATCAGCGCCTTGCCATCCGGCGAGCCGATCTCCTCGTCGGCGGTGAATACCGCCTTGAGCGGGAAGGCCAGCCCGCCGGTGCGCGCCAGCGCGGCGAGCACGAAAAGGTTCATCACCAGCCCGCCTTTCATGTCAGCGACGCCGGGGCCGAAAGCCATGCCGTCGTGCTCCTCGTAGCTGCGCTCGGCCACCGTGCCGGTGGGGAACACGGTATCGCGATGGCCGAGCAGGACCACCGTGCCCTCACCCTCGCCCAAGCACGCCTCGAACAGGTCGCCGAAGCGCGGCCGCGGCGTGCGCCGTACCTCGATGCCCATTGCCTTGCACCACTCGGAGATCGCCTCGCCCACCGCATCGACCCCGGCCTTGTCGTGGCTGTGCGAGTCGATGTCGACCAGCAGCGCCAGCAGCGCGCGCATCTCTTCCTGCTGCTGCGACAGCCACTCGATCACCGCTGCACGCCTTGTCCCCGATCCTTCGTTCATCCCTTCCTCGCTTCAATGATTGTTATTTCAGGTTCAGCGAGTGTGGCACCCACGGCCTCGGCAGGTCGAGCGGCAGGTGCATCGGGCTCGCTCATCCCGCCCGGGGCGCTTGCCCGGATCGCCCATAGCGAGGCGAAGACGATGGCGCAGCCGCCGGCCCAGGCGCCGACGCTCAACCGCTCGTCGAGCCAAAAGGCGGCGAACAGTGCGCCGAACAGCGGCTCGCTGCCCATCAGCAACGAGACCCGAGTGGGACTCGCATGGCGCAGCGCATGGTTCTGGACGAAGAGGGCGAACAGGGTGCAGCACATCACCAGGTAGCCGAGCGCAAGCCAGAATGGCCAGGCGCGCGGCAGCGCTGGCAGCCCCTCTCCCGGCAGCGACAGGGCAAGGGCGACCGCTCCACCGGCGACCACCAGCGACTGCACCGCGGTCAACCCCAGGGCATCGCTCTCCCGGCTCAGCCGCTGGCGTCGGGTCACGCAGACCATCAGCGCACGCAGAAGCGCGGCGAGCAGGATCAGTCCATCGCCGAGCCCCACGCGAAGCTCGAGCTCGCCCGCCAGCAGGGCGGCGCCACCAAGCGCGAGCCCACAGCCGCCGAGCACCTGGGCGCGCGGCCGCACCCCGAGCAGCGCCCATTCGACCAGCGGAGTGAAGACCACGCAGAGGCTGATCAGGAACGCAGCATTGGCGGCCGAGGTCTGTACCACGCCATACGTCTCGCAAAGGAAGATCGCCAGCAGCAGCGCACCGAGCGGGAGCGCACCGAGTCCGGGCCAGGCGCCGCGACGCATCAGGCGCGGGGCGAGCAGCAAGGCGGCGAGCCCGAAGCGCAAGGCAATGAAGCCGAGCACCGGATAGAGAGCGAGCGCCTCCTTGGCGATGGCGTAGCTGCTCCCCCAGGCCACGGCGACCAATAGCAGCATCAGGTCGACGTAGCGCGGCACGATGAGCGAATGGGCAACGATTGGCGTATGCATCGAAAGCGATCTCCATGGCAAGAGCCGCCATTGTCCATTCATGCGCGTGGCGCTGATAATCCAGCGCAATGACACAACACTCGTTCCCCAGGATCATGAATAGACACGACACCATGCTGCCCTGGCTGGTCACCTTCGTGCGGGTGGTCGAGAGCGGCAGCTTCACCGCCGCCTCAACCCAGCTCGGCCTCAGCCCTTCGGCAGTGAGCCGTCAGATCGGCAAGCTCGAAACGGGGCTCTCTCTGCGGCTGTTCGAGCGCTCGACCCGACGGCTGCGGCTCACCGAATCGGGCCAGGCGGCCTACTCCCAGGCCCGCGAGATGGTCGACGCCTTCGAGGCCACGCTTGGCCTCGCCGAGCGCCTCGAGGCCGCACCGCGCGGCGTGCTGCGGGTGGCGATGCCGAAGGCCTTCGGCAAGTACCTGATGCTGCCGTTGATACCGGGGCTGCTCGAGCGTTACCCCGAGCTCGAGCTGCGGCTGATCCTCGACGACCGGCTGGTCGATCCGATCAAGGAGGGCTTCGACGCCATGGTGAGGATCACCGAGACACCGCCGCCCGGCATGGCCGGCCGGCCGCTGACCGAGGTCGAGCACCTGCTCTGCGCCTCGCCGGCCTACCTCGAGCGCCACGGCGAACCCGCCACCCCCGAGGCGCTGGCCGAGCATGCCTGCATCTTCCTCGGTGAAACTCCAGCCGACAGCCTTTGGCGTCTCGCCCGCGGCAGCGAGCAGCGAAGGGTCGCGGTGCGCGGACGCTACGCCTGCAACCACAGCGAGGCGCGCCTGGAGGCAGCGCTCGCCGGTCTAGGCATCGCCACGCTACCGCGCTTCACCGCGGCCCGGGCGCTGGCCGAGGAGCGGCTGCGCCGGGTACTGCCGGAGTGGCGCTATACCAGCACCTACCACGGCACCGCCTGGCTGCTCTACCCGCCCAAGCGCTTCGTGCCGCCGCGCCTGCGCGCCTTCGGCGAGTACTTGGCCAGCATGCTCGAAGGGCATCGCTGACGCCGGTTCGTGGGCAGCGTCGTTCGCGGTTATAATGCTGCGACTCAAGGACCAGCGAATCGCGCCTCCCGTCAGCCTCACCCAGCCAGGTCGAGGTCGGTTCGCCATCCGCTCGAACGCGCCGTGCTTGACCCCGCCCGTAGCGGCTCTGGATACTGCCGCGACGCGTAAATACAACCTTCAGCGACGACACCAGGCCCCAATGAGCACCATCCTCGAACATCTTCCCCACGGCGAGAAAGTCGGCATCGCCTTCTCCGGCGGCCTCGACACCAGCGCGGCGCTTTTGTGGATGCGCCAGAAAGGCGCGGTGCCCTATGCCTATACCGCGCATCTCGGCCAGCCGGACGAGAGCGACTACGACGAGATTCCGCGCAAGGCGATGAGCTACGGCGCGGAGAACGCCCGACTGATCGACTGCCGCATGCAGCTGGTCAACGAGGGGATCGCGGCATTGCAAAGTGGTGCCTTCCACGTCACTACCGCCGGGGTCACCTACTTCAACACCACCCCGATCGGCCGCGCGGTGACCGGCACCATGCTGGTCGCGGCGATGAAGGAAGACGACGTCCACATCTGGGGCGACGGCAGCACCTACAAGGGCAATGACATCGAGCGGTTCTATCGCTATGGCCTGATGACCAATCCGGCGCTACGGATCTACAAGCCGTGGCTCGACCAGGACTTCATCGATGAGCTTGGCGGTCGCAAGGAGATGTCCGAGTTCATGAACGCCAACGGCTTCGACTACAAGATGTCGACCGAAAAGGCCTACTCCACCGACTCCAACATCCTCGGCGCCACCCACGAGGCGAAGGATCTCGAGTTCCTCGACAGCGGGATCAAGATCGTCCAGCCGATCATGGGCACCGCGTTCTGGAAAGAAGAGGTGCAGATCAAGCCCGAGACCGTCAGCGTGCGCTTCGAGGAAGGCCGCCCGGTGGCACTGAACGGCATCGAGTACGCCGATCCCGTCGAGCTGATCCTCGAAGCCAACCGCATCGGCGGCCGCCACGGGCTCGGCATGTCGGATCAGATCGAGAACCGGATCATCGAGGCGAAGAGCCGCGGGATCTACGAAGCCCCCGGCATGGCGCTGCTGTTCATCGCTTACGAGCGCCTGGTCACCGGCATTCACAACGAAGACACCATCGAGCAGTACCGGATCAACGGCCTGCGGCTTGGCCGGCTGCTCTACCAGGGCCGCTGGTTCGACCCGCAGGCGCTGATGCTGCGTGAAACCGCCCAGCGCTGGGTCGCCCGCGCGGTCACCGGCGAAGTGGTGATCGAGCTGCGCCGCGGCAACGACTACTCGCTGCTCGATACCGTCTCTCCCAACCTGACCTACAAGGCCGAGCGCCTGACCATGGAGAAGGGCGAGTCGAGCTTCACCCCACGAGACCGCATCGGTCAGCTGACCATGCGCAACCACGACATCAGTGACACTCGCGAGAAGCTCGCCACCTACGTGAACAGTGGCCTGCTGGCCAAGCCGGACAACGGCGGCCTGCCGAAGATCGACGAGGACTGATCCCGACGCGCGACCGGCGCGAACGGATGAGACCAGCGGGGCGCATCGATCGATGCGCCCCGTTCATTTTCCCGGCGTTAAGCCTCGATGCCCGCACCAAAGCGGCTGAATCCTGCCCGCGTTTACCCCACAGCAGCGCACCTATCCCCTCTCCAAATCGATGCATGGTTTCCATTTCGGAAACATAGAGCTTCCATAAGAAACCTACTAATAATTAGCGCTCTCAATATAATCACTCCATCGCACAAGGCAGCAGCCAAGAAGGCTCAACGCCACTGCGCCCATACGCAAATGGAGCAAGAAATCATGAAAGCACTCAAACTCATCGTTGCCGCTTCGGCCATCGCTCTCGGCGCCACCAGCCTCCAGGCCAGTGCTTCGACCTACCCGAGCATCGACACCCAACCGGGTGGCAACCATGCCCAGATCACCCAGAGCATCGACAGCCGTCCGGGTGGCAACCACGCCCAGACCCCGAGCATCGATAGCCGTCCCGGTGGCAACTACGTGAACGTCGACTACGCTGCCCCCTCCTCTGCCCTGGGCAGTGATGAACGCGGCCTCGACACCAAACCGGGCTCTCGCTGATCGATTGTCCGACCCAGCACCCGAATCGAAGCGGGGTCGCTCCAAGGAGCCACCCCGCTTTTTTGTGCTCGAGGCGATGGGGAAAATCCTCGCCGCCAAATTCGAATCCAGACCTTCAGCTAACGTTGCCTCCCACGATCACTGCGGTGACTAGAGTTACTCGAGTGCTGCCCCGATACACCGGACGCCCCGGTTTCTCGAATCCCAAGCGTCCGAGACGACCAAAGGAGCCCTGCCATGAAGCGCATCCACCTCTTCATCGCCGCAGTGACCATTGCGCTCGGCGCCACCAGCCTCAATGCCAGCGCCGCGGTGCACTCAAGCGGGGATGTTCCGACAGGCCATCATGCCAGTGGCGAAGGCGAGGTCTCCTCGATCCTCGGCAGCGACGATCGCGGTCTGGATACCTCTCCGGGCTCCCACTGAGCGCGACCTCCATCTATGCGTAGCGGCGCTCGAGGTGCGCGCGATAGGCCTGGGTACTGACTGGCGCACCGGTGGCTCGACGCAGCAGCTCGTCGGTCGAGTAGCGGCTGCCGTGGCTCCATACGTTGGCATCCAACCAGCCGAACAGCACGCCGAGCTCGCCATCGGCGATCCGCTCGTCGAGCCCGGGCAGTGCCTGACGCGCGGCGGCGAATAGCTGGGCTGCGTAGATCGCCCCGAGGGTGTAGGTCGGAAAGTAGCCGAAACCGCCGTCGGTCCAGTGGATGTCCTGCATGCAGCCGTTGCGGTAGTCGCCCCGGGTATCGACACCGAGATAGCGCAGCATCCGCTCGTCCCAGGCCGCCGGAATATCATCGACCTCGAGCTCGCCCTCGATCAGCGCACGCTCGATCTGGTAGCGCAGCATGACGTGAGCGGGATAGCACAGCTCGTCCGCATCGACCCTGATCTTGCCCGGCGCGACCCGCCGCACTCGCCGAGCCAGCGCTTCCAGATCGAGTCCGGGTCGGCGCCCGAAGTGATTACTCACCATCGGCTGGAGCAGCGACAGAAAAGCATCCGAACGCGCCAGCTGCATCTCGAATGAGAGGCTTTGCGATTCATGCATACCCATCGAGCGGGCCAGCCCGATCGGGCGCCCATGAAAGCGCGAAGGCAGGTTCTGCTCATAGCGCGCATGCCCAGTCTCATGGATCACGCTCATCAGTGCGGGAAGAAAGTCGCCCTCATCGAAGCGCGTGGTAATGCGCACATCGCTAGGAACGCCTCCACAGAAAGGGTGAGCGCTCACATCGAGCCGTCCGGCCTCGAAGTCGAAGCCGAGCAGCGCCATCACCTCGAGCCCGAGGCGTCGCTGGGCCTCGGGATCGAAAGAACCCTCGAGCGAGGTTTCAGCTACTCGCGCCTGGCGCTCCAGCGCTCGCTCGATCAGCTCGGGCAGCCAGCTGCTGAGATCGGCGAACAGCGGATCCAGCCGCTCGGCACGCATGCCCGGCTCGTAGTGATCGAGCAGCGCATCGTAGCGGCCGAGCCCGGTGAGCTCGGCACGAATCGATGCTTCTTCGCGGGCAAGACGCACCACCTCGCGCAGGTTGGCTGCGAAACCCGTCCAGTCATTGGCCGGACGCTGGCGCCGCCAGGCGTGCTCGCAGCGTGCGCCGGCCAGCGACTTGGCCTCGACCAGCGCTGGCGGCAGCGCGGTCGTCCAGGCGTGACGCCGCTTCATCTCGACGAGATCGGCACGCTGGTCGTCGTCCAGCGACTCCTGCTCGGCCGCCGACAGCAGCTCGGCGACCCGGGGCGCTGCGAGCCGCGCCTGGATCTCGAGCTCGAGCTCGGCCATCGCTTCGGCGCGCGCCGTACTCCCCTTCGACGACATCATCACATACATGTCCCAACCAGAGATCGCACTCAGGTGCTCGAGCCGGGATAACCGTTGGAAAAGATCGCAAAGGGAAGCGTAAGCGGAGGTCATAAGGAGCGGTCACCGTGCAGTGGGAGGGGGCCTGAGCGTTCGAGTCTATCGCATCCCGGCGGCTCGTCCCCTCCCACTGGCGGCTACCAGCCGATCGCCTGAGGCAACCAGGTCGCGAGCGCCGGGAAGAAGAACACCAGCGCGACCGCGAGCATCTGCAGCACGACGAACGGAAGGGCGCCGAGGTAGATGTCGCTGGTCTTGACCTCCGGCGGCGCAACGCCTTTGAGGAAGAACAACGACCAGCCGAACGGCGGAGTGAGAAACGACATCTGCAGATTGAGCGCCACCAGGATCGCCAGCCACACCATGTCGGTGCCATAGCCGAGAAACACCGGCAAGAACATCGGCAGTGCGATGTAGGAGATCTCGATCCACTCGAGGAAGAAGCCGAGTACGAACAGCACCGCCATCAAGAAGAGGATCGCGCCAAGCTCTCCGCCCGGAAGCATCATGAACAGATCGTGCACCAGCGCCTCGCCACCGAGCCCGCGGAAAGCAAGCGAGAAGGGCTGGGAGCACAGCAGGATGAGGAAGATCATCGCGCTGATGCTCAGCGTGCCATGCAGCGTCTGCTTGAGTACCTGCCAACTCAAGCGCCGCGAGACGATCGCGATCACCAGACTGCCCAGCGCGCCCATCGAGGCCGCTTCGGTGGGCGCCGCGATCCCTGCGATGATCGAACCGAGCACCGCGACCACCAGCAGCAGCGGAGGCAGCACCGAGCCCAGGATATCCTTGCACAGCTGCAAGCGAGAGGTCTGGCTGCGCTCCTCGAGCGGAATGGCCGGCATCCAGTCGGGCCGCAGCCACCCCAGCAGCAGGATGAAGATGGCATAGATCGATGCCAGCGCCATGCTGGGAATGAAGGCGGCAGCGAAGATCGATCCGACCGATTCACCAAGAATATCGGCCAGCAGGATCAGCACCAGGCTGGGTGGGATGATCTGCCCAAGGGTGCCGGAGGCGCATATCGTGCCGCAGGCGATGCTGGTCTTGTAGCCGCGGCGCAGCAGCACCGGCAGCGTGAGCAGCCCGATGGTGACCACCGTGGCGCCGACGATGCCGGTCGAGGCCCCGAGCAGCACGCCGACCAGCACGATGGCCAGCCCCATTCCGCCGTTCAGCCCTCGCATCGCCTTGCCGATCGTATCGAGCATATCCACGGCGATCCGCGACTTCTCGAGCATCACACCCATGAAAGTGAAAAGCGGGATCGCAAGCAGGGTGTAGTTGCTCACTACTCCATACATGCGCGAGGGCAGGAGGCTGAACAGCATCGGTCCGAAGCCGATGAAGCCGGCGACGAAGCCTGAAACCGCCAGCGAAATCGCCACCGGGACGCCGATCATCATCATCGTGAAGAAGCCCGCGACCATGACGATCGGTAACAACTCGTTCGGACTCATGGCGTCTGCTCCCCGCCTTCCTTGGTCGCTAGGGTGCAAAGCGCACGCAGCGTATCAGCGACGCCTTGCAGCGCGAACAGGCCGAAGCCGATCACCAGCAATGACTTCAGCAGGTACCTGTACGACAGCCCGCCGGGGTCCGGCGAGCCCTCGCCGATCCGATAGGACTGCATCACATAGGGAAACGCGACCCATGCGATGAAGCCGCCCACCGCGCAGGTGGCGATAGCGCTGAACAGATCGATGCCGGCGCGGACTCGCGGGCGAAACTTCTCATAGAGGAAGTCGACCCGGACGTCGGCACGGTGCTTGAGGGTATAGGCCATCCCGATCAGCGCGATCGGCGAGAGCAGGTGCCATTCGAACTCTTGGAAAGCCACCGAACTGAAGCCGAGGAAATTGCGCCCCAGCACGTTGAAGGCCACCAGCAGCACCAGCAACAGAACGCACCACCGCGCCACCCACCCCACTGCCTCGACGATCCTCTCTATGCCATGGACCACGGACATCATGCGCGGCCGTCCCCCAGGTTCATGAACCCGCGCTCGCCGACCGCCGCCCATGAAGCGTACTTGGAGCGAAACGCCATGAAGTGCTCATGTATCCGCTGGGTCGCCGGATCGGCCGCGGCCATGCTCGCCAAGGTATCGTTGGTCACTTCATACAGACGGGCGATGATCTCAGGCGGCAGCGGGCGGGCGATGACCCCCTCGTTGGTGACCAAGTCCTCCAATGCGTCGGCGTTGACGGCGTCGGACCAGGCAAGGCTTTCGTTGTTGCACGCCTGGGCTGCGTTCCTGACGATGGCCTGGAGATCCTCCGGCAGGCTGTCCCAGGCGCCCTTGTTGATGATCAGCTCGGTGACGTTGGTCGGCTCGTGCCAGCCGGTGGTGTAGTAGTTCTTCGCCGCGTTGTGCAGCCCCATGCGCCGGTCCTGATAAGGCCCGACGAACTCAGCGGCATCGATCACCCCACGCTCCAGCGCAGGGAATATCTCGCCCCCCGGCAGCAGCCTGACCGAAACGCCCAGCTCGCTGTAGACCCTGCCCGCAAGCCCGGGGATGCGCATTTGCAGCCCATTGAGATCATCGACGCTTTCCAGCGGCTGACGGAACCAGCCGGTCATCTGGGTGCCGGTGTTGCCTATTGGCATCGGCACCAGGCCGAAGGGCTCGTACAGCTCCTCCCATAGCGCCAATCCGCCACCGTTGTAGATCCAGGCATTCATTCCCTGGGTATTCATGCCGAACGGCACGGCGGTGAAGTACTGGGCGGCGGGCACCCTGCCCGACCAGAAGAATGCGTTGGCGGCGTTCATCTCCACCAGACCGCTGGACACCGCGTCGAATCCTTCCAGGGCGGGAATCAGCTCTCCCGCGGCAAAATGCTGGATCCTCAGCCGCCCTCCCGACATCGACGCGACCCGCTGGCAGAAATCGGTCGGGCTACCCGGCCCTTGCACGTAGAACGGCGACCCAGGAGCGTAGGCGTTGGTCATTCTCCAATTGAACGTTCTATTGCTGTCCGCCCTGACCACCGCAGGGGCACCGAGGATCAAACCAGCGCCAGTACCGGCAGCGATGGCGCTCTTGGCCAGGAAATTGCGTCGATTCAGGCTCATCGAAGGCTTACTCATGGTGATGGAGGATGCATTGAGTGACGAATGTAAATTCGAAGCTCAGCTCAGATAGCAATCCGCATGCCATGAATGTCCTCGTAACTTATTGATTTTATCCTTATAAATTAACTATAACTTAATAAATCATCAGTGTGCGCACTAAAAAGCATCAGTGCGCTTCACTATTTCGTAGCGAAATGGAAACCGGAATCGTCATGTGCATCCATTTGTCATCCAGCCTGTCGTTTTCCACCCCATTCCATTTCTCTGGCGCGTCGACCGTTGCCGGATGTCACCTACGCACCAGCGTCGCTAGGCTGCACGAATTTAACGCACGGCCCAGGCTACAACCGAGCGCCGCCGCGCCGGTGCTTGACCCGCGTCATCAGAGCCGTGCAATTGACCGAGAGGATCTCGGGATGATTGAAGATATGCTCGCGCACAAAGGCTTCGAATCTTTCAGGGCCATCGGTCAGGGTGTGCACATGCAAGCTCTTCAGATCGCTCATGATGTAGAGACTGACGACTTCGAGCGTAGATGCCAGCCGCTCGGCCACTTGCTCGATCGCATGCGGCGCAACGGTCAGATCGACGAAGTTCGAAATGCTCTTGCCCAGCTTTTCCGGATTGATCACGGTGGTGAAGCTCTCGATCACCCCGCTGTCGACCAGCGCCTTGACCCGCACTCGGGCGTAGGCGCGCGAAATGTTCAGCTGCCGCGCCATATCGGCATACGACACACGCGAGTCCTTGATCAGGATATTGAGTAGTGCGTTGTCCAGTTGATCCATCGATCCCAGCCCTTGAAAAAGAAGTTCATCCAAGCCGGAGTCGATGAGGAACCCGGCGGGAACGCCATGGCTCCCCCGTTCGCGTCTCTCGATGCGCTTCTCGCTTGAGATGCTCGGATAGCCAGCGAGGAACGAGCCGAGTCGAACCACAGCTCTAGCGCCGAGGCCTGGTCTCTCAGCCCCGTTCGTGGTGAGCCGGGCCCTCACCGATCCAAGCCGCCTCACCAAAAGCCATGGGCCCGAGTCGAACCACGGCTCTGGCGCCGAGGCCTGGTCCCTCGACTGGCGTCCTCCAGCCTTTGCTGATACTTGCATCTACTGCGCATGGACGCCGCTCGGGACGAACGGAGGGGAGGTCGGCGCCAAGGCCCGATCTCTCAGCCCCATTCGTGGTGAGCCGGGCCCTCACCGATCCAAGCCGCCTCACCAAAGGCCGTGGGGCCCGAGTCGAACCACGGCTCTGGCGCCAAGGCTTGGTCCCTCAGCCCCGTTCGTGGTGAGCCGGGCCCTCACCGACCCAAGCCGCCTCACCAAAGACCGTGAGGGCCCGAGTCGAACCACGGCTCTGGCACCGAGGCCTGGTCTCTCGACTGGCGTCCTCCGGCCTTTGCTGGCGCTTGCAGCCGGTGCGCATGGACGCCGCTCGGGACGAAAGGTGGGGAGGTCGGCGCCGAGGCCCCGTTCCAAGCATGTGGTGAGCGCGTCGAACCGCTTTCGGAACAAGCGGCGCTCCAAGGAACCGCCACACTCTCAATGCGAGCTGCCCATCAGCGAGACATGGGCGGCGACGATTCGCCAGCCTTCGTCGGTACGCAGCCAGGTCTGACTCTGGCGACCGATCTTGTCGCTGCCTTCACGCTGGAACTCCAGGTTGGAGGTGGCGAAATCATCGCCGAAGCTCGACACCACCCGCTTCAGCACCCGGCGGCTCGGCGAGCCGCCGGGGCGCGCAAGACGAAAAGCACGAATCTCGTCGATCCCGTAGAGATTCTCACCGACGCCGTAGCGCAGCGTTTGAGGAGCATCGAGGAACAGCGCATCGAGGGTATCCAGGTCGTTGCTCATCAACGCTTCCTCATAGCGATCGCAGGCCGCGTTCACTTCACGCAGCACCTCGGGCTTATCGACTTCCATCGTATCTCCTCGCACCGGTTGGAATATGCGCCAGGATAAGCGCCACCGATCTGGATGTCTGCCGCGCGTCACGCGATGCATCCGGACACTAAGCGAAATACCGATAGCACGGGCGAAAAGCCTTCGCGCCCCTGGTTCATTCAGCCATGGCGCGTTCGATGCAGGCGGCGAGGCGTTCGAAGGGCACACACATCTCGCTTTCGTCGACGCTGGCATAGCCGAGCATCAGCCCGCGTCGCACGGTCTCGCCTGCGTAGTAGCACGACAGCGGCCGGACCAGTACCCCCTGGGCCGCGGATTCTCTGGCCAGCGCGACGTCATCGACCGCGTCGGGCAGTTGCAGCACCAGGTGGAGGCCGGCCCGGTCGCGGGCGTCCGCGGGCAGCAGGCTGGTGCCGAAGCGTGCGTCGATCAGGCTGCTCAACTGCTCGCGGCGGCGGCCGTATACGCTGCGCATACGCCTGACATGACGAGCGTACTCGCCGCTGTCGATGAACTCCGCCAGCGCCCGCTGGGTCAATCCATGGCCGCCGCGATGGAGATCCAGGTAAGCGCTGGAGAAGCCTTCGGCGAGCGCCTCGGGCAGGACCAGGTAGGCTATTCTCAGCCCCGGATAGATGGTCTTGCTGAAGGTGCCGGCGTAGATCACCGGCGCTCCGGGCTCGAGTCCTTGCAGCGAGGGAATCGGACTGCCCGAGTAGCGGAATTCGCTGTCGTAGTCGTCCTCGACGATCAGCGCATCGAAGCGCCGGGCCAGATCGAGCAGCTGGCGGCGACGCTGGATACTCATCACCGCGCCGAGCGGATAATGGTGCGACGGCGTGGTGAAGATCAGCCGGGGAGGGCGTCCGAACGGCTCCTCGGGGCGCATCCCCTCGTCGTCGACCGCCACTGGCTGGGTATCGAGCCCGTTGATCTCGAGCAGCCGTCGAATGCCCCAGTAGCCGGGCTCCTCGAGCCAGGCGAGGTCTCCGGGGTCGGCCAGCAGGCGGCTGATCAGGTCGATGCCCTGGTGCAGGCCCTCGGTGATCAGGATTCGCTCCGGCGCGCAGTGCACCCCACGCACCAAGGTCAGGTGGTTGGCGAGCGCACGGCGCAGCTGCGGATCGCCGCCCTGCTCCGGATAGCTCAGCATCCCCGGTGCGGCACTGGCGGAGAGCGCCGCCAGCCGACGCTGCAATCGCACGTGGGGAAAAAGCCGCACGTCGGGCACGCCCGGCATGAACGCTCCCCATTGACGTACCGAGGCGCTGGCATGCTCGATCAGCGCGGCTCCGCGTCGCGACAGGCCGGTCGGCGCGTCGCTGCCGGCGTCGGGCAGGGCGCCGCCGGGCTGGCGCAGCGGGTAGGCGCTGTCGAGATCGGCAACGAAGGTACCGCTACCGACCCGCGCGGTGAGGAAACCTTCGACCAGCAGCTGATCGAACACCTTGGTCACCGTATTGCGCGAAATGCCGAGCCCTTGAGCCAGCTCGCGCGAGGCCGGCAGCCGGCTGCCAGTCGCGAACACCCCATCGAGGATCGCTTGACGGATGCAGCCATAGAGCCGCTCGCCGAGCAGCGCATCAGCGCGCTGCGGCAAGCGCAGCTGGAGATGTTCAAGCCACAGGTCGCGCATGTTTCATCCTCGAAATGGCCCCTTCGGTTTACCATGATTGGATCTTTACCCAAGGGCCAATAGACCTAACAATCTTCCCCACTATCGCCTATTCCCGCCAGCCCCCTCCGAGGATCGAACAATGAACAACGAACAGCTCGTTCAACTGCGCCACGACCACGTCTCCCGCGGTGTCGGTGTGATGTGCGACTTCCATGCCGCGCGTGCCGAGAACGCTGAGCTTTGGGACATCGACGGCAACCGCTACATCGACTTCGCCGCCGGCATCGCGGTACTCAATACCGGCCACCGCCATCCGAAGCTGCTCGAGGCGATCCGCGCACAGCTCGAGCGCTTCACCCACACCGCCTACCAGATCGTGCCCTACGCCGGCTACGCCGAGCTCGCGAGCAAGATCACCGCGCGTGCCCACGGCGATTTCGCCAAGAAGGCGGCGTTTTTCACCACAGGCGCCGAAGCGGTCGAGAACGCGATCAAGGTCGCACGCATCGCGACCAAGCGCTCAGCGGTGATCGCCTTCCGTGGCGCCTTTCACGGCCGCACCGCGCTGACCCTGGCGCTGACCGGCAAGACCGCGCCCTACAAGATCGGCACAGGCGCCCTGCCGGGCGACATCTATCGCGCACCGTTCCCCAACGCGCTCCACGGCGTCTCGGTCGACGACTCGATCAGCGCGCTCGAGCAGCTGTTCAAGTGCGACGTCGAGCCGAGCCGGGTCGCGGCGATCATCTTCGAGCCGGTCCAGGGCGAAGGCGGCTTCTATGCCGCCCCCCAGGAGTTCGTCGCGCGCATTCGTGCGATCTGCGACCAGCATGGCATCGTGATGATCGCTGATGAAGTGCAAAGTGGCTTCGCCCGCACCGGCAAGTTCTTCGCCATGCAGCACTTCGCGCAGGCCGCCGACATCACCACCTTCGCCAAGAGCCTGGCCGGCGGCATGCCGCTTTCCGGCATCGTCGGCCGCGCTGAGCTGATGGATGCGCCGATTCCCGGTGCGCTCGGCGGCACCTATGCCGGCAACCCATTGGCTATCGCATCGGCCCAGGCGGTGATCGAGGTGATCGAGGAGGAGCAACTGCTGGCGCGTGCGGACGCGCTCGGTAGCGGGTTGCGCGAGCGGCTCGCCACCATCCAGCGCCGCCATCCGCAGCTCAAGGACGTACGCGGCCTCGGCAGCATGGTCGCGGCCGAGTTCTTCGATCTCGAGGGCAAGCCGGATGCGGCGCTGGCGACGCGAATCCAGCAGACCGCGCTGTCTCGCGGCCTGCTGCTGCTGACCTGCGGTGTCCACGCCAATGTGATCCGCTTCCTTTATCCGCTGACCATTCAGGACGAGGTATTCAGCGAGGCTCTCGACCTGCTCGAAGCCTCGATCGACGCCTCGATCTGATCGCAAGCCTACCCGGAGCCTAAAATGACCGCCGCCGTCTCGATCGATCCCCATACCGGCCAGCCGATCGCCGATCATCCCTATCTCGACGACCACGCCGCGCTGGCGCGCCTCGCCGCCGCCGACCGCGCCTTCGTCGCATGGCGCGATACGCCGCTCGAGCGGCGGGTGGCGGCGCTGACCAGCATGGCCGCCCAGCTGCGCCAGCGGGCCGACCGGCTAGCCGACACCATGGTCGCCGAGATGGGCAAGACCCTGCGCGAGGCGCACGCCGAGGTCGAAAAATGCGCCAGGCTCTGCGAATGGTACGCCGAGCATGGACCTGCGATGCTTGCTGATGAGCCGGCGCCGGGACTCGAGGGCAAAGCATGGATCGCGTATCGCCCGCTGGGCACGGTGCTCGCGGTAATGCCGTGGAATTTCCCGCTGTGGCAGGCGATGCGCAACGCCGTGCCGATCCTGCTCTCGGGCAACGCCTACCTGCTCAAGCCGGCGCCGAGCGTGGTCGGCTCGGCCACTGAACTGGCCGAAGCCTGGCGCGCGGCGGGATTGGCAGAAGGACTGTTCGAGCTGGTCAACGTCGAGCCCGGCCAGGTCGGCATGCTGATCGACGACCCACGGGTGCGCGCCGTGGCGGTCACCGCCAGCGTACGCGCGGGATCGCAGATCGCCGCCCGCGCAGGCGCGGCTTTGAAGAAGAGCGTGCTCGAGCTCGGCGGATCGGACCCCTTCGTGGTACTCGCCGATGCCGATCTCGACGCCGCGGTCGAAGCCGCCGTTCAGGCGCGCTTCGCCAACGCGGGGCAGGTCTGCGTCGCGGCCAAGCGGATCATCGTCGAGGCCGCACTGATGCCGGCCTTCCGCGAGCGCTTCCTCGCTCGCGCTGGCGCACTCAAGGTCGGTGACCCGCGTGATCCGGCGACCGACATCGGCCCGATGGCGCGCCGCGACCTGCGCGACGAGCTGCACGGCCAAGTGGAGAAGAGCATCGCCCAGGGCGCACGCCTGCTGCTCGGCGGCGAGCCGCTGCCTGGCCCTGGGAATCACTACCCGGTCACCGTGCTCGATGGCGTGACCCCGACGATGGTGGCCTTCGAGGAGGAGACCTTCGGCCCGCTCGCCGCGCTGATCGAGGCCCGCGACGCCGAGCACGCGATCGAACTCGCCAATGACAGCCGCTTCGGGCTCTCAGGCGCGCTGTGGAGCGCTGACGTGGAGCGCGCCAAAAGGCTCGCGGCACGATTCGAAAGCGGCGGCGTGTTCATCAACGGCTCGACCACTTCCGATCCGCGAGTGCCGATCGGCGGAGTGAAAATGAGCGGCTACGGTCGTGAGCTCTCCCACTTCGGTATCCGCGAGTTCTGCAATCCACAGACCGTCTGGCTAGACCGCCGCTGAAGCGAGCCCCGGTATCGCTTTGCTCGAACACTTCGACTAGCAAGCCGGGCCGGCGCGGCCTAATCTCAAGTGAGGCTTTCCACTGGAGATCGCGATGGGCCGCCCGCGCAAACGCGCTTTTCCCGTCGAGAACGTACGCCGCTACCTCGAGCCGGGGCCGATCCTGCTGCTCACCAGCGCACACGATGGCGAGCGCGATGTGATGACGCTCGGCTGGCACACAGTGATGGAGTTCTCTCCATCATTGGTCGGCTGCGTGATCTCACGGGCCAATCACAGCCATCACTTGGTCCGCTCGAGTTCGCAGTGCGTACTCAACCTGCCTGGGGAGGCGCTGCTCGACACCGCGGTACGGATCGGCAACTGCTCGGGCTCGGAGCGCGACAAGTTCGCCGAGTTCGGCCTCAATGCCCGTGCAGGCAGCAAGGTCGCCGCACCGCGGCTGCTCGACTGCCACGCCTGCTTCGAGTGCCAATTGTTCGATGACGCGCTGGTCGAGCGCTACGATTTCTTCATCTTCGAAGTGGTGGCGGCCCAAGCGATCCCCGGTCCGCCGCCACGCACCTTCCACTACCGCGGCGAAGGCGAATTCATGCTCTCGGGCGAGAGCGTCGATCGCCGCGCACTGTTCGAACCCTGGATGCTCTGAATACGGAGCCAACCCCCATGCCCACTCTGATTTCCGTCTGTCCCTCCTGCGACGCGCGCAATCGCATTCATCCCGACCGCGGCACCGAGGCCCGCTGCGGGCGCTGTCACTCGGCGCTGTTCCCACGCGAGCCGTTCGTACTCACCGAAGCCAACGCCAGCGCCCAGTGCGCAGGCGACGTGCCGCTGCTGATCGACGTCTGGGCCGACTGGTGCGGTCCCTGTCGCGCCTTCGCGCCGATCTTCGAGCAGGCCGCCCTTCGCCATGCGGGTCGCTGCCGTTTCGCCAAGCTCGACAGCGAAGCACAGCCCAATCTCGCTGGTCGCTGGGGCATCCGCTCGATTCCCACCCTGCTGCTGTTTCGCGACGGCCGGGAGATCGCGCGCCAAAGCGGCGCACTGCCCGCCCCGCAGCTCGAGGCATGGTTGAGCTCGCACGGCATCGATTGAGGCAGCGTGACGGTGCGTTTCATGTGAAACATTCAGACGTACGCGCCGGGCTGCGCACTGGTGAAAAATACGATATATTGTAACGTTTTAGCGGTAGCCCAGCTTTCATCCGCTTCCACCCCTGTGCATCCCCTGGCCGAGGAGCCCGCATGGCCGGCGAACCCGAATCGTCCTCACCGATCCCGATCACCCTATTGAGTGGCTTCCTCGGCAGCGGCAAGACCACCCTGCTCAACCGGCTGGTGCGCCAGCCGGCGATGGCGCGCGCCCTGGTGATCATCAACGAGTTCGGCGAGATCGGCCTCGATCATCGGCTGTTCACCGCCAGCCAGGAGAACGTCCAGGTCGAGCTGAGCAACGGCTGCCTGTGCTGCGCGGTACGTGGGGACCTGGTCAAGACCTTGAGCGATGCGCCCTGGCGGTTCGCCCGCCAAGGCCAGCGCCAGTTCGACCGGGTGGTGATCGAGAGCAGCGGGCTGGCCGACCCGGCACCGGTGCTGCATACCCTGGCCAGGCACCCGCGCCTGATGCGCCGCTACCGCCTCGACGGCGTGGTGACCACGGTCGATGCGGTCAACGGCGCGTCGACCCTGGAACGCTTCGATGAGGCGCGCCGCCAGGTGACGCTGGCGGACCTGCTGCTGGTCACCAAGCGTGAAATGTCCGACCCCGCCTCGCGCTCACGGCTCGAAGCCCGGCTGGATTCACTCAACCCCGCGGCCCCGCGTCTGACGATCGAGCACGGCGAGCTGGATGCGGAGCGCCTGCTCGGCATTGGCGCGCCGCGAGAGGGCGCAAGCCTCGCCGAAGCCTTCGTCTGGATCAACGCCGCGGCGAACGACGCCCTCGCCCCGCTCCACAGCGCCGCGCCGGCCGCGAAGCACGACCCCGGGGTGGAGAGCTTCTCGATCACCTTCGACCGGCCCATTCCTCCCGCCCGGCTGGAGGAATGGCTCGAGCTTTCGCAGACGCTGATGGGCGAACGGATGCTGCGCTTCAAGGGGCTGCTCGATCTCGAGGGCCGCACGCGGCCCACGGTGATCCACGGCGTACAGCACCTGATTCATCCGCCGGTGGAGCTCGATGCCTGGCCCGACGATGAGCGCGGCTCGCGGCTCGTGTTCATCACCAAAGACCTGCCACGCGAAGAGCTGACACGAAGCCTGCGCGATTTCCTGGTCGGCTGACGCCATCGATCAGGCGCCGAGGGCTCCGGCCCGATCAAGGCACCAGGATCGTCGAGCCAACGGTGCGCCGCGCGAACAGCTCGGTTTGCGCAAGCGCCGCATCCTCGAGCGGATATTTTCGAATGTCATCGACCTTGATCTTGCCGCTGACGATCATCCCGAACAGCTCGTCGGCCATGCTCCGCAGGCGCTCGGCGCTATCGGCGTAGGAGGCCAGGGTCGGGCGGGTGACGTAGAGCGACCCCTTCTGCGCCAGCACACCCAGGTTGACCCCCGCCACCGGCCCGGATGCGTTGCCGAAGCTCACGATCAGCCCGCGCGGCGCCACGCAGTCCAGCGAAGTTTGCCAGGTGTCCTGACCGACGCTGTCGTAGACCACCGGGCACTTCCTGCCGTCGGTCAGCTCCAGCACGCGCGCGGCCACGTCCTCCTGGGTGTAATCGATGGTTTGCCAAGCGCCGAGCGCCTTGGCACGCGCTGCCTTCTCGGCCGAGCCGGCCGTACCGATCAGTTTCGCCCCCAGCGCCCTGGCCCACTGGCAAGCAATCGAGCCGACCCCACCGGCTGCGGCGTGGAACAGGATCGTCTCACCGCTTTGCACCACATAGGTCTGGCGCAGCAGGTACTGCACAGTCAGGCCCTTGAGCATCACCGCGGCGGCCTGTTCGAAGCTGATCGCATCCGGCAGCTTCACCAGGTTCGCAGCCGGCAGCACATGGACTTCGCTGTAGCTGCCCAGTGGACCGGTGCCGTACGCCACCCGGTCGCCCACGCGCAGGCCCTCGACCTCGCGCCCGACCGCCTCGACCACGCCGGCGCCTTCGCTCCCCAGGCCCGAAGGCAGGGAGGAAGGCGCATAGAGGCCGTTGCGGTAGTAGATTTCGACGAAATTGACCCCAATCGCGTGATTGCGAACCCGCACCTGCTGCGGGCCTGGCGCCGCTGGTTCGAAATCCACGTATTCGAGCACTTCAGGCCCACCAGGGGTGCGGAACTGGATACGCTTCGCCATTCGTTCTCTCCGTTGATGACGCTGATCGAGGATGTAGCTGAAAAGGGGTCAATCGAGCTGCTTCGCCCGACGTTGCTCGACCGAGAGCCGCCACGGGGCACGGGCGGGTCGGCCCGCATTCCCGCGGCTGGGCGAACTGCATGCCCGGGGTGAAGAGCGCCCGAGGGTTGGCTATCCGCGGCGGGCGTCGAGCGAGAAGCGCCCTGGGCCCGCGACGTAAAGCGCGAGGAAGCCGCCAGCGATCGCCAGGTTCTTGTAGAAGTGGGTCAGCATATTGAGCCATTGGTCCGCCGGCACCGCCCAATAGGGATGGCCAAGCACTGCGGTTGCCACCGTATAGACCGCGAAGACCAGCGCCAGCGGGCGAGTCGCAAAGCCGAGCATCAGAAGGATCGCCAGCGGCAGCTCGATCACCACCGCGATGATCGCGGCGAGCATCGGCAACGGCACCCCGCCAGCCGACATTCCCGCGACGGTGGCGGAAAAACCGCTCACCTTCATGACGCCGAAGATCAAAAACAGTAGCCCTGCCAGCAGCCGAGCGAGGAGCAGCGCAGCATCGGCGCCGGTGGGTCGGGTAGATTCGAGCATCATCCATTACTCCGGGCAGTCTTCATGTATTCGAAGGCGTGCCTTCCAGCGCGCCATGTATCGAACCGAATCGTCGCGATCAACCTGGCATGGTCGGCAGCTCGTTGGGCCGCAGGTCGAAGACCAGCACCTCGGCCTGCTCACCCCGCTCGAAGGTGATCTCGCCGACGCCGCGAAGCCTGGCGCCATCGCCCTCCCCGAGCCGCTCACCATTGACCACCAGCTGCCCACGGGCGAGGTGGACATAGGCGAAACGCTGCTCGCCCAGGGTGAGCGTCTCTCGCTCATCACCATCGAAGCGTCCAGCATAGACCCGCACGTCCTGGCGGATCGGCAGCGTCGCCTCTTCCCCCTCGCCTTCGGGCGCAAGCAGCAGCCTGAGCCTGCCGCGCTTCTGCTCGGCGCTGAAGTGGCTCTGCAGGTAGCGGGGCGCATAGCCGGCGCGGTCCGGCACGATCCATATCTGCAGGAAATGAACCGGCGCGTCTTCCGACGGGTTGAACTCGCTGTGCAGTACGCCTTGCCCCGCGCTCATCAACTGCACATCGCCCGGAGCGATCGCCGAACCGTTGTCCAAGCTGTCCTTATGCGCGAGTCGACCCTCGAGCACGTAGGAAAATATCTCCATGTCGCGGTGCGGATGGCGGCCGAAGCCTCGGCCCGGGGCGACCCGATCGTCATTGATGACCCGCAGGTCGGAGAAGCCGACCTGCTCGGGATCGAAGTAATCGGCGAAAGAGAAGGTGTGATACGAGTTCAGCCAGCCGTGGTCGGCGTGGCCGCGCTGGGATGCGTGGCGAAGCTCAATCATCTGCGCTCTCCTCCATTAGTGCGGCGTCACCCCGGGCTTACGAAGATCGAAAGCGCCAGGTGCGCGATTACTGAATCGACAGACGGTAGGCCCCGCCCTCGCCGCTGTACGCGCGTGCCTCGATCAGGTAGTCGCCCGGAGAGAGCTCGACCTCCAGCCGCGCGTCGCTGTTGCCGCCGCTGTCGTCGTCGGAGGCATCGACGCCGTTGCCCGAAAGCGCCAGCACCGAGTCGATACTGCTGGAACTCATCATCAGAGTGTAGCTGCCCGCGCGGGTGATGCTGAGGCGATACTCATCGGTCGCGCCAGGAGCGAGCTCGACCTCGACCGCCTCTCCGACGGCGATATCTCCACCGCCCGGCGGCAGCGCCTCGTCAACCGTGCTGGTGATGGTGAAGAGCCCGGCGCCCGTGCTGTAGGCGCGCGCCCGGAGCCGATAGTGACCGGGATCCAGCGAGGCTTCGATCCGCGCGTCACCTTGCCCGTTACCGGCATCCCCACTGTCATCGTCGCTGAGCTGTACGCCGTTGCCGCTCAATTCGAGGAAGCTGTCGATGTCGCTCGAGCGCATATCGATGGTCACCCGCTGGCGCTGCTCGAGCGTGAACTCGTACTCCACGGGTCGGCCTGCGTAGTAGGAGGTCAGCGTGCCACCCAGGGTGATCGGCCCGCCGCTATTGATCTCGCTGCCTTCAGGCAGCTGCTTCTGCTGAGCAACCAAGGCGTACAAGCCCTGATCGCCATCGATCGCACTCGCCACCAGCGCGTACTCGCCGGGCTCGAGCAGAGAGACGATCCGGGCATCGCGCCCGCCGGCGCCGTCGTCGTCCTCGAGCGAGACACCGTTGCCCTCGAGCGCGAGGAAAGCGTCGAAATCGGTCGAACTGAGGGTGAACTCATAGATGCCCCGCTGTTCGATCGCGAAGCTGTAGCGATTCTCCGCCCCGCCCTCGTTCACGTCCTGACCTTTCCCGAGCCAGCCATCGACCGGCTGATCGAGCGTCAGCGCGCCGTCGTTGCGCGTGTCGACCGTCTTCGAGCTCAACCGGAACGGGCCATAGTCGTTCTGATCGACGCCGCTCACCGCCAGCTGATAGTCGCCAGCGCGAGTGCTGCGATAGGCCAACGACACCCCAGCCTCATCACCGCCGCAGTCGCAGCCGGTATCGCTCGTCGCCAGCAGAGCGCCGTCCGGGTCGAACAGCGCAAGCTTGCCCTTCAACGCTCCCGAAAGTGCCACCTGCACCGTAGTGTCGGCATCGAGCTTGAGATCAGCGACGGCGTAGCGGCTGCCATCGTTCAAGTTCTTCGGGCTCTGGGTGGTCATCTCGCCCTGCAGCGACCCGCCGAGCTCGAGGCGTTTGGCGGTGGTGGTAGAGGACGCGCCTTGGTTACAACCCGACAGCAACGCTACCACCGCGGCTGCCAAAAGCGCCGCGCGGTGGACGTTAGAATCGATCTTCATTCCCTGCTCCAAATGATTTTGCTGCGCCCGCGGGCCGCGAGCTCGTCCCAGTACCCGACTGGGCGACTATGGATTCAATCTCAAATCAGCAAATAAGGAAAGGCACCATGAGCGAAACCGGCATCCACCAAAAGATGCAGGCGCGGGAGCGATCGAAGGTAACGAGCGGATACGCAACGCCCGCGACCAAAAGGACGCGGGCGCAACGCGGTCACCGGGCGGATAGCCCGGGGGCGGGGATTACTTGGCGGCTTGGTAGCGCTTTTCGACTTCGGCCCAGTTGACCAGGTTCCAGAACGCCTTGATGTAGTCGGGGCGGCGGTTCTGGTAATTCAGGTAGTAGGCATGTTCCCACACGTCCAGGCCAAGCACAGGGGTGGCTTCGAGCCCGCCCAGGGACTTCGGCGACAGCGGGCTGTCCTGGTTGGCGGTGGAGCCGACCGCGAGCTTGCCATCCTTGACCGTAAGCCATGCCCAGCCGGAGCCGAAGCGCCCCTTGGCGGCGGTCTCGAACTGCTCCTGGAACTGCTCGAAGCTGCCGAAGGTGCTGTCGATCGCAGCTTTCAGCTCACCCACCGGGGCGCCTTCGGAGTTCGGCGTGAGGATGGTCCAGAACAGCGAGTGGTTGGCGTGACCGCCTGCGTTGTTGCGGATCGCGGTGCAGCTGGCTTCAGGTACTTCGTCGAGCTTGGCCACCAGCTCCTCGGCCGAGAGGCTGGCGAACTCGGGCAGCTTCTCGAGCGCGGCATTGGCATTGGTGACGTAAGTCTGATGGTGCTTGGTGTGGTGGATTTCCATCGTCGCCTTGTCGAAGTGCGGCTCTAGCGCATCGTAGGCGTAGGGGAGTTGCGGAAGTTCGTAGGCCATTACTGTGACTCCTCTGGAATCTCTTTATGTTCTGCCCGGCCGTATCGGCTCGGGTGGCGCGTCGAATAAAACAAGCGCGCGCTTGGATATTAGGAGCCCTGCGGGCGTCACGCAAACGCGAATGCGCTCGGCAACGCGATCGTTGCCTTATTCTCAACACGCCCTAGTATGCAACCATGTGTTGCATTCCGAGCCCGAGTCGATGACCCGCCATGATCCCCCCGCTGGCGTCGGTGCATCCGCCGAGACCCGCATCCTCGAGCTGCTCAAGCGCCGGGGCGCTTCGACGATCGCCGAGATCGCGGGCACCCTCGGGGTCAGCCACGAGGCCGCGCGACAGCGGCTCAACAAGCTCGACGAGAACGGGCTGATCGAGAGCAGCGAGACCCGAGGCGCGGTAGGACGCCCGAGACGCCAGTGGCGGCTGACTTCACGCGGGCATGATCGCTTTCCCGACGCCCACGCCCAGCTCAGCGTACAGCTGCTCGACGCGGCGCTGTCGCTGCACGGCGAGAGCGGCGTCGAGCACCTGCTCGGCCAGCGCGAGAACGAGATGCGCAGCCGCTACCTTCGCCACTGCGCCGGGGCCTCGACCACCGCCGAACGGCTCGAACTGCTGGTCGAACTGCGCGACGCAGAAGGCTACATGGCGCGCTGCGAGCCGCTTGGCGACGGCGAAGGCTGGCGGTTAATCGAGGATCACTGCCCGATCGGCGCTGCGGCCGGGCGCTGCCAGGCCTTCTGCGCCAGCGAGCTGCGCCTGTTCCAAGCGGTGCTCGGCGAAGGGGTGGAGATCCAGCGCGAAGAGCACCTGCAGCGCGGCGGCGCACGCTGCGCCTATCGCATCAAACCGCGAGGCTGAGCCGCGCCGGTGCCTGGGTCGCTGCCCTTTCACCCGGGACCTGCGCGGGCAGCACCAGGCTGACGCCGAGCGCCGCGCGCCAGGCATACTCGTCCTCGATCGCAGTGAACAGCGGCACGCAGCGCGCCGCTTCGATGCGTTCGAGCAGCCAGCGCAGGTCCTCGAGCCGGGGGTGGACGTTCCAGCGCAGACGCAAGTCCTGCGTTCGCATTCCCGGCGGGCCTTGTGGATCGAGATGGCCGGTGAAGATCGCCCGATGCCGCCGCCGAGGGTCGGCCAACAGCCGCGCCACGGTGCCGCCTAGGCCGTCGGGGTCGGCTGCCAGCAGCAGCCGGGCGCCGGGGTCGAAACCCTGGTGCCGTTCGAGCAGCCGGCCCAGCGCCGCAAGCGCGGACGGTCGAATCAGCTCCCCGGCCTGGGGATCCGCCAGCGCAGCCTCGAGCGCGGCCTGGCAGGTGTCGTCCATCGACCACTCCCCCGGCCAGCGCCGCTGCAACCACAGCGCCATCTCCAGCGCCCGGCCGGAGGGCGGCACCGGAAACAGCGTCGGCCCGGTCATCGCGGCGGCGATCCGCGCCTGGGCTTGGTCGAGGGCGCAATGATAGGCACCATAGGAGGCATCGAGCAGCGCCACCGTCGCGGGCGGCGGGACATCGAACGGCAGCAGCGCGGACTCGAGGCTGAAATCCCCGCTGTAGAGGATTCCACCGCCGATGCCGAGATGCAGCCAGACGCCGCCCAGCGCGTGCCCCGCCTGCCCGCAGCGCACCTCCACACCCAAGATGTCCACTGCACCACGCAGCGGCAGCGCCCGCCAATCGCGACCCGGCGGCAGCGACCGCGCGGTCTGGGCGGTGGCGTAGAGTGGAATTTGCGGGTCCAACCGGGCCACCGCGCCGATATGATCGACATGGTCGTGACTGATCACCACCGCATCGACCTCGAGCCCGCACCACCAGGATTCAGGTCGCTCGGCGCAGAGAGAAGCGCCGGCGTCGAGCAGCAGCCGGACGCCCGCGGTCTCGACCAGGATCGCCGCCGGGTGCTTGCCGCCCACGCCGCTCAATATCTCGACCCGCGCGCTCATCGCTGGCGCTCCAGCCGCCAGCCCTGCTCGAGGGTGACGGTGATCCGCTCTCCGGGCCGCAGCGCAGTGGCATGATAGCCCTTCAATGCCTGCCCATCGGGCAGCGCCAGGCTCAACGCATAGCGCTCGCCCTTGAACACGCACTCGCGCACCTCGACCTCCACGCCCGCCTCGCTCGGGCGCACATGCTCGGGCCGAACCAGCACCGGATGATCACCCCGGCGGCCCAAGGCACGCATCAGCCGCGAGCCTTCGACTTTGCGCTCACCAGCGTCCAGCGCAAGCGACAGTACCTCGCCCTGGCCGATGAAGCCCGCCAGCCAGTCGGTACGCGGCTCGCGATAAAGCGTCTCGGGACTTGCCCACTGGACCAGCCGGCCACCCTCGAGCACCGCGATCCGGTCGGCCAGCGCCATCGCTTCGGACTGGTCGTGGGTGACGTAGACGAACGTGGCGCCGGTGCGCCGATGGAACTCGCGAAAATGCGTTTCCATCTCGGCACGCAGGCTGCGATCCAGATTCGCCAGCGGCTCGTCGAGCAGTACCACCTGCGGTTCGGCGGCCAGGCAGCGGGCCAGCGCGACCCGCTGGCGCTGGCCGCCGGAGAGCGACTGGACCCGCGCGCGCCCGTACTCGGCCAAGCGCACCGTCCCCAGCGCTTCCTCGACCCGTCGGCGCAGCTCGGCGCCACGCACACCGCGAAGCTTGAGCGCATAGCCGACGTTGTCGGCGACGTCGAGGTGCGGCCACAGTGCGTAGGACTGGAACACCATGCCGACGCTGCGCCGCTCAGGCGGCACCAGCACGCTGGTCCGCCCGTTCTCGGCCGCGGCGAGCAGCCGCTCGCCGAGCAGCAGCCGGCCCTCGTCGGGAGCCTCGAAACCCGCCAGCATGCGTAGGGTCGTGGTCTTGCCGCAGCCGCTGGGCCCCAGCAGGGCGACGAAGGCGCCATCGTCGATGTCGAGATCGAGGGCATCGACCACGCAACGCCCGGCGAAGCGCTTGGTCAGCGCTTCGAGACTCAGTCCCGCCATGGAATCACTCCTTGCGGCAAGCGCCGGCCAAGCCCACCGAACACCAGCATCAGCCCGGCGACCAGCGCCATCACGATCACCGATAGCGCACAGGCCAGGGCGTTATCACCGCTCTGGTCGAGGTTGAAGATCAGCACACCGAGGGTTTCGGAGCCTGGCCCCCAGAGCAGCGCCGAGACGGTGAGCTCATTGACCGCAGTGAGAAACACCAGCAAGGCGCCCGCGAAGGCCGCCGGCGCGAGCAGCGGCAGCCACAGCTCGACCAAGCGGCGCAGCGGCCCGGCACCCGCAAGCTGCGCGGCCTCTTCCAGGGCGGGATCGCTGGCGGCCAGACTCGCCTGCACCGGTTTGAGCGCGACGACCATGAAACGCGCGAGGTAGGCGATCAGGATGATCCACAGCGAGCCGTAGAGCCCGAAGCCAAGCAGCGGCAGCGGACGGGCGAAGGCGAGGATGCAGCCGACCGCCAGGACCACACCGGGCAGCGCGTAGGGAATCTCGATCGCGGCCTCGAACAGCGCCAGCGGCCGGCTCGGCCGGCGCACCAGCAGCCACGCCAGCGGCAGGCTCAACGCCATCAATATCGCCGCCGCGATCGATGCGAGCAGCAGGCTGTTGCTCATCGCCCGCCACGTCACCCCCTGGCGGCCGAGCATCTCCGCATAGGCCGAGAGCGTTACCGTATCGGCACCGAACGCCATGCCCTGGGCGGGGAGCAGCGAGGCCATCACCAGTGCCAGCCCGGGCACCACCAGAACCGAGGCGATCACCGCCGCCAGCAGCAGCGACAAAGGCCAACGCCAGCGACCGAGCGGCAGACGAGCGCCGCCGCCCGCACAGCTAAAATGCGCAAAGCGCCGGTGCAGGCGACGCTGCAGCGCGAGGCTCGCCAGGGCCACCACAGCGACCAGCATCGACAGCTGGGCGACCTCGGGCAGCATCATCGGGCCGAGGGCGCTGAGTTTCTGGTAGATCAGCGTCGGCAGCACGTAGTAGCCCACCGGGATACCGAGCATCGCGGGGATGCCGAAGTTGCCCAGCGCCGAGACGAAGGCGATCGCGCCACCCGCGATCAGCCCCGGCGCAGCCAGCGGCAGCACCAGGTCGATCAGCACCCGGCGAGGCGCCGCGCCGGCCAGACGAGCGGCCTCGACAAGTTCACCCGGCAGCGTTACCAGGCTCGCGCGCAGGGCGAGAAACACCAGCGGGGCGTGCTGTACGCCGAGCAGCAGCGCGATGCCGTGGGCACCGTGGAGCGGCTGCGGGGAACCCAGCGCGGGTGCGATACCCAGCGTCACCAGCAGCGGGCTGGCCGGACCCGACAGCTGCAGCCAGGCGAGCGCGGTGACCTGGGGCGGAATCATCATCGGCAGCATGAAGGCGAATGCCCAAAGCCCCTTGCGCGACAGATCGGTGATGGTCAGCGCCACGGCGAACAGCGCCCCCAGCGCCATCGCCAGCATAGTGCCGAGAAGGCTGACGTAGAGGCTATTGCCGAGCGCACGCCAAGTGATTGAGGCGCGCGCCAGGGCGACCAGCGGCGCATCGGCGGAGAAGCCGACGCCGCTCAGAGCCTCCCAGCCGAGGCGCAGCACCGGCACGCTGCCGAGCAGCACGGCCAGCGCCAGCGGTAGCCAGAGCGGGGCGATTCCAAGCACCTGGCCAAGGGCATGGGTACGAGCGCGCAGAGTCATCTCAATAGCCCGCGAAGAGGTCGGCGAAGCGTGCCTTATCGGCATCGAGGCGCCCGAGCGCCTCGACCGGATCGAACTCCAGATAGCGGATCGACTCGCGCGGCGGGAAGCCTTCCGGCGTCGGCATAGCGCTCATCGCCGGTACGTAGCCTTGCGCGCGGACCAGCTCCTGGCCGGGTTCGGAAAGCAGGAAGTCGACGAACCGCCGCGCCGCCTCGGAGGCTTTCGCATCGCGGGTGATCGCCACCGGTTCGGTAACGTAGCTGACGCCCTCGGCGGGAAAGACGAACTCGATCGGCGCTCCCTTG
The DNA here is from genome assembly GCF_001648175.1 of Halotalea alkalilenta. Taxonomy (NCBI): domain Bacteria; kingdom Pseudomonadati; phylum Pseudomonadota; class Gammaproteobacteria; order Oceanospirillales; family Halomonadaceae; genus Halotalea; species Halotalea alkalilenta. The sequence continues at coordinate 650,802 of NZ_CP015243.1, read as the reverse complement.
GCGCGCTCGCGCAGCGCCATGAAGTCGACCAGCATGCCGTAGGGCTTGGCCCCGGAGGCGACCGCAGTGAGCACCCCGCCGTTGCCTCCCTGGGCCTGGGCGCCATGCTCACGCAGTTGGGTGTAGTAGTCCCAGCCGAGCCCAGGCGCGGCGAGCAGGCTTTCCAGATGGATCATCGCCGCGCCCGAGTAGAGCGGGCTCGGCATGCTCAAGAGGCCGGCAAGCTCCGGCTCGGCCAGATCCCGCCAGCGCTGCGGACGCCGTTCGGCGCGCTGGTGATAGGCGATGCCGGTGGTGATCAACTTGGTGCCGTAAAAGCGGCCCTCAGGATCGTAGAAGGCTGGATCGAACCGCTCCTTGCCGGGCGCATCGTAGCTTTCAAGCCACCCCTCGGCGGCCAGCCCCTGCATGCTCAGGGCGTCACTGATCAGCAGCACGTCGGGGGCGGGCACGCCCGCCTCGCGCTCGGCGCGAAGCCTGGTCAGCAGTTGGCTGGTACCGTCTCGCACCCATTCGACCCGGATTTCAGGATGAGCCCGCTGGAAGGCGTCCACGGTCGCCTGGGCGTCAGCGTTGGGCTGGCTGGTGTAAAGGCGCAGCGGCGTATCCGCCTGCGCGGCGCAAAGCGTGGCGAAGCTCAGCGATATGCCGAGCAACGCGTTCAGCAGCGGTTTGTGCATCGTCGATCTTCTCGCGGGCCTAAAGGGCATGAACGAACAAGGGCTTGAACAAAAGCCCAGCCTAGGCGCGCGAGTTGACGATAGCGTGACGATACGGGGCGAGCGCCACGAGGCAGCGACGGGAGAGGGAAACGCGGGCGAAAAAAAACGCCTGCGAAAGCAGGCGCCAAGCGGGGGATGTCTTGCACTCTGAGCAAGGAGAAAGAATCCTCCTGCCATATCCGACCGGGCGGGATGGCGATGGTTCACCGCCGGGTGTTTTTTTCTTTCAATCGCGCCCGCGACGATCAGTGCGCTGGATGCGCTGTTCGCCCCGGGAAGCGTAATCGGCGAGCGCTACCCGAGCGCAGGTATGGCAGGGATCGAGAGGTGAGCGAGCGCTCACCTCGGATACGAACTCGGCGGCGAACGCTCAGCCCGCGTAACCGGGAGCGGGAGCGCGGAAGCCGAGTCGATGGCGATGCTGCAGGACACGTCCGGCGCATAGCGCAAAGGAGAAATGGACCAGCACCGGGGCGAGCAGCGCGAAGGGCAGCGACAGCGCGACGGCGGCGAAAGCGGTCAATGAATAGAGATAGAGGCAGCCAATGGCCGAGAGCTGGCCAAGGGCGACGAACCAGCCACGCGCATTGGGAATGAAGGTATTCAACGACAGCCGGCCGATGACCCAGGCGGCGGTGAGGGTAGCGAGCGAGAGTGCGAAGGCGAGAAAACCGGATAGCAGCACCCAACCGAGAAACGGATGCCAAGCCGAGCCAATCTCCATCGATCCATCCTATATGATGAGTACACACAGACTCTACTGCGCGCGCCGAACGAGGCCAACCCCCTGGCCGATCGACACGCTTAAGGAGAAGCACATGGGTTTCTGGCGTACTCGCCCCGATCTCGACAGACTCAACGAAATGCAGCGCGGTAATCTCGGCGAGCACCTCGACATTCGCTTCGAAGCGGTCGACGACGATTCGATCACCGCCAGCATGGTGGTCGACTCCCGCACCCACCAGCCATTCGGGCTGCTCCATGGCGGCGCCTCGGTAACGCTGGCCGAAACCCTTGGTTCATGCGCCAGCTACTACTGCATCGATCACGACCACGAAAGCTGCGTCGGACTCGAGATCAACGCAAGCCACCTGCGCGCGGTAAGCCGCGGCCGGGTCACGGCGGTGGCCCGGCCGCTGAGGATCGGGCACAGCATCCACGTCTGGGACATCCAGCTGCACGACGACAGAGGCCGCACCACCTGCGTGGCGCGGTTGAGCGTCGCAGTGATCGGCGCCAAGCGCTGATGCCGCGCAACACCGGTCGTCAGCCACGCTTGAACCGCACGGGGGCATAGGGTGAGGGGTCGACCACCGGCGCATGGCCGGTGATCAGCTCGGCGAGCAACCGACCGCTGATCGGGCCCAGGGTCAGGCCATGGTGCGCATGGCCGAAGTTGAGCCACAGCCCAGGATACCGGGGCACCGCACCGATCACCGGGCGCATGTCCGGCAGCGCAGGGCGCCTGCCCAGCCAGGGCGCGGCATCGAGCCGGGCGCCGAGCGGCAGCACCCGGCGGGCGAGCGCTTCGGCGCGATCGAGTTGGATGGTGTTGGCCGGGGCATCGAACGCGGCGAACTCGACCCCGGTGGTCAAGCGCACGCCCCGGGTCATCGGCGAGAGGATGTAGCCCCCGGGCTTGTCGAGCAGCGGGAGCCGCGGCACCGACCGCTCGTCGATCGCGTAGTGCATGTGGTAGCCGCGCTTGACCGCGAGCGGGATCGAAAGCCCCAGCCGACCGGTGAGCGCCGCGCTGTGCGGGCCGAGCGCGATCACCGCATTGGCCGCGCGCAGCTCGCCGTGCTGTTCGCTCGCCAAGGCCCAGCCATCCCTTGCCTGGCGCAGCGCCATCGCATCCGCGCGCAGCAGCGCGCCACCGCGCGCGACGAACAGCGCCGCATAGGCCTTGACCAGTGCACCCGGGTCGCTCACCGAGTGCGGATCCCGCCAGTGCACCGCACCGACCACCGCGGGTTCGATCGACGGTACCAGCGCGCGCAGCGCCTCGTCCTCGAGCAGCTCGAAGTCGAGCGAGAACAGCGCGCCCACCGTGGTGGCCTGGGCCTGGGCGAGATCCAGCTCCCCGGCGTCTCGATAGACCTCGACCCAGCCGCCCTGACGCACCAATGCGGCGCAGCCAGCCTCGCGCGTGAGCTCGGCGTGTTCATCGAGGCAGCGCTCGAGCAGCGGCAGCATCATCTGCGCCGCCGCCGCCAGCCTGGAGGGCGATGAGTGATACCAATAGCGTGCAAGCCATGGCGCCAGTCGTGGCAGCGCGCCTGACGCGTAGCGTACGTCGGAGCGACGGTTGGCGGCATAGCGCAAAAGCCTCCCCAGGCCGTGCGGAAAGGCATGGGGGATCACGCTCGAGCGTTCGATCAGTCCGGCATTGCCGAAGCTCGTGCCCTCACCCGGCCCGTCGCGGTCGATCAGCGCGACCGACTGGCCGAGGCGCTGCAGATGCAAAGCGGTACAGATACCGACGATACCGGCGCCGAGCACCAGCGTGTCGTAGTTCATATTGATGTCCTTGGCGGCAAACATCGTGCGGTGCCCAGTTTGCCCCAGCCGCAGCGCCATGTCCGGTCGCGATCGACGCTCGTGTCGCTCGAAAGGCCCAGGATGCGCGAAAGCCCGCCGGGCCGCCGGTGGCGAGCTGGCGCCGGTTTCATTGCGCCCGTGGGAAGCGCTGACTCTCCTCGAGCCGGTTGAGGTCCATGTGGTTGCGCATGTAGCGCTCGCTGGCCCGCGCCAGCGGCTGGTGGTCCCAAGGATAGTAGTGGCCGTGGCGCAGGGCATCGTAGACCACCAGGCGACGCGCCTGGCTGTCGCGTACCTCGAGATCGAAGCGCTGCATGTCCCAGCGTTCGCGCACCCGCGTCATGAACTCATCGACCAGCGTCGCGTACTCGGCGGCCGAGGCAAGGTTGTCGAGCTCGTCGGGATCGGCCTCAAGATCGAAGAGCTGAGGCGGGTCGAGTTCGCAATGGGTGAACTTGTAGCGAGCGTCGCGGATCGTCACCAGCGGCGCCTGGCTTCCCTCGGCGGCGTACTCCATCAGCACCGGGCCATGCTGGCCGCCGCCGTGAAGCAGCGGCAGCAGCGACTCGCCGTCGCTCCATGGCGCGACCTCGCTGAGGTCGACCCCGGCGAGATCGGCGAGCGTGGCGCTGAGATCCAGGGTCGAGACCGGCGTATCGACCCGGCGCGGCTCGACACCGGGAATATCGATCGCCAGCGGTACCCTCGAGGAGCCATCGAACGGACTCATCTTGAACCACAGCCCGCGCTCGCCAAGCATGTCGCCATGGTCGGACAAAAACAGTATCACCGTGTCCTCGCGCATCCGGGTGCGCTCGAGCACATCGAGCAGTCCTCCGACCTTGTCGTCGACGTAGGAGAGGTTGGCGAAGTAGCCGCGCCGCGCGCGGGCGACGTCCGCCTCGCGGATCTCGAAGGATTCGAAGTCGCTGGCCTCGAGCAGCCGCCGCGAGTGCGCATCCTGGTCGATGTAGGGAATCGGCGCGACCCTGGGGGCGAGCGCATCGCAATCGGCATAGAGATCCCAGAACCGTTGGCGCGCAACGTAGGGGTCATGAGGATGGGTGAAGCTCACCGTCAGGCACCAGGGCCGCGGGTCGTGACCACGGGCGAGGTCGTAGAGCTTCTGCTCGGCGAGGAACGCCACCTCGTCATCGTACTCGAGCTGGTTCGAGGTCTCGGCGATCCCAGCACCGGTCACCGAGCCGAGGTTGTGGTACCACCAGTCGATCCGCTCACCGGGCCGGCGATAGTCGGGGGTCCAGCCGAAGTCGGCGGGGTAGACATCGGTGGTGAGCCGATGCTCGAAACCGTGGAGCTGATCGGGTCCGACGAAGTGCATCTTGCCCGAGAGGCAGGTCTGGTAGCCGGCGCGACGCAGGTGATGAGCGAAGGTCGGCAGGTTGGAGGCGAACTCGGCGGCATTGTCGTATACCCCCGTCCCCGATGGCAGCCGCCCGGTCATCAACGAAGCGCGCGCCGGCGAGCACAGCGGGCTTGCGGTGTAGCAGTGGGCGAAGTTCACGCCGCGCTCGTACAGCCCGCGCAGGTGGGGAAGATGCAGAAAGGGGGCGGGACCATCCTCGAACAGACGACCATTGACCTGATCGGCGATCACGATCAGCAGGTTGGGGCGGGACATCTCATCTCCTCGGACAGTGGACGGTGCGCGATCACGTTCAGCCATGCTGACCTTTCGGTGTATCAGCTTCGACCCGGGCGCGGCAAGCAAGCCACACCGCAAGCCCCAGCGCGGAGAAGCCGATACCCAGCGCGCAGACCCCGAGCCAGCCCCAGTGAACGTAGAGCATCGCGGAGAACAGCGAACCGAGCGCACCACCAAGGAAATAACAGACCATGTAGGCGGCATTGAGCCGGTTGCGCGCGCCCGGATCGATCCGATAGACCATGTTCAGGTTGGTGATGTGCACCAGTTGCACGGCGAGATCGAGGATCAGGATGCCGAGCAGCAGCGCGAGCAGCGACTGGCCGGCGAACAGCAGCGGCACCCAGCCGAGCACCAGCAGCGCCAAGCCAAGCGTGGTGGTCAACCGCGCGCGGCCCCGGTCGACCTGGCGCCCGGTGATCGGCGCCATCAACGCCCCGGCCGCGCCGACCAGGCCGAACAGCCCGATCACTCCATCGCTCAACCGATAGGGGGGTGCCGCGAGCAGGAAGGCGATCGGGGTCCAGAAAGCGGCGAAGGACGCGAAGGTGAGCAGCCCGAGCAGCGCACGCAGCCGCAGCCGGGCGTGAACCGCCATCAACGTGCCGACCGAGCGTATCAACGCAGCGTAGCTCAGCCCCGCCGGGGTATGCAGCGCAGGCAGCGCGCGCCACAGCGCCAGCGTGGTCAGCGCCATCAGTCCACTCGCCACCCAGTAGACCAAGCGCCAATCGCCGAACTCGGACAGGGCGCCTGCGAAGCTGCGCGCGAGCAGGATGCCCAACATCAGCCCGCTCATCACCGTACCCACCGCCCGTCCTCTGCGGTCGGGCTCGGCGAGCGTGGCGGCGAACGGCACCAGTACTTGGGCCACCACCGAAAACAGCGCAGTGACCGCGGTACCCAGCAGCAGCATCGGCAAACCGTTGGCCGTGGCGCTGACCAGAAGCCCCAGGGTCGACAGCGACATCATCGTCACCACCAGCCGGCGCCGCTCGAGCATGTCGCCCAGCGGCACCAGGGCGAGCAGGCCGAGGGCGTAACCAAGCTGGGCGACGGTGACCACGATGCCCGCTCGGGAGTAGGAGAGATCGAGCCGCTCGGCGATGGTGTGCAACAGCGGCTGGGCGTAGTAGTTGCTCGCCACCGCCACCCCCGTGGCGACCGCCATCAACAGCAGCAGCCAAGTGGGCAAAGCACGGGAAGAAGTGGACACGACGGACATGAACGACGGCTCCTGATGAACTTGCCGGGTAAGGCTGGGTCAGCGAGAGGCTGGCTGCCTGCGTGTTTCACATGAAACAACCCCGCCGTCAGGGACGGGGCGACGAGTGTGACTGCTGCGAACACTCACGTTAAGCCTCCATTAAACACTTCTCGCCCATGTATCATGTCGACGGCGGCGCGCTTGGCCGTACCGCGAATCGAATAACCCCAGCCAATGGAAGAGATGAACATGGAAGAAGGAGTCAATCAGCTATGGAGCCAAATGGGCGCCTGGATGCCGCTGATGCTCAGCTATGCGGGCAACCTGGTGCTCGCATTGATCACTCTGGCGATCGGTTGGTGGATCATCAGCCTGTTCACCGCTTCGCTGACGCGCTTGATGAAGGCCCGCCATATCGAGCCGACGCTGCAAAGCTTCGTGCTCAGCGTGCTTGGTCTGCTGCTCAAGGCGTTGCTGCTGATCAGTGTGGCTTCAATGGTGGGGATCGCCACCACCTCGTTCGTCGCGATCATCGGTGCCGCCGGCCTTGCGGTCGGCCTGGCGCTGCAAGGCAGCCTCTCGAACTTCGCCGGCGGGGTGCTGATCCTGCTGTTCCGTCCGTTCAAGGTCGGCGACTACATCGTCTCCGGCGGCATCGAAGGCACGGTGACCTCGATCGAGATGTTCCGCACCATCCTGCGCACCGGGGACAACAAGGTCATCTATGTGCCCAACTCGAACCTTTCCAACAACGTGGTGACCAACACCTCGCAGGAAAGCACCCGGCGCGGCAGCGTCTCCTTGCTGATCGACTACGAGGACGATCCCGAGGAGGCTCGCCGCCTGCTGCTGGCGATGATCGAGGGCGACGAGAAGATCCATGCCACCCCGGCACCTGCGGTGAGCTACGTGCCCAACGCCGGCAACATCGCGGTCACGCTCTACTTCTGGAGCTCGACCGGGGATAACGGCGGCCTGGTGTCGCGCTATTCCGAGGAGGCGATCAAAGTGCTCAAGCAGGCGGGCTTCCGTCTCGGCGTCAACTCCCGCGCGGGCAGCTGATCGATCCGGCCGCCCGCAGCCGCGGGCAGCGTACTCCGTTTCACCTCGCCAATCGTGCTCAGGCATACTGTCGCTCTACCCTCGCCAAGGCCAGAGCCAATGCGCCAAAAGCTGCCGATCTTCCTCGCCTGCGCTCTGATCGCCTTCTTTCTGGTGCTGGCCTGGCGCGTGCACTTCTCCCCTGATCCGGCCCGGGAGGGCTTCGCCCATTCGGTCGCCGCGCTGAATGCCGAGCTGCCGGCGCGGATCGACGCAGAAACCCGGATCGATGCGGTCACCCTCGACTGGTCGAGTCGAGAAGTGCGCTATCGCTACACCATGCTCCAGCACACGGCACGCGAGTTCGACCGGGATACCTTCACCACGCTGACCCTCGAGCAGCTTCGCCGCTCGCTCTGCCAGCAAAACCCTGGCGGACTGGCGAGCGCAGTGGAAAGCGGCCTGCGCATGCGGCACAGCTATGAAGGCGCGGACGGCGTCCCGATCGCCTCGATGCTGATCGACCCGAAGGATTGTCGACAACAAAGTCGTTACTGAACCAGCAGCCAGATGCCCTTGGCCAGGTAGAAGCCCCCCACCGCGGTCACCAGCCAGCGCGTCCAGCGGCGGAAGTTGGCATCGGTCAAGCGTACCAGGATGAAGTTGCCGGCACGGGTGCCGAACAGCGCGAAGGGCGCCGAAACCAGCACCATCGCCCATTCAGCGCCACCGAGATGCAGCGTCGAACGCCAGTAGAACAGCACCTTGACCGCGTGGGAGGCGACCTGGATCGCCGCCTTGGTGGCAATCACCGTGCGACGATCCATCCGGGTACGGATGAAGAAGATATCGGTGGTGGGGCCGCTGACCCCGACCGCGAGATTCAGTCCGCCGCTGAGCGCCCCGCTGATCAGCGCATGGGAGGGCCGGCTGGCGTCGAGCGCCAGCCACCGCCTGGGGAGCCACACCATGATCGGCATCAGACCGATCACCAAGGTGATGGTGACGAGACTCGGGGTGTAGTCGACCAGCGCGAGCGCACCCGCCGCCAGCCCAAGCCCCAGGCAGGAGATTGCCAGGATTCTCCAGTCGATGAAATCGCGCGAGAACCAGGCGCGCGAGGCATTGGCACAGATCTGCAGCACGCCCTGCACCGCGATCGCGGTGGCCGGCGGCAGGATCACCAGCAGCGCGCCGAGCAGCAGCAAACCGCCGACCATGCCGAATACACCGGAAAGCAGCGAGGTGAAGAACACCGCCACGATCAGCATCAATAGCAGCGGCCACCCCGTCATTGCACGGTGAATCCGAATGGGCTTGGAGGGGAAATCGGCATGGCGACGTAGTTCCATCGACGAAATTGTCGACAATACTCCCGCTCGATTCGCTCGTCACTACGACTCTCGTCGCTTCCCGCTGGCATCGACCAGCACCCGCTCGAGCAGCGCATGCATCTGCGCGGAGAACGCGACCAGCACCACGCGCTTGAGCGACCCATTCGGGCGCGGCTCGCACAGCGCGCCTATCGCGATCTTCGCCGCCGCCTCATGGGGATAGCCATAGATCCCGCAGCTGATCATCGGAAAGGCGATGCTCTCGAGCCCCTCCCGCTCGGCGAGCTCGAGCGCGCGCCGGTAGCAGCTAGCGAGCAGGCCGGCCTCATCCCGCCCGCCACCGTGCCACACGGGACCGACGGCGTGGATCACATAGCGCGCGGGCAGATCGAAGCCAGGAGACAGCTTGGCGTCACCAGTGGCGCAGCCGCCGAGCCCGCGGCAGTAGTCGAGCAGCGCAGGCCCCGCGGCGCGATGGATCGCACCATCGACGCCACCGCCGCCGAGCAGGCTGGCGTTGGCCGCATTGACGATGGCATCGACCGCCAGCTGAGTGATGTCACCCTCGATCAGTTCGATCTTCATCGCTTTCACTCGTCTCCGGCCAGCGGCCGGCGTCGTCGGGAGGGCTCGAGCACTCCGGGGATGACCACAACGCACCGCCGCAGGACCACTCAATCGGCAGGTACGCCCGCCTCAGCGTAGCCGTTGAAGCTCACCTCGCCGTCGGCCGCGACCGTGCAATGAAGATTGTAGAAAGTGTTGCCGTGCCCTTGCAGGGCCACCTTGAGCTCGAACGGCTGGCCCTCGACGTAGCGCTCGGCATTGTTCGCATCCACCAGGTGGGTACCGAGGGAGGCGCCTTCACGCGTCTTGGCAAGATCCACACACTGCTGGACCAGCTCCTGCCCATGCGGCTCCTGCGCCCCGGCGTAGCCGCCCAGCGCTGCGAACAGGAAGCCGGCCGCAACCGCAAGCTTGGTACTTTTCATCGAACTCTCCTGATTGGACATCTCCCTGGCTCCATCCACGGCGGCACCGATAAAACGGTTGCCCGACCTACCCGATACCCCCGCCAGTGGCGTTCGAGGCATCCATTCGACAGAACCAAGCAATGGCGTTAAGTTTTGATCAAGACTTCATTAGAGCACGGCCCCGCATCGCTCGGCGAAGATTTCTCGCTCACCGGAAGAATGGACCAAGCCCGCCCAGTCCGCCCTGCTCTTTGACCCACGCCCTGCAAAGGTGATATCCAGCGCTCCCCCGTTCGTCTCCCGAGGTACCGCATGTCGATTATCCACTGCATTCTCCACCGCTTCGCTCGCGAGCCGGACGGCGTCACCCAGCGCCTCAACTTGAGTGAGCGCTCACTGTCAGAGAATGAGGCGAGCGCCGGGCTGCTCGATACCCTGAGCGCGCGCTTCAACGGCAAGCCGAGGCTATGGGGTGGTTTCGCGGCCGAAGGCGAGGAGCATGCCTTCGCAGTGCAGCTCGGCGCCTATCTCGGCGGCGAGCTGGACTTCGTCGCCTTCAGCCGCCAGGCCGCCGAGCGGCTTGCCTCGCTGATGCGCGCATCCGAGCAGCCGCGCGACGGCCAGCTGGTGATGCTCCACACCAAGCGTGGGGAGGTCGAGCAGCTGTGGATCGCGCTGCTGCCGGAGGGCGAGACACTGGGCGTCGACGAGCAGGGCGAGCTGGTCGCGCGGCGCACGCTCAACTTCAATGCTTTCGACCTCGCCGCCCGCGTCGAGCTGCACGAGTGGCGCGCAGGCGAGACGCGGCGCTACCTCTCGGTGGTCAAGCGGCGCGGGCTCAAGCGAGAGGCAGACGACTTCAGCCGCTGGCTCGGCCTGGTCGAACCGGTCGATGGCGCAGAGACCACTCGCGCGCTGCTCGAAGCCTTCGAGGGCTACGCAGTGGACGAAGGCTGGAGCGCGGAGCAGCGGCGCGACAAGCGCGAGCAGCTCACCGACCAGCTTGGCGAACACGCGAGCCGCGGAGAACGCGCGCCGCTCGAGACCCTCGCCGCGGCGCTCGACGACGCCCGTCCCGAGGCATTCGTCGACTATCTCTCCCGCGGCGACCACGCGATCGAGCATGACGTACCCACCGACCGCCGCACGCTGGGCTCTTTTCGCCGCTATACCGGCCGCGCCGGCGGACTATCGATCAGCTTCGACACCACCCTGCTCGGCTCGCAGGTGGAGTACGACGCAGGCGGCGAGCGGTTGATCATTCGCGGGTTGCCGAAGAAGCTCAAGGAGCAGCTGGAACGCAGAGACGGCGAGTGAGCCCCAGGGCCGGATGGTGCAAAAAGGCGGCGCAAAAGGCGGCGATCCGGGCCCAACGCTTGAGCTTAGAACCAACTTGCCTAATCCAGACCCGGGCGAAAGCTGTATTCGGCCCGTCGCTTTGAGGTAAAAACCTTCGCCCTGCCTGTTCGCATCGACCACCAACGAGGACTACCGATGACCGCACCGCACGCCACCGAACCCACTTCCGCCCCCGAGACGCCTCCGAGCGCCGGCAGCTTCGATGTCGTGGTGGTCGGCGGAGGCTCCGCGGGAATCGGTGTCTGCGCAAGCCTGCTGCGCCGCCAGCCGGGGCTCAGGATCGCGATCATCGAGCCGAGCAGCAGGCACTGCTACCAACCGGCCTGGACCCTGGTCGGCGGCGGTGTGTTCGATGTCGCCAAGACCGTTCGCCCGACCGCCGGGCTGATTCCCCCGGGCGCCACCTGGCTCCAGCACGCCGCGGAGCGGATCGATACCGACGCGCGCCAGGTGCTGCTGGACGACGGTCGCGCGGCCGGCTATCGCCAGTTGATCGTCTGCCCGGGCCTGCGGCTGGCGTGGGAAAAGATCGACGGACTGGAAGCGACGCTGGGCGAAAACGGGGTGACCTCCAACTACCGCCTCGACCTCGCGCCCTACACCTGGAAGCTGGTTCAGGGGCTCGATCGCGGTCGCGCGCTGTTCACCCAGCCGGGGATGCCGATCAAGTGCGCGGGCGCCCCGCAAAAGGCGATGTACCTGGCCTGCGACCACTGGCGTCGGGAAGGGGTGCTCGGGCGTATCGAGGTCGAATTCGACCTCGCGGGCGCCGCCCTGTTCGGGGTCGCCGACTTCATCCCTTCGCTCCAGCGCTACGTCGACCTCTACGGCGCCAAGCTCGCTTTCGAATCCAACCTGGTCGCGGTCGACGGGCCGAACAAGCGCGCCTGGTTCGAGGTCAAGGGGCCTGATGGCGAGAAGACCCGGATCGAGAAATCGTTCGACATGCTCCACGTGGTGCCGCCACAGGTGCCGCCAAAGCTGATCGAGCACAGCGGCCTCGCCGACGATGCCGGCTGGTGCGCGGTCGACCCCGAGACCCTGCAGCACCGCCGCCACGCCGAGATATTCTCGCTGGGCGACGTGATCGGCACGACCAATGCCAAGACCGCCGCCGCCGCGCGCAAGCAGATCGTGATCGTCGCCGAGAATCTGCTCGCCGCCCGCGAAGGCCGCCCGCTCCCCGCTCGCTACGACGGCTATGGCGCCTGTCCGCTGACGGTCGAGCGCGGCAAGGTGGTGCTCGCCGAGTTCGGCTACGGTGGCAAGCTGCTGCCGACCTTCCCGCTCGACCCCAAGGTCGCCCGGGCCTCCGCCTGGCAGCTCAAGACCCGCCTGCTGCCGTGGCTTTACTGGAACGCGATGCTCAAAGGCCGCGAGTGGTTGACCAAGGCCCAAGTCGAGCGGCACTGATTCAAGGCTCTTTCAACAGCCGGCGGGGGCCGCTGCCGTGGACGGCGAGCAGGTCGTCGGGATTGGCGAGGCGGCAGCGCTTGAGCGAGAGACAGCCGCAGCCGATGCAGCCACCGAGCTGGTCGCGCAGCTGGATTAGCGCTTCGATGCGCTGATCGAGACGCGATCGCCAGGCGGCGGAGAACGCGATCCAATCGGTGCGGGTGGGGGTCCTGCCTTCGGGCAGGGTCGCAAGCGCCGAGAAGATCTCATCGAGCGGGATGCCGAGCCGCTGGGCGGCGCGGATCACCGCCAGCCTGCGCAGCACGTCACGGCGATAGCGGCGCTGGTTGCCGGCGGTACGGCGGCTTTGGATCAGACCGCGCGATTCGTAGAAGTGCAGAGCGCTGACCGCGACACCGCTGCGGCGGGAGACTTCACCGACGCCGAGCTCTTTCGTCATAGCGATTGACCTCAAGTCGACTCGAGGTCTTAAGCTGCGCCGGGTTTCGCACCGGCGTCAATGCCGTCCCCTCTTCTTCCCCCTCCCGCGCTGCCGTCTCGACGACAGGGCACGCGGTCAGCGTGCTCTCCCATCGTCTGCACGAATCATTCCTCGACACTGCCCCTCGACACCGCCCCTCGAAATTCGCCCGGCCGATCACTGCGCCAGGCGCCAGCGCCCGTCCCGGTCCTGAATGAAGTTCAGCGACAGCGGCTGGGCGGGCATCAGGCTCGCGACGCCCCGCGATACCGACAGCCATACCTCGCAGCGATACCGGCTGTCGCTGCCCTCTCGCGTGCAGTCGTCCGGCAACGAGACGTCGATGTCACTGCTCGACACCAGGCCGCCGGTATAGCCTGAGATTTCACCAAGATTGCCGACCAGCGCCTGGCGCACATCTCCTTCGCTGGGACCTTGGCTGGCACAGCCAGTGAATAACAACGCAGCGGCGAGCAGCGGGATCACTTTGTACATGCGCGGATGCTCCATCAGAGGGTCAGGCCAGAGTTTGGACCATACCAGGGCGTATGGGCATCCATCCTGAAAAGCCCGCCCTCGACTCGCCCCTCCAGACCCACCCACCCGGTGCATCGACCTGGCCGGCCCCGAGGCGGGTCCAACTGCGCGGGCAGCGTTTTGCGCGGCGCCCGTTTGCCGGGATAATCCAAGTCGACACCGCGCCCGTGACGCGTCGAGGAAATACCATGTCCGAGATCACCATCGATCACCAAGCCCTGCGACGCCAGACTACTCGCCGACAGCTGCAGCAAATCATCGCAGGACTCAGCGATGGGGTGATCCTGCTCGATCCGAGCGGCGAGCTGGCCTGGGCCAACCAGGCGGCACTCGAGATGCACGGTGTCGATGAGCTCGAGGCGCTAGGCGGCGACGTCGGCGCCTATCGCGAGCGCTTCATGCTGCGCTATCGCAACAACCATCCGCTCCAGCCGGGTCAGTATCCGCTCGAACGCTTGCTCGCCGGCGAAAGCTTCGAGGATGTGGTGACCGAGGTCGCTCCAGTCGCAGAGGAAGCCCCGCCGCTTCGCATCCACCGCGCGCGGGGCCTGGTGCTGACCGATGAGAACGACGAAGCGGACGGCCTGGTGCTGGTGCTCCAGGACGCAACCGACTGGGCACTCGCCGAGCAGCGTTTCGAGCGCACCTTCAATGCCAACCCGGCACCAGCGCTGATCTGCCGGCTCAGCGACCAGCGCTACGTCAAGGTCAATCAAGGCTTTCTCGAGATGACTGGCCTTACCCGCGAGACGGTGATCCAACGCTCGGTCTACCAGCTCGATGTGTTCTCTCATGCCGAGCGTCGCGCACAGGCGATCGAGCGACTCGAGGCGGGCCAGACCATCGCGCAGATGGAAGCCGCGCTGGCACTGCCCGATGGCACCAGCAAATGGGTGATGGTGGCCGGGCAGCCGATCGACTTCAATGACGAGCCCTGCATGCTGTTCACCTTCACCGACCTCGAGCCGCGCCGGCGCATGGAACTCGCGCTACGGCTCAGCGAGGAGCGCTTCGAAAAAGCGTTCAGAATGTCGCCGGTGCCGAGCACGCTGGTCGGTGAGGGCTTCGTGCTGTTCGAGGTCAACGATGCGTTCGTCTCCACCCTGGGCTACGACGGCGAGACGCTGGTCGGACGCAGTGCGGAGTCGCTCGGCCTGTGGGAGGAGGAGAGCCGCCGCCGGTTCGACGAGTCTCTGGCCAAGGAGGGGAGCGTGCGAGGACTCGAGCTGCAAGTCCATACCCGCCAAGGCGAGGTGCTCGACTGCCAGGTCTCGGCCGAGCGAGTACTGCTGCAGGGCGAAGAGATCTGCACCCTGGTGACCCTGCTCGACATCACCGAGCGGCGGCGCAGCGAGGCGGAGCTGGTGGGCGCGATCGAGGCGGTGATGCAGGATGCTTCCTGGTTCAGCCGCACCCTGCTCGAAAAGCTCGCCAACGTGCGCCGCGCCAACGTCGCTGGAAAATCGGAAGGGCCAAGGCTCGATGATCTTTCGGCGCGCGAGCGGGAGGTCTTCTCGCTGCTCTGCCAGGGCCTCGCCGACAAAGAGATCGCCCGCAAGCTCAGCCTCGCGCCCAACACCGTGCGCAACCACGTCTCGACCATCTACGCCAAGCTCGGCCTCCACAGCCGCGCGGAAGCCATCGTTTGGGCACGCGAGCGCGGTTTCTTCGGTCTCGGCTACTGACCCACGCAAATGCACTAGCTCTGCTAGTGCGAATGTCTCTATGCGAACCTCGACGCCACGCGCAGAATCCCTGCCACGTACCGGTAGTGGCACCAAGGATGGTCCCGGTGCAGAAGGACCTGCACCGACCGCAAGCGCGATGTCTACCGGTACCACTCACAGCAGCCAGGATGGCCCCCGGACGCAGGGAAGCGTCCACCTTTATAGCGCGATCTTCCGTGATCTTTTGGCACCGCCTGCTAGAGTTTGAATACTCGGTCTCGCAGAAGCCTCGCTTAGGCGAGCCGAGACTGACGACGCGGTCGTCCACGAAGTGCACGCACAGGAGCGAACATGTCCAAGGAACGTATCGAAGGCCAGGCACGCGATGTGCTGGGTCAAGCGCAGGAAAGCTACGGCGACTTCATCGACGATGACGAGCAGCGGCTCAAGGGCAAGCTACGCCAGAAGGCGGGCCAGGCCCAGGCGAGCTACGGCGAAGCGATCGACAACGTACGCGAATTCACCGTCAGCAATCCCTTCGGGGCGCTGGCGACCGCGGCGGCCATCGGCTTCGTGATCGGGCGTATCTGGCGGCTCTGAGCCCCCAAGCCCCAACGCATCGTGCCATCATCCCTGGGATGATCCTCCCGCGGCCCCGCGACCTACGTCGCGGGGCCGCTTTCGCCTCGACGCCGCGCATGGCATCCTGTTCGACCCTAGACCATATCGAGCCCCTAATGCCCGGCATGGCCTGAATCAAACGATCCGATCGGTCGACGCGAGAAGCGAAGAGGACGCCATGGCATTCAAGGTTTTCGTCGATGGGCAGGAGGGTACCACTGGCCTTCGCTTGCTCGATTATCTGACCCTGCGCGACGACATCGAGCTGCTGCGCATCGATGACGCCAAGCGCAAGGATCGCAAAGAGCGCTCCCGCTTCCTCAACGCCGCCGACGTCGCCTTCCTCTGCCTGCCCGACGACGCTTCGCGCGAAGCGGTCAGCCTGGTCGAGAACCCCGATACCTGCGTGATCGACGCCAGCACCGCCTTTCGTACCGATCCGAACTGGACCTATGGGCTGCCCGAACTCGCCGCCGGTCAGCGTGAGAAGATCCGCGCCTCGAAACGGATCAGCAACCCCGGCTGCCACGCCAGCGCCTTCGTGCTGCTGGTGCGACCATTGATCGACGCGGGTCTTCTGCCGCCGAGCCACCCACTCAGCGCCTTCTCGCTGACCGGCTACAGCGGCGGCGGCAAGCGCATGATCGCCGAGTACGAAGGCACGAGCGATCCACGCCTCGCGAGCCCGCGCCCCTATGCCTTGGGTCTGATGCACAAGCATCTGCCGGAAATGCGCGCCCAGACGGGGCTTGAACTCGCTCCGGTGTTCACCCCGGTGGTCGGCCCCTTCCTCAAAGGTCTCTCGGTGCAGATTCCGCTGCAGCTCGCCACGCTGGCCGGCGTCGACGCAGCCGCGGTGCATGCCGCCTACACGCGCCACTACGCGGGCGAGCGTTTCATCCGCGTGCTGCCGCTGGATGACGAAAGCAATCTCGACGCCGGTTTCCTCGATGTCCAGGGCTGCAACGATACCAACCGCGTCGACCTGATGATCTGCGGCAACGCCGAACGGCTGCTGCTCGTCGCCCGCCTCGACAACCTCGGCAAGGGCGCCGCGGGTGCCGCCATCCAGAGCATGAACGTCCATCTCGGCTGCGACGAGGGCAGCGGACTGAATCTCGACTGAAAGGCCGACGAGCGCAGGCACTTTTCAGACCAGCCGTAGGGGTTTGAAACCGCTACTTCCTACTACCTTGCCCTTCTCCAACCGCCGGTCACCCGACCGGCGGTGCGATCGCACCCAAGCCCGCTCCCCTTTCGATCATCTCCAGCAATAAGTCACATAGCTGCAATCGATTCGTGGCAGCCTGGATATAGGCGCATAATTAGCTTCAATGCTAATGAATGAATGCGTCCCGGCCATCCGGCACGCTGAAGAGGACATCGATATGAAACGCAGGAGGATTCTCGTCACCGTCTTGGCCTTCGCCATGCTCGCGATCGCCATTCGCCGCCTGTTCGCCGGCCGCGCCGATACCAAGGTCGTCGCCAAAGAAGAACGAGAGAGCGAAAGGCACGGTGCCCACCTTCCCGCCGGCTGCATCCGCCCAACCGCCTTCGACGCCAAATCCCTGCGCGCTCCGCGACAGGCAGCCAACCAGGCGGACGCGCGTGACGCCTGCAAGGCGCTGTGTGGCGCTTGCTAGCGCGAGCTCGACCTGCGCCGACGGCCCAGAAAGCGGGCGCCCAGCAACGCAAGCATCACCAGCCAGACCGACGCGGCCAGCAGGGCCGCGATAAGCTCCAGCTTGAGCAGGCCGAAGCCTAGCGGGTAGCGATGGGAATACATCGGGTGATCTCCTGATCCAGGTTGAGTCGCGGCAAATACTTAAATAAGCCTTAACCACTTCGACGCTCACAGCCAGGCACCTAGATACATGAGCGCCGGACTCGCTCTCTCAATCCTCAGCGATAGCGCTGCGCAGGCAGTCGGCGAACAGGGTCAGGGCCGCGACCCGGCGCTGGCTGGCCCGGGAGACCAGCACCAACTCACGATGAAAGGTGGCCTCGCCGAGCGACAGCACGCGCAGCCGCTCGCTGCGCTCGAGCCACGGCCCTGCGGCGGGGATCAGCGAAACACCAAGACCGCATTCGACCATCCGCGCGATCGCCTCGAGCTCGTCGGCTTCGATCACTTGGCGCGGCGTAATCCGCTGGCGCTTGAGAAAGCGCTCGACCAGCCGGCCGCCAAAGGAGCTTCGGTCATAGCGAATGAACGGCTCGGTGGCGAGCAGATGCAGCGGATCGCTCGAGGCCTGGCTGGCGTTCGCCCCGCGCGGAGCGATCACCACGTACGGCTCTTCGCCAATACCTTCGGCGTGGAGCTCCTTGGGCAGCGCGAAGGGCGCGCGCAGCAGCAGTGCCAAATCCACACTGCCGGCATCGACCTGATCGAGCAGCCCGAGCGACACCCCCGGCACCAGACGCACCCGCAGCTTCGGCGCCCGCTCGCGCAGGCGCAGCAGCGCCTGGGGGAGCCTTCCGCTCTGCAGGCTGGCGATCGCGCCGACTCTGAGCTCGCCGCGAAGCTCCTCAGCCTCGTTCAGCGCCAGCATCCTGCGCTCGAGTCCTACCATCTCCTCGGCCAGCGGCAGGATCCGCTTGCCTGCGGCGTTGAGTACCGCGATACGCCCGGTGCGGTCGAACAACCGCTCGCCAAAGCGGGTCTCGAGCTGCTTGATCTGAGCGCTGACCGACGACTGGCTGAGCCCGACCTGCAGGCCCGCAGCGGCGAAGGTGCCGTACTCAACGACGGCGAGGAAGGTCTTGAGCTCTCTGATCATGTCCTTATCGATCCGTTTTTCCGATATCAGATAGCTAAACTACGCTCTTTCAATCGACATATCCGCCGAGGGAGAATGGCCGGCACAACAAATCCCCGAGGAGCAACGCCCATGGCCCTGTCCCCCTTCCACCTTGCCATTCCCGTCTACGACCTCCCCACCGCCCGCAGCTTCTACGGCGAGCTGTTCGGTCTCGAAGAAGGCCGCTCCAGCGACCATTGGGTCGACTTCGACTTCTTCGGCCACCAGTTGGTGATCCACGAGCACCCCAAGACCACCTCGCAGGAAGCCGCCCATACCAACGCGGTCGACGGCCACGACGTGCCGGTGCCGCATTTCGGCGTGGTGCTCGGCTGGGAGGAGTGGGAAGCGCTGGCTGAGCGGCTCAAGGCGCGCGGCACCGAATTCGTGATCGAACCCTACGTGCGCTTCAAAGGCCAGGTCGGCGAACAGGCCACCATGTTCCTGTTCGATCCCTGCGGCAACGCGCTCGAGTTCAAAGCGTTCAAGGATATGAGCCAGCTGTTCGCCAAGTAAGCCCTCCAGGGCCGCCCCGAATCACCTGCCGGATTCGTCCACCAGCGCCAGGAAGCGCTTGGCGCTGGGGATCAGCGAGGGTTCGCGCCAGGCAGCGGCCAGCGGCAGTGTTGGCGGAGGCGGGGTGGTCTCGCGAAATACCACGCCTGGGCGCGGTATTGCGGCGATCCCGGCGGTGACGAAGCCGAGCCCCGCACCGGCGGCGACCAAGCCAACCAAGGTCGTCATCGGGGTGACCTCGAGTGCGATCCGCGGGCTGAACCCCTGGGCGCACAACAGCCCGATCAGGCGATCGAAGATGCTCGGCCCCACGCTTCGCGGCGCGCACAGCAGCGGTTCATCGCGCAGCGCCTCGAGCGGCACGATCTCATTGCCGGCCAGAGGATGATTGGCCGGTAGCGCCAAGCGCATCGGCAACTCGGCGAGTGGATGGACGACCAGGCTCGGGGTGCTCAGCGGCGGATGCAGTACCCCCAGGTCGAGCTCGCCATTGTCCAGCGCGCGCTCGAGCCGTGGCGAGTTCATCTCCTGAAGCTCCACCTCGACCTGAGGATAACGCTGGCGAAAGCGCCACACCGTGTCAGGCAGGGAGCCATAGAAAGCGATCACGGTGAAACCGAGGCGCAGCCGGCCGAACTCGCCGCGTGCGGCACGCAGCGCGGCACTTTTGGCCTCTCCCACGCTGGCCACTGCAGCGCGAGCCGGGGCGAGGAAGGCCTGCCCCGCTGGCGTCAGCGAGACGCGACGGCGATCACGCTCG
Source organism: Halotalea alkalilenta (assembly GCF_001648175.1). Lineage (NCBI taxonomy): Bacteria > Pseudomonadati > Pseudomonadota > Gammaproteobacteria > Oceanospirillales > Halomonadaceae > Halotalea > Halotalea alkalilenta. The sequence goes on along the minus strand of NZ_CP015243.1, from coordinate 631,177 downwards.
AACAGCGCCGTGCCAACCTGCTCCTCCAGGGCGCGGATACGCTGGCTCAACGCCGGCTGAGTAAGATTCAGCCGCTCTGCGGCGCGGCGAAAATGCAGATCCTCGGCCACCGCGATGAAGCAGGCGAGGGAGCGGATATCCATCGAGGCCTCCTGATAAGGACTACCGATCACAGCGGCATTGATTGTGATTGGATACCGATCAAGATCATCGCCAGGATGGGAGAACACAAGTTCCCCGAGGCCTATGCGGATGACCCGACACTGGTTTGGCTTGGCTCTGATCGTTTGCCTTCACACGCCTGCCTCAGCGGAGGGTCTGGCCATCAATCCCGCCATCGGTACGCTGGTGACGATCAGCGATGGAGACTTCGACGCCTCCAGCTACTACAGCGGCCTGCTGGCGCCGCGCGAAGCCGGCCATGAGGATCTGCTCAGTGTGATCAGGTTCAGCGATGACGGGTACTCGATCAGCCGGCTGCCGGTATCGAACTCGGTGACCGCGTCTCCGGAGGTGCTCGCGCTGAGCCGGGATGGCAGCACCGCCTTCGTCGTCGAACGGCTGGGCCAGCGTGGCCCAGGGATGACCCGGGTCGCGGAGCTGCCGCCTGGGCGCATGCTGACGGCGATCGACCTGAGCGATCCCTCCCAGCCCCGCCAAGCCGACAGCATCGCACTGGAAGCGTCCCCGGAGGCCCTGGCGCTACATCCCGCAGGCGATCGCATCGCGGTGGTCTCCAACACCCCGACGGCCAGTACGATCCAGGTCGTGTCCTATGCCGACGGCCACTTCACTGAGCCGGCACGCTTCGACGTCGCCGAACTGGGTATCCACGGCGACGCTGATCAACCTCGCGGCGGCGTAACGTTAAGCAACATACACTGGCATCCCTCTGGCCGAGCGCTTGCGGTGAACGTCAACACGCAAGACCGGGTGGCGTTCTTCACCGTCACTGAAGGCGAGCATGGCATCGAGCTGCACACCTGGGGCGAACCAGTGGCGGTCGGCCGCGATCCCTTCGTCGGTCGCTTCAGCCCCGATGGCCGTTTCTATCTCACTTCCGACTGGGGCCGCGACTTAACCGCCACCAGCCTGGAGGGGCGCATTCCCGACCAGGCTTCATCGATCAGCGTGATCCGCCTCGCCGAAGCCGGTGACCGCCACCAACGCATCGCCAGCGTCGCCACCGCTCCCAATGCCGAGGGCCTGGCGATCAGCCCGGACGGCCGGTTGGTCGCCACCGTGAACATGCAAGGCACCGTGTTCGCCCCCGACTCGCCCCGCTTTCAGCGCGACGCCAGCGTTACCTTGCTACGCTTCGATCCCACCAGCGGTGAACTCGAGAAACTGGCCGACTATCCCTTCGAGGGCGTACTGCCGGAGGGCGGCAGCTTCTCCCCGGACGGGCGTCATTTCTTCGCCACAGTGTTCCAGGGCCATGCCGATGAGCCGCCGAACGCCGGCCTCGAGGTCTTCCGCATCGACGATGACCAGCGTCCCGCCCTCCAACGGATCGGACGGATTCCGCTGCCCCATGGCGTGCATCACGTCGAAGCTGGCGCTCGATGATGTTCCTCGCCATGACGGTGCCCATGCGGCGCAAGAGAGAGGTCAGGATACCGAGGACTGCCGCCGCCTTTCGCCGTATCGGCGCGCAGCCTCCACCAGGGCCAGGAAGATGCCCCGGTCCGCGGCGGTTTCGAGATATTCGGGATGCCACTGCACGCCCAGGCAGAAAGTGAGCCCCGGACACTCGATGCCCTCGATCACGCCGTCGGGTGCCCGCGCGGTGATCAGGCAGCCGGGGCCGACCGATCGCACCGCCTGGTGGTGAGAGGTATTGACGCTCAGTTCGCTGACCCCGGCCACCGCGTGCAGCAGGCTGCCCGGCGCTATCGTCACCGGATGATGGATCAGTTCGCCGGCGGCCTTGCGGTTGTGCACCAATTGATGGCCGATCTCGTCGGGGATGTGCTGGATCAGGCTGCCTCCGGTGACCGCTGCGATCAGCTGCTGCCCACCGCAAATGCCGAGGATCGGCAAGTCGTGCGCCATCGCCGCCTCGAGCAGTGAGCGTTCGAAGCGGGTGCGCTCGGGCTTCAAGCGGATGGTCGGCGTGGTGATCCGTTCGCCGAACAGGGCGGGATCGATGTCGAAGGCGCCGCCGGTGATCACCAAGGCGTCACACAGCGCGATCAGCTCGGGGACGAGCTCTGGATGGTGGGGCAAGGCGATCGCCACGCCGCCGCAGGCATTGACGCTCGAAATGTAGTTCTGGCGCAGCGCGTACCAGGGCGAGCCGGCGTAGCCGCCGGCGGGCTCGGCATCCAGGGTGACGCCGATGACAGGCTTGGTCGACGCAGTCGCCATGAGCGCGATCTTCCGGTAGAGGGCCTCGGGCCAAACTAGCACCACTCGATGGCTTCGCTCCACACGAGCCGTTCATCCGACCCATTCAAGCCAACGCCCCCGGCGCGTTTCATCGCGGCCGGGGGCGTTGGGTTTGGTCGGTGTGTTTCATCGATGCATAAGGGTCAGTGCATGAGAGCGCCCGATCAGCGTGGGCGCCGCGCGCGGGGATGCTGGTTGGCATCGGGCGCATCCAGTACCCGCCGGGCGTCGCCACAGGAGAGCAGCAGGCTGGTGGAGGAAAGCACGCTGAGCCCGAAAACGAAGTAGCGGGCGAGCATCCTGAGTAAATGTCCAAGCATCATCAATACCTCCCGTCGGAATCAGGATTCGCCGCCGGCGAATCCTTCGACCTTGGTAGTATCCCCTTGGACCGCATTGCAGTGGAGCGCGTTCGCGTGTCGAAGCGTAACCACCGCTCTCGACCACTGTTCTCAGGCCAATCGCGCGCTCGGCGCCAGCCGTACCGCCACCGACTTGGAGTTGGGGGTATTGCTCTTGATCCCGACCGAGTCGAGCGGAATCAGCGGGTTGGTTTCAGGATAGTACGCCGCCGCACAGCCCTCGGGCGTGTCGTAGGAGACTATCCGGAACGCCTCGGCGCGGCGCGGCACGCCGTCCTCCTCGCGTCCGACCAGATCGACCCACTGTCCATCCTTGAGCCCGAGCCGCTCGATGTCGTTCGGGTTGAGGAAGATCACCCGGCGCATCCCCTTCACACCGCGATAGCGGTCGTCGTAGCCATAGACCGTGGTGTTGTACTGATCGTGGCTGCGCAGGGTCTGGAGCGTCAACCAGCCAGTCTCGCGGGCGAGCCGCTGGTGCAGCACCGCTTCCGGCAGCGGATCGCTCGAGAACTCGGCGAACCCACTGGCCGTGGAGAACTCGCGCCGTGCGCCAGGGTTGCCGAGCCAGAAGCCCCGCGGCTCGCGCACCCGCCGGTTGAAATCGCTGAAGCCGGGGATCACCTCGGCGATCTGATCGCGTATCCGGTCGTAATCCTCGGCGAGCGCCATCCAGTCGACCACCTGGCTGCCGAGCAGCCGCTCGCCGATCCCGCAGATCACCGCGACCTCGGAGCGCAGCATCGGGGATGCCGGGCGCTGGATCCCCGCCGAGCCATGAACCATGCTCATCGAATCCTCGACGGTGATCAGCTGCGGCGTGCCGTCAGCCTTGGCGTCGGTCTCGACCCGGCCGATCACCGGCAGGATCAGCGCGTCGCGTCCGGTGACCAGGTGGCTGCGGTTGAGCTTGGTGCTCATGTGCACGGTGAGGTTGCAGCTCGAGAGCGCCGCTTCGCAGACGTTCGAATCCGAGGTAGCGCGGGCGAAGTTGCCGGCGAGACCGATGAACACTCGGCATGCACCCTCGCGCATCGCACGGATCGCCGAGACGGTGTCATGGCCATGGCCGCGCTTGAGGCTCACTCCGTAGTAGCGCTCCAAGGCTTGGAAGAACCACTCCGGCGCCTTCTCGTTGACGCCCATGGTGCGATCGCCCTGGACGTTGGAATGACCGCGCACCGGGCAGGTGCCCGCCCCCGGCTTGCCGATGTTGCCACGCAGCAGCAGCAGGTTGACGATCTCGCGTACGCTGGCCACCGAGTGCTCGTGCTGGGTGATGCCCATCGCCCAGCAGATGATCGTCGCGTTGGAGCGAATGTAGATCTCGGCGGCGCGGGTGATCTCCGCCCTGGAGAGCCCCGACTGCGCTTCGATCGTCTCCCAAGCGGTGGCCTCGACCACCGCCCGATAGGCATCGACGCCCTGGGTGTAGCGCGCGATGAAGTCGTGATCCAGCGCGTCGCGCTCGAACACCACCTTGGCCATCCCGCGCACGATCGCCATGTCGCCGCCGAGCTTGGGGCAAAGATACATCGAGCTGACCGCCTCGCTGCCGCCGCGCAGCATCTCGAACTTGCGCTGCGGGTCGGCGAAACGCTCGAGACCGCGCTCCTTGAGCGTATTGATCGCGACCACCTCGCAGCCGC